>JAJDVC010000142.1 GCA_022826305.1 Gammaproteobacteria bacterium | reverse complement strand
TGATCGACGCAACACGGATTGTGCTGGAAAATGGTCTGGACATGATCGGTGTCTCCGCGCCCGAACGCATGTAATTCCTGCGGACAGCATCCATGGCACAGGCAAGAAGAAATACCGTCCGCTGGAAATCCCCGAGAAACGGTGGAACCCTTTACGAATTGACGCTGGTTTGCGTTGGAGTGGTTATCGGCGGCCTGGCGGTTATCTTGTGGAAAGGGGCGCAGGAGGCAGACGGTGGCCTGGGCACCGGTATCCGCAACATGATAGAGCATGGACGCAAGACCACGGTTACGGATCGGACCGAGAAGAGGACACAGCCGGCGAAGCCGAAAACCAGTTTCGATTTCTATACTGTCCTGCCCGAAATCGAGGTAGTGGTTCCGAAACCGGAATCCGCCCCCGCAGGGACGGATGACGGCAATCCGGAAGAGGCTGCTCCTGTTGCCGAGGTCGTGTCTTCGGAAACCGGCGACAGCAGCTATATGCTGCAGGCAGGCTCTTTCAGGAAGCATGCGGATGCTGAGCGCATGAAGGCAGAACTGGCACTGATGGGATTCAGGCCGAGGATTCAGAAAGTGACGATCCAGGAAAAGGGGGATTTCTTCCGGGTAAGGCTGGGTCCTTTCGGCAATTACAACGAAATGACCAGCACTGATTCCGCACTGGGCAAGCAGGGTATCGATACCCTGCGCCTGAAAATCGCGAAAGGTGGGAAATGAGCGGGTCCGATCTGGCAGGTCCCCGTCCGGGCAATGGCAGTACACCCGCAATGGGTGTGCGTTCCCGGACCATCGCAGGAAATCGCGGTTTATGCGGACGAGTCAGGAATCCTGAACGCATGCATTCGCTTCTGCAGGTTCCGGGTTTTTCGGTCAGATGAGAACAGTGCGAATCGGAACCCGGGCCAGCCAGCTTGCGCTCTGGCAGGCCAGCTACGTGAAACAGGCCTTGCTTGAGCGATATCGGGATCTGGATATTGAGCTTGTGGAAATGGTCTCGGAGGGTGATCGGACACTGGATGTTCCCCTGCATCAGTCCGGTGGCAAGGGGCTGTTCCTGAAGGAACTTGAATCCGCTCTCTCCGAAGGACATATTGATCTTGCGGTTCATTCCATGAAGGATGTGACGGTCAATCTGCCCGATGGATTGCATATTCCGGTAATGTGTGCTCGTGATGATCCGAGGGATGCATGGGTGTCGAATCGGTATCCTTCCCTGGACGCACTGCCCCGGGGGGCAGTGGTCGGAACCTGTAGCTTGAGGCGACGTTGCCAGATTCAGGCCCGTTATCCGGAACTGGTGCTGGAGAATCTGCGCGGTAACGTCAATACGCGTCTCGCCAGGCTGGATGCGGGCGAGTTCGACGGCATCATCCTGGCTGTGGCGGGATTGAAACGCCTGGGCATGAAGGCACGTATTGCCCAGATGATTGACCCGGATGTGTGTTTGCCGGCGGTCGGACAAGGGGTGGTCGGCATCGAGTGCCGGGCGGGAGATGGCGAAATCAATGCGCTGATCAGACCGCTGGGCGATCCCGATGCACTCCTTCGGGTTTCCACGGAGCGCGCTGCCAATGCCGTACTCGACGGCGGCTGTCACGCACCAGTTGCCGTGTACGGTGAAATCCTGGAAGGAAGACGAAGAGTGCTGAGAGTGCGTGCCAGGGTCGGTGCGCTGGATGGTTCGAGAATCCTGGCAAGCGACCGGACAGGTCCGTGCACTCCGGGCAATGATCTCGGCAGGCAGGTTGCCCAGGACCTGATCAATCAGGGGGCGCGGACAATTATCGACAGCGTTCATGTCCGGGAATGATCCGGTCTTTCTCGACGGGCTACGGATTCTGGTTCCACGGCCAAGTCCGCAGGGTGACAGTCTGGTTGCCGAAATTCGGGCACACGGCGGATACGCTACGCATTTTCCCGTGCTCAGGACGGTAGAGCCGGAATATTTCGAGCCAGTTGACAGGGTACTGGAGAATGCCGGCAACTATTCCCTGTTCATTATTGTCAGTGTCGCTGCAGCCAATGCCCTGTCAGCAAGGATGCAGGCGCTTGGTATCGCAATGCCTGAAACGGCAAGGGTGGCAAGCGTGGGTCCGGCAACCACCGCGGCCCTGAGGCAACTCGGCATGCCGGTTCATTTCGAGCCGCACGACGACTACAGTTCAGAGGGATTGCTGGAACAGCTTGAACAGGTACAATGGGCCGGGAAACGCATCGCCGTTTTCCGTGGCCAGAACGGGCGGGAACTGGTTCGCCGGGCCTTGCAGCAGCGTGGCGCCTGTGTGGAAATGGTATGCAGCTATCATCGGATTCTTTCGGACCAGCCGTTTGATCCGGTGGTTGATGCGTGGAAAAAAACGCCATTCGATGCAGTCGTGATTACCAGTAATGCAGTATTTGATGCGTTGCTGGCCCTGCTGGATCCGTCTGACCATTACCTGCTGCATGATGTTACAGGCGTCGCGATCAGTCAGCGCATCAGGAATTACTGTATTCACCGCGGAATGCGCGACGTGATTCCGACCGCTCCCGGGAATGAGCCGGTGCTCAGGACTCTCGGCATACTGCAAGGACGGAAGTTCGCACAATAGAAGCCCCGTCTGGAAGTGCCGACGCAGGCCTGGTCTTTCATGCAGGAAGGTTCTTGCGAGGAAACGGACAGTCCGGGTCAGGCGTCGATAGTGTGAAATGACATTGGAACGTGATTGCGTTAGCATTACGGCCAAAGGCAGACCATGAGGATCCGGGATTGGCGGAGCCTACTTCAAAGAACGTACGCAAGAAAAAATCAACTTCCAGGAAAACGGTTGTACGCAGACGGCCCGAGCAGGCAGGCGCCGAACCGCACTCCCGGGTGGAGACGGAGGACATGCCGACAGACTCCCCGGTCGCGGCGGGACCACAGTCAGGGGTATCTGCTCCCGTGGGTTCGAAGGATGCTCCGGCGACAGATCGCCTGCCTGGAGGCAGGGAAAACAGCCCTGCGGACCCAGGCCCTGCCAGGTCTGCCGGAGGTTTGGGGTGGGCGGCACTGGGGCTGAGTCTCCTGGCTGTCGCCGCAAGCGGTTATATCGGATATGTCGTTCTGGTCGATTCACGCATTTCACTGGGTCGGTATCAGGACCGACTGGATCTGGCGGGGGAGCGGCTTGGTGCTGTGGAACGTACTGGTTCAGATCATGAGGAGCAGATAAGAAATCTTCATGTCCGGCTTGTTGATCAGGAATCAAGACTCTCTGCGGGGCTTCGCGAGATTCAGGACACGGCTTCTGACCTTGCGCTTGCGGTTCGTGACCAGGCTGTTGCATCCGGGACAAGGACTGAAACAGCCCTGGAGGCATTTCGCCGGGAAATGGACATCCTGTCCGGATCGGTCGTACGAATACAGGACATTCAGGAACAGGATACCGCTGTTCTGGCATTGAAAGAAGTCGCTCATCTGGTGAACAGTGCGGACTTTCGCTTGCGTTACGACCGGAATGTGGGTCTTGCGCTACAGGCCCTGGAAGCGGCGAACCGCAGGCTGGAGAATCTGTCGATTGCTTCTCACGCCGGAATCATGAGGCAGCTGAAGGCTGATATGAATGCTCTGGCCGGAGTAAGGACCGTGGACGCAAGGGAATTGATGGACCGACTCGCCGTGCTTGACGATACCGTGGGGAGTCTTGATCTGGCCGGTGATCTTGTGTCCGGCAGCCTTGTGAGGACAGGATCCTCACCGGACGGTTCCCCGGAATCAGGAACCGACAAGGAGGCGGACGGCACGTTCGACCGGTACACTGGACCGCTGCTTGATGCGGGAAGGGAACTGCTCGGCAATCTGGGGGAACTGGTGCAGATAGAAAGGCAGGATGAACTGATCACGCCGATTCTGTCCGCTGACATGCGTCAGCTGGTTTATGAAAGAACCCGGCTGTTGCTTGATGAGGCCCGGATGTCCCTGGTGCAGCAGCGATACGAAATGCTTGCCGATCGTCTGCAGCGATTGCGGGAATGGACAGAGCGCCGTTTCGATATGAACTCGGAACGCACCCGGCAATGGCTTGCTGAGCTGGACGAGGTGCGACAGTCGGTTCCGGATGAGGAACTTCCAGACCTGTCCGGGTCCGTGCGATCCGTGCAGGAGGCGTTGTCGCGGCAGGATCCGGTGAGGTATCCGTGAAACTGGTTATCGTCTGTATCGTGACCCTGGTGATTGCCATGGGTCTGGCCCTGATGTCCATGGATGATCCGGGCCATGTCGTGCTGGCGCGAGAACCCTACGTCATTCGCATGCCACTGCTCCTGCTGATAATGATGCTGTTTGTCCTGTTCGTGTTCCTGTACCTGCTGTTCAACTTCATCGCATCCCTGTCCAAGGCTCCCGGGCGGTACAGGAACTGGCGACAACACAGGAATGAGCAGGCGGCTCACTTGCACAACATGGAGGGTTTTTGCGGCCTGATAGAGGGCAACTGGACCGATGCCGAATCGGCTTTGCTGAAGAAACTGCAATACAACAAGACACCGTTGCTGAGTTATCTGGGAGCCGCCTACGCGGCGCAGCAGCAGGGCCGGCTGGAGCGTCGTGATCACTATCTTGACGAGGCCCTGGCAAAGCAGCCGCAAGAACACCTGGCGATCAACCTGACCCGCGCCCGCCTGCTTGTCCAGTCAGGCGAGATTTCCAATGCCAGGCTCTGCCTGGAAGGCCTGATGAAGAAGTCTCCCAGGAGCAGGCCGGTATTGCGGCTGCTGGCGGAAGTGTACCGGGAGCTGAGCGATTGGGCTTCCTTGAAGTTGCTGCTTCCGAGCCTGAAGAAATGTCAGGTATTTCCAGCATCGGAAATCAGGCAGCGGGAACATGAAATCTATGAGCGACTTGTCGGAACAGATGAATATCTCGAATCGTCGTCCGGCCATCCGGCGTTCGTCTGGAAATCCCTGCCGGCTGGAAGCCGCAGCAATCCATCCGTTATCGGCAGTTACGCAAGGACCCTGGTCCGGGTCGGCAATACCAAGGAAGCGGAAACCGTGCTGAGAAGGGCGCTCAGGAAATCGTACCATCCGGAACTGATCCGGCACTACGGGCTGATCCACAGTCCTTTCGTCGAGTACCAGATAGAGCTTGCCGAATCGTTTCTGGCGCAATATCCGCAGGACCCCGAACTGCTGCTGGCTCTTGCCCGACTGTACAGGTATCACGGACAGTTCGAGAAGGCCCGCGACTATTATGAAAGATCCATTGGAGCCGGGGTCGGGGGAGGGGTCTGTACCGACTATGCGACCATGCTTGAATCGATGGGTGAGACCGATCTGGCGCTGGACTACTACAAGAAGGGATTGCAGGAGCAGGGTGTGCACGCCGCCTCGGATACTGTCGGTGCAAGGGCCGGAGCGCCGGTCATGCTGCCGGAACATGTGGGAGAGGCTGTTGCGGAAATCATGCCGGTAGTCCGGTAGTGGTCCGGGGACACGGGAACCGCACCTGGATGCCTGATTCAGCTGAACGGGAGAGCGTACTGCGGTTCGGCTGCTGTTGCCGATGACAACTGGATAGCGGAAATGTGCCATGAGTGATGTGCTTTTCTATGTTATGAAGGACTTTCCCCTGCAGCGGGGTGGCGTGCTGCCCAGGTTGAGGCTGGCCTACAGGACTTACGGAGAGTTGAATGCCGCGCGGGACAATGTAGTGGTTCTGCCGACCTTTTACACCGGGACGCACCTTCGCAATGAAGGGTTTTTCGGTGCAGGCCGGGCGATTGATCCGGCGCGATACTTCATCGTTTCGATCAATCTGGTGGGCAATGGAATTTCTTCCTCGCCCAGCAACACGCCGGCACCGCATGACGGACCAAGATTCCCGACGTTCACCCTCTACGACAATGTCAGGGCACAGCATGCGCTGCTGTTCGACGAGATTGGAATATCCGGTATTGCGCTGGTGTCGGGCTGGTCGATGGCGGGGTGCCAGTCTTTTCAATGGGGTGCGCAGTATCCACAGTGCGTCAGGGCCATACTGCCGTTTTGCGGGTCTGCCCGGACCTCGATACACAACCATGTCTTTCTTGAGGGCGTGAAGGCGGCACTGATGGCAGACGGGAAATTCGACGCAGGCAACTACACAAGGCCACCGGCGTCGGGTCTCAAGGCATTTGCGCGGGTTTATGCCGGATGGGCCTATTCCCAGACATTCTACCGCGAGGGGCTGTACCGGAAACTCGGATTCTCTTCAGCGGAGGAATTGCTCTGTGACTGGGAGCATGATCACCTGAACTGGGATGCCAACGATCTGCTCTGCAAGCTTGAGACCTGGCAACTGTGCGACATCAGCGACAACGATCTGTATCGGGGTGATTTACCCCGGGCCCTCGCATCCATACGAGCCAGGACCGTGGTTATTTCCTGCGACAACGACCTGTATTTCCAGTCAGCTGACAATGATCTGGAAATCCGGCACATACCGGGCGGTATCCATCACGTTTACCGTTCCGCCTGGGGGCATTGCGTGGCCTCTCCGGGCAATGATCCGGAATTTGCCGACTATCTCGACCGATGCCTCCGGGAGATACTCGGTCCGGAATAGTCGACTGACAGATACCGAAATCCGCCGGTTCGTTCCCTCGAGGTCCTGCCATGCATGCATGCAGGAACTCCATTGAGGGGCTGACCGACTGAAGGTATCCGGTTGCAGGTGGACCCAATAGCAGGTCATTGCCCCCGGAGCATGAGCGCGAGCAGGTGACGGCAGCCTGTCCGGGCCGTCAGGCACGCATTTCAGACAGCGGAAGTGGGGTGTTCGGCGCCATGATCACCGAGACAATTCCAACGTATCCGTGGGTTACAGACATCCTCTTCATGGCTTGATGATCGATACACATGGATCCGCAGCATGCTGCAGGGAATCCTCCTCATCGGTTTCCCCGGCCTGCAGTGGCGGTAGCTCCCTGATTGCATCAGCGACTGTACTGCGTGCCTCGCGGGCACAGGATCCCATCGGGTATTTCCAGTGGACCATGCAGCGAGGGCCAGCAGTATCAATCGTTCCCGGATTTGCCGAATACCGTAATCCGGATAGAAAATGATCCCGAACCAGGTGTCGTGACCCTCAACTGCCAGCCTGAACATTCCATGAGCACTGATGAGCAGGTGGTCCTGATCGGTTACAATTCCCGGGGAGAGAGGAAGCACGAATAATCCATGAACCAAGCTTTTGATGCCGATGCCGACCCGGCCATGGCGAAGTGGCGCCGGCAGGCTGCCGCCGAGCGCGTGCGTTGCGGCGTGGACAATCAGGTATGGATGACGCCGGAAGGGATTCCGGTAAAGCCTGTCTATACCGCAGCGGACCTGGACGGTATCGCACATCTTGAATCCCTTCCGGGACAGCCTCCCTTCACGCGAGGCACAACGGCCACGATGTACAGCACGCGGCCATGGACCATACGCCAGTATGCCGGATTCTCAACCGCGGAAGAATCGAACGCATTTTACCGGGATTGCCTCGCAGCAGGGCAGACAGGCCTTTCCATTGCCTTTGATCTGGCAACGCACCGCGGCTACGACTCCGATCATCCGAGAGTGGAGGGAGATGTCGGCAAGGCTGGGGTCGCGATAGACTCGGTCGAGGACATGAATCTGCTCTTCGACCAGATACCCCTGGACAGGATGTCGGTATCAATGACCATGAATGGGGCCGTGCTGCCTGTCATGGCGATGTTCATTGTTGCGGCACAGGAGCAGGGTGTCGACCAGTCCGCATTGTCCGGGACGCTGCAGAACGATATCCTGAAGGAGTTCATGGTCCGCAACACCTACATTTATCCGCCAAGGCCGTCCATGCGGATCGTATCCGACATCATCGCCTATTCCGCCGGGCACATGCCGAGGTTCAATCCGATGTCGATTTCCGGCTACCATATGCAGGAGGCTGGCGCAACCGTCGTGCAGGAGCTTGCCTATACCCTGGCAGATGGAATCGAGTATGTGCGGGCCGCCCTGTCACACGGACTGCAGGTTGACCAGTTTGCTCCCCGGCTCTCCTTCTTTTTTGCGACCGGCATGAATTTTTTCATGGAGATTGCAAAACTGCGTGCTGCCAGGACACTCTGGGCCGACCTGATGGACGAGCACTTTTCGCCGGAAAATCCGGATTCCCTGCGACTGAGAACACATTGTCAGACTTCGGGAGTGAGTCTGACCAGTCTGGACCCTTACAACAATATCGTCCGGACGACCATTGAGGCTTTGGCAGCTGTGCTGGGAGGGACTCAGTCGCTGCATACAAACTCTTTCGACGAGGCGCTGGCCCTGCCTACCGAACAGTCCGCCCGCATTGCACGCAACACCCAGTTGATACTCAGCCACGAGACCGGGATTCGCAATGTGGTGGACCCCCTGGCCGGTTCCTATTATGTCGAGAGCCTGACTGGTAGCCTGATCCGTGAGGCAAGAGTGCTGATTGACGAGATCGAGGAGGCCGGAGGCATGACGGCGGCAATTGAGGCCGGCCTGCCCAAGCTCAGGATCGAGGAAGCTTCTGTCCTGCGACAAGCCCGGGTGGATCAGGAGCAGGAGGTCATTGTAGGGGTCAACCGGTATCCTCTGGAGCGGGAAACGCCTGTCGACATACGGATTCTGGACAACCATGCGATCCGAAAAGCCCAGGTCGGACGTCTGGAAAGAGTGCGCAAGTCCCGGGACAAGCGTGCCGTAACCCGGTCTCTGGATGCCCTTGCAGAGGTTGCTGCTTCAGGCTCCGGAAACCTGCTTGAGTCGGCGGTTGCGGCTGCCCGTGCCCGTGCGACCGTCGGAGAGATTTCCGATGCCCTGGCATCGGTGTTTCAGCGCTATCGCGCAGAACCGGGCGTGCTGGGTGGTGTCTACGGCAGGGCCTACGAAGGCAGGGAGGAGTTCAGGGTGATACAGGAGAGAGTCATGGCCTTCGCACGTTCGGAAGGTCGGCGCCCCCGAATACTGGTTGTCAAACTCGGTCAGGATGGTCATGATCGGGGTGCCCGGACGATTGCGACGGCTTTTGCGGATATGGGATTCGACGTGGATATCGGGCCGCTGTTCCAGACCCCGGAGGAAGCAGTGAGTCAGGCTATCGAGAATGATGTGCACATACTCGGCATATCGTCACAGGTGGCAGGACACCGGACCCTGGTGCCTGCCGTAATGGCTGGCCTGAAGGAAAGAGGGAGCGATGACATCAAGGTGGTATGCGGCGGTGTGATTCCGCAGGATGACTATGCGTATCTGTACGCGCGCGGAGTGTCGGCCATTTTCGGTCCCGGTACCAGTGTACCGGAAGCAGCGCTTCAGATACTGGATATACTTGAGTCGGACAGGGTGCAGGAACATGCCTGATTTCGGTTTCGGGCATGCTGTGCCGATGGTGGTGCTGATCCATGCATGAAGTAATACAGGAACTCGGGAAGAAGCGGAAACTGGCCAGGCTGGGCGGAGGGGAGAGGCGTATTGCGGCACAGCATGGGCGTGGAAAGCTGACTGCACGGGAGCGGATCGCCATTTTGCTTGATGAGGACAGTTTCGAGGAGTGGGATACTTTTGTCGAACACCGCTGTACTGATTTCGGCATGCAGGACAAGACAATCCCCGGGGATGGTGTGGTAACCGGATATGGAACAATCAACGGACGACTGGTCTTCGTCTACAGCCAGGACTTCACTGTTTTCGGCGGTTCACTTTCCGAATCCAACGCCGAAAAGATCTGCAAGGTGATGGATCACGCCATGAAGACCGGGGTACCGGTCATCGGGATCAATGACTCGGGTGGCGCCAGGATTCAGGAAGGCGTAGCCTCCCTCGGTGGTTATGCGGAAGTATTCCAGCGCAATGTCCTTGCATCGGGCGTGATTCCGCAGATATCCCTGGTCATGGGACCCTGTGCGGGCGGAGCGGTCTATTCTCCGGCTATTACGGATTTCATTTTCATGGTGCAGGATACTTCCTACATGTTCGTTACCGGGCCTGATGTGGTCAGGACGGTTACACATGAAGATGTGACGGCCGAAGACCTCGGTGGCGCCACTACCCATACCACGAAATCCGGTGTGGCAGACCTGGCGTTCGAGAATGATGTCGCGGCATTGCTGATGACACGCCGCTTCTTCAATTTCCTTCCACAGAACAATCGTCAGGGACCCCCCAGGCGCAAGAGCTTTGACAACTCGGCGCGGACCGACCCTGTTCTGGATACATTGGTGCCTGACAATCCGAACCAGCCTTACGACATGAAGGAACTGATCGGAAAAGTCGTTGATGAAGAGGATTTCTTCGAACTGCAACCGGACTATGCAAGGAACCTGATCATTGGCTTTGGGCGGTTTCAAGGCATGACGGTTGCCTTGGTGGCGAATCAGCCCATGGTGCTGGCCGGTTGCCTGGATATCAGCGCCTCGATCAAGGGTGCGCGCTTTGTCAGGTTCTGTGATGCATTCAGCATTCCAATCGTGACATTCGTCGACGTGCCCGGGTTCATGCCCGGAACCGGCCAGGAGTACGGGGGCATCATTACCCACGGAGCAAAGCTGCTGTATGCCTATGCCGAATGCACCGTTCCGAAAATCACGGTGATCACTCGCAAGGCGTACGGGGGCGCTTATGACGTGATGGCATCCAAGCATCTGCGTGGTGATGTGAATCTGGCCTGGCCGTGTGCGGAGATCGCTGTCATGGGTCCAAAGGGGGCGGTCGAGATCATTTTCCGTGAAGATGCCCGCGATACCGAATTGCTGGAGAAGCGGGAACAGGAATACCGAAAAAAATTCGCCAACCCGTTTGTTGCAGGAAGAAGAGGTTACGTCGATGACGTGATTCTGCCGCGTGATACGCGCAAGCGAATCTGTCGTTCCCTGGCAATGCTTGGGAACAAGCGGCTCGACAATCCCTGGAAGAAACATGGGAACATTCCCCTGTAGGTAGCAGGCAGAGGCCGTGTTCGAGAAGATCCTTGTTGCCAATCGCGGCGAAATCGCCTGCAGGATAATCCGCACGGCACGACGCATGGGCATAGCCACCGTTGCGGTTCATTCAGACGTGGACCGCACCGCACGTCATGTTGCGGAAGCAGATGAGGCTGTCTGTATCGGTACCGCGGCCGCCTCGGATAGCTACCTGGTGTCCGAGCGGATTGTCGAGGCCTGCAGAGACACCGGCGCTTCTGCGGTTCACCCCGGTTACGGCTTCTTGTCCGAGAACCACATGTTTGCCAGGTTGCTTGAACACGAAGGGATGGTTTTCATAGGCCCGGGGCCACAGGCGATAGAAACCATGGGCGACAAGATAGCATCCAAGATACTGGCCCGGCAGGCTGGCGTGCATACCATTCCGGGGCATGCCGATGTCGTCCCCGATGCATCCAGCGCAGTACAGGTTGCGAAGGGCATCGGCTTCCCCGTAATGATAAAGGCCTCTGCGGGAGGAGGAGGAAAGGGCATGCGGGTCGCCTACGATGCTGATCAGTGCAGGGAAGGATTCGAACGCGCAACGAGCGAGGCAGTGGCGAGTTTCGGAGATGGCAGGATTCTCATTGAGCGGTTCATTGAACAGCCGCGACACATAGAAATCCAGATACTGGCCGATGCCCATGGCAATGTCGTGGCACTCAATGAGCGGGAGTGCTCGATTCAGCGGCGGCACCAGAAAATAATCGAAGAGGCGCCGTCACCGTTTCTGGATGACGATACCCGGGAGATGATGGCGCGGCAAGCCGTCGCACTGGCGAGAGAGGTGGGCTACGTATCGGCGGGGACAGTCGAGTTTGTAGTGGATAGTCAGCGCGATTTTTATTTTCTGGAGATGAACACACGCCTTCAGGTTGAACATACCGTAACCGAAATGACTGTCGGACTGGACCTGGTTGAAATGATGATCCGGGTTGCCGCCGGCGAGTCGCTTCCCTTTTCGCAGGAGGACATCGGGCTTGAGGGCTGGGCTGTCGAGGCCCGGGTGTGTGCGGAAAGTCCGTTGCGGGGTTTCCTGCCTTCGACAGGTCGCCTGAAAGCATATCGACCGCCTGAAATTTCGACACATGTGCGTCTGGATTCCGGGGTTGTCGAGGGTTCGGAGATTTCCATGTACTACGATCCCCTGATTGCCAAGCTGGTTACCTGGGGGAAGGACCGGGCAAGTGCCATGGACGCCATGCGGGAAGCCGTGGATCAGTTCCATATCCGCGGTATAGAAACGAACCTGTCGTTTATTGCGTCCATACTGCGTCATCCCAGATTCCGTGCCGGGGATCTGACAACGCACTTCATAGAAGAAGAATATCCCGATGGATTTGTCGCGGAACCAGTTGCCCCCGATCAACTGGCCAGACTGGTGTGTGTTCTGGTCACGATTCATCATCGTCATCACCTGCGTGCCAGCACGATATCGAATCAGGTAGAGGGCTACGGGAAAAAGGTCGGTACCCGCTGGGCCGTGCTTCTGGACGGGGACTGTCATGAAACCAGTATCGAACAGGAGAATGATGCGTGGATTGTTTGCCATGACAATCAGGAATACCGGATTGAGGACAACTGGGTTCCCGGATGCAGGGTCTATACGGGGCGTATCGAAGGGTGCGCCCTGTCCTGTCAGGTAGACCGAAGCGGGCCCGGGTATGAAGTCACGTTCGGTGCGTTTTCAGGTGTGATTCATGTGATGACCCCAGAGATCGCAAGGCTTTACGGGATGATGCCGGTTCGTCCGCCTGCAGACCTGTCCAGGTATCTGCTGTCTCCCATGCCCGGGTTGCTGGTTTCGGTACAGGTTGCTGAAGGACAGCATGTCAAGGCAGGGGAAGAACTCGCCGTGATAGAGGCCATGAAAATGGAAAATTCCCTGCGCGCGGACCATGATTGCGTGGTAGCAGGCATTCTGGTCGAGGCAGGCGCCACCCTGGAGGTGGACCAGCCGATCCTGGAATTCGAGTAAGGCTGCACAATGTCTCGGGACCAGGCGTCGGTTCGGATGGTCGATGTAGCGCGACTGGAGTCAGGCTGTCGAAAGACACTGGCCAAGGCCCTGACACTGGTCGAATCTACACGACCTGATCATCGGGAAGAAGCGGAGAGGCTGCTCGGGGCCGTTGAGAAAAATCCGGATCACAGTATCCGGATCGGCCTGACCGGTGTTCCCGGGGTGGGCAAATCAACCCTGATCGATGTGTTTGGCGGTCATATCATCAATCAGGGACATCGGCTCGCAGTGCTTGCCGTCGATCCGACATCCAGCCTGAGTGGAGGGTCCATTCTGGGAGACAAGACCCGGATGCCCGGTCTGGCTGTCAACCCCCATGCCTTCATTCGTCCGACCCCTGCCGGTGAGTCCCTTGGAGGGGTCGCCCGGCGCACCCGCGATGCGATCGTATTGTGTGAAGCGGCCGGATATGACGTGATCATCGTGGAGACTGTCGGTATTGGACAGTCCGAAGCACTGGTCAGCAACATGACCGACCTGTTCATGCTGATGCTGTTGCCGGGAGCCGGAGATACCCTGCAGGGCATCAAGCGTGGAGTGATGGAACTCGCTGACATGGTGGTGATCAGCAAGGCGGACGGCGCCATGCAGGCATGTGCAAGGCTATCCGCAGCAGAAATCAGTCATGCGATTCGCCTCATTCAGCCGAGGCATGAGGACTGGATACCCCCGGTACTCATGGTGTCGGCTACCGAACAATCAGGTATCGAGAGGCTTTGGCAACTGGTGTGCCGGTTTCGCAAGCAGGTCAGGCGGGACGGTCGGTTATCCGAAGTTCGCTGTCGGCAGGCATGGGAATGGATGTGGACCGAAACCCGACAGCAGCTGCTTGATCATCTCAAGGCCGATGAAGCTGTTCGCAGGCGGATGGACTCGCTCAAGTCCCGGGTCCTGTCCGGGGACCTGTCGCCGTCTGCCGCAGCCTCGATGCTGGTAGCCCAGTTTCGCAAGCAGGCGGACGGCCCGTGCCCTGGGGATTCGTGACATGATCGGAAGACTCAATCATGTGGCAATGGTGGTGCCTGATCTTGTCGAGGCCACGGGCCTGTACCGGGACCGTTTCGGTGCCGAGGTATCGAATCCGGTTGACTTGCCGGACCACGGTGTCACTACGGTATTCGTGAATCTTCCCAATACGAAAATCGAACTGCTGCATCCTCTCGGGGAAAATTCTCCCGTGCAGGGATTTCTCGACAGGAATCCCCGTGGTGGCATGCATCACGTTTGTTACGAGGTTGATGATATCCTGCAGGCGGCAACCGCTCTTGAATCGACCGGGATGCGGATTCTGGGAAGCGGCAAACCATCAATCGGGGCGCATGGCAAGCCCGTTGTCTTCCTGCATCCGAAAGATGGGCTGGGCACGCTGATCGAACTGGAGCAGGTATGAATCGAAACAGTGGGATCAGGGTACTGTAGCCGCCATGCAGGATCGGGACAAGCTGTTTCTTGGAAAGGAGGACTATCTGGTTGATTTCGCGTTTGATCGGTCTGTGGCGGATGTTTTCACGGACATGATCAGGCGCTCCGTACCGGGATACGACGCCCTGATCGCCATGATCGGCTGCATTGCGGAAGATCATGCGATCAGGGGAACCCGCGTTTACGATCTGGGGTGTTCCCTTGGAGCGGCGGTGTTGTCCATGCATTCACGGATCAGCCCGGGAGAAGTCCGCTACATATGCGTGGACAATTCCAGGGAAATGCTCACGCGATGTGGGAGTCGTCTGGAAAGTCAGCTTGACAGGTCTCTTTATGATCTGGTGCATCAGGATATACGGGAGACGGAAATCACGAATGCCAGCGTCGTCGTGATGAATTTCACGCTCCAGTTCATCCAGCCGGAAGCGCGCGATGCACTGATCCGGAAGATTTTCAACGGGATGCTGGATGGCAGTGTGCTGATCCTGTCGGAAAAGGTTCACTCAGGCTGCGAGGATACCGACAGGCTGCTCAACAGCCTGCACGAACAGTTCAAGAGGACCAATGGCTACAGCGACCTGGAAATCAGCCGCAAACGCATCGCCCTGGAGAATGTGATGATCCTGGATTCCGTAGACGAGCATTGCCGGCGCCTGAAGAAAGTCGGGTTTCTCCATGTCTGCCAGTGGTTCCAGGGAATGAACTTCCGGTCATTCCTGGCGATCAGGTAATTTCCGTAGCGGAGGTTGCCGGACGATGCTGGGTGCCAGGGATCTTGTCGGGCAGCTTGATCATTCCCCGCTGGCGGCAGAACGCGACGCACTGCTTGCAGCGATTGCCGAGGTCTATCAGGTCCGTCGCCACGGACACCTTGACTTGTGGGAATTCCTGCTTCGGTCTCTGCCTGACATCATTGCTTCTGATCATGATTTCCGAGACGGCCTGGTCAGGGTAGGTCATGCAGGAGACACGTCTCCTGAAGTGCGGCAGTCCGTGCGTGAAACCCTTGAGGCGCTGCGGCCGTGGCGCAAGGGGCCGTTCGAGGTGCTCGGCATCGGAATCGACGCAGAATGGCGTTCCGATATCAAGTGGTCTCGACTGCAGGACCGGATTGAACCGTTGCCCGGACGGCTGGTACTGGATGTCGGTTGCGGGAACGGTTACTACATTTTCAGAATGCTTGGAGCCGGTGCGCGGTATGTGATGGGTATTGATCCGTCCCAGTTGTTCATGGCGCAGTTTTACAGTATCCGCCATTTTCTGCCCGGGACGGCCGCTTCGGTCCTGCCCCTGCGTCTTGAAGAGTTTCCCACCGGATCTTCCGGCAGCTGCGAAGTGAGGTTTGACACGACGTTTTCCATGGGAGTCCTGTATCACCGGAGGTGTCCACGTTCGCATCTTGAGGCACTTGGTCGTACGCTTGGAGCGGGTGGTGAACTGGTACTTGAGACGCTGGTTATCGAAGGCGGTGCAGAGGATATGCTGATACCCGATGGTCCCTATGCGAGGATGCCCAATGTTCGGCACATTCCATCCGTACCCATGGTCAGGGTCTGGCTGGAGGATTGTGGTTACGGGGATATTCGGTGTCTGGACGTTTCACGTACCACGGCGCATGAGCAAAGGAAGACGGCATGGATGCAGTTCGAGTCGCTCGAGGACTTTCTCGATCCGGCAGACCCTGGCCGAACCATAGAGGGATTCCCTGCTCCGATGCGTGCTGTTTTCAGTGCAAGGAAGCGTGGATAAGGCACCATGCAGATCCACGCAGGAACCGGGCCAGGCTGGACAATACCGGTTCTGGATGTGGACATGCAGACGATATCAAGGTAGCTCGTCCTGTCGACTGATGGAAGGCCCGGGATGACAAGGTCCGGAATTCTCCGGGGCTGAGGAACCATTTCCGGTACAGGCGTGAAGATCATGGGCAAGTTCTCATGCCATGGTGTGATCGGGTTTGAGGGGAAAGGGTAGCCGCTATCCGGACATCCGTGCGCCTTTGCCATGCACCCGGTAGTCCCTCGCATTGAAGTCCGGGATCAGTTCCTCGGGGGGCGGAAAACGACTGGATGAACTGCTCCATGAGCACCTCATGGATCGACACCATCCAGAAGCCAGGCCTGCGACTCGAGCCGGCACGGCATCAAGGCGCTGGTGAGCGGAGTATCCCGGTCAGGCACCGTCTGCAACGCCACATCGTGACGCAATCCATCGTGATCTTTCAGAGCCTCATGGCCCGGGCACAGGGCATGAAGCCGTTGATGCAACAGGTTCGGCGTGCTGTGCTGACAACTTGCTGACGGCGGGAATCGCCTGTCAGCCGGACAATCCGACCGGGGCGGCGATCCGGTTCGCTCACCAGCAACGTCGTCATTGTCGGTGGTTGCTCTGCCATGGAACCCGGCTTCCATGTTGTGCAGCCTGCAAGGCAGACCATCCTGCCGACACAATCCGTCATGGGCGGGGTCTCCGGCGATTCTGCTTCAACCCATTGAATTACATTGCATAATGGAGTTCCTGTCCTCCTCCGCAATCGGCAGCCTTGATGCGCCTTGATGCCTGTTGCTGGCTCTCTGAAGCTGCTTTCACCCCTCATGCATTTTTCCGGTCAAGACGGATGTCCTGGACAGCAGTTCCAGTGTCACATCTTTCCGGGAAACTGCCCTCCTGATGAACAAGGAGTCAAGGCTGCAGCTATTCGTTCCGCCGACTCAAGGGCTTTCCGCAGGATCTGCCCCTGGTGCTTGCCTTGTCGAAATCCTGCCTGCATGTCAATACCCCTATATCTTGATATATTCCCGTCTGTAGGGTACCGAGTCGATGTCAATTTCCTGATCGAAATCCCTGGCATACAGGTGTCCGGCATAAACAGCGCTGGCAATGGTTGCTGGCGCCAGGCAGTCGCCGATACGCGTTAATGATGCAATCCCGGCCTCACGCCTGCCGTCCGGGTTCAGCTCGAGTCCGAAGTACAGATCGCAAAGAGGGCGTCTTGCGGTAACCAGTATCACGCTGTCGACATCGATGGTACAGGGCTTCAGGCTTGAGACGTGTTCCAGCCTGACTTTCCCGTCCCTGATCCCTGCCATCCGGTGTTTTTCGACAATATCGACGCCAATGTCATGAAGACGTCTTTCAATGAATCCCTGTTCCAGGGTGTTGTGAGTCCAGCTTGAAACATCTGCTGCAGGTGTTGCAAGGGTTACATTGGTCCCCTGTGTGGCAAGCGCCTCGGCGATGACTCCTCCCATGTAATAGTGATCGTCATCGTAGACGACAGCGTTCCCTGTCACGTGTCCGGTCTCCATGATGTCATCTGGTGTCAGGGTCGTGACACTGCCATCCGAGGGAATCGGGTCGGGGTGTTCCCTGCCGATGCCTTCCCGGTCCCATTGTGAACCGGTTGCGCACAATACATGCCGGATATCCAGCTCTCTCGCAAACTCAAGTACCTGACTGGAATCCAGCCCGCTGTTCAGGTGAATCTCGACGTTGTCAAGCCGGTCAATCTGTCCGATTCTGTAATCCATGACACGTTTCCAGGCAGCCAGACCGGGAAGCCGGCTTTCCAGGAGAACTCGCCCGCCCGCCATGTCCCGGGCCTCGGCTACCACTACCCGGTATCCCCGCCTGCCCAGTGACATGGCAGCTTCAAGTCCCGACGGGCCCGCTCCGATACATAATACTCCGTCGGCAGATCGGGCTTTCGGAATCCGTTCCGGGTGCCAGTTTCTGCGATATTCTTCGGCCATGGTCGGGTTCTGTGTGCACCGCATGGGAGAAATCGTCATGTCTCCGGAAACACAGATGTTGCAACCGATGCATTCACGTATGTCTTCAGGGCGTCCCTGCTCGATTTTGTCAGGCAGGAAAGGGTCGGCGATGGATGGTCGGGCCGCACCGATCATGTCCAGAATGCCTCGCCGGATCTGTGACACCATGGTGTCCGGGGACGTGAACCGACCGACTCCGACCACCGGCTTTCCGGTTACCTGCTTGACAAAAGCCGTATAGGGCTCCTGAAATCCCTCCGAACTGAAACGGGAGGTTTGCGAGTCATTCTTCCAGTCGCTGATGTTGACGTCCCAGATATCGGGGTATTCAGCAAGCATTTCCACCACCTCCCTTCCTTCTGCATCGCAAAGCAGTCCGTCCGGTCCGATCAGTTCGTCCACTGCAAACCGCAAGGCGATTCCGCAGGTGTCGCCTACGCAGTTGCGGGTGTCTTCAAGCACCTCCCTCAGCAGTCGTACCCGGTTTTCCAGGCAGCCTCCGTATTCATCGGTCCGCCTGTTTCGATTACGCGACACGAAGTGCATGAGCAATGAGAGGTCATGTCCGGCATAGACATAGACAATGTCGAAGCCGATTTCCCGTGACCTCAGGGCGGCTGTGCGATGCCAGCGACGATAGTTGGCGATGTCCCTGCGGGTCATGGCATATGACTGTACCGGATCATGGCTGTCGATGATCATTTCCGATACTGCCATTGACGGAAGCCGGCTGTGCCGATTGCTGCCGGCATGTCCATTGTGGGTTATCTCGATCGCGGCGAGCGAATCGTGTGCATGAACAGCCTCGACCATCAGGGCCATGCGCTTCATGTCTCCCTTGTCCCAAAGGCGCCCTTCGGAATACGGAGAAAAGTCGGAGCTGGGGTGTATTTCGGTTTCCTGCGTGGAAACCACGGCCCAGCCTCCTTCTGCCTTCATGCCGCGCATGGCGGCTTCGGCCCTGGGATAGGCATGACCCATTCCCGAACAGTGCGGTACCTGGAAGAAGCGATTTCGTGCTGTCACCGGGCCTATTTTTACCGGTTCAAACAGGATATCGTAGCGAGAGTCTCTCATGTTCAATTGATGCCTTGGGTCTTGACTGGTCAGATTGTTCCGTTTTTACCCGATTGCCGGCCATCGGCACGGCGGGTCTTGAACCATGTTCACAGGTACCATTTTACTTCCTTTTCCCCGGAATGAAGGTGTTGCTCGCATTCCCTGAGCTTGCATTCCGTATAGACTTCCACATAGTCCTTGCCCAGATAATCGGCCAGAAACTCGCTATGTCGGGCGCAATGCATGGCGCCTGCAAGATCAAACGGGATATCGGTGCTGATCACCGATCCGGCGTTACCGGTGGCTGGTTCGTCCACTGACAGCCCGTGACTGATGCCGTAATGCATCGCGGCAAGCGCAACCGAGAGTGCCAGGTAAGGATTGGCGTCTGCACCGGAGACCCTGTGTTCCATCCGTCGTGACTGTGCGGGGCCTTTGGGTATGCGCAGGGCGACACTGCGATTCTCGAATCCCCAGCTTGGGGTTACGGGTACATAGTGATTCGGAATGAACCGTTTGTAGGAATTGACGTTCGGCGCGAGTATTCCCATGCATTCAGGCAGGGTTGAAAGCAGCCCGCCGAGACAGTGCTTCAGAGTCTGGCTGGCACAGTCGCCAGTTCCGAACTTCCCACCTCCATCCAGTACATTGGTTCCGTCGCTGTCGTACAGGCTGAGGTGCAGGTGCAGTCCGCTGCCGGAAAGATCAGGCCGTGGTTTTGCCATGAATGTAGCCTTGTATCCATGTCTGTACGCGACCCCCTGTACAACCCGCCTGAACATGACACAGTGATCCGCCGCTTCAAGCGGGTTATCGCTATGCGCCAGATTGATCTCGAATTGCCCGGGCGAGTATTCCCGTGAAATGGCTCCTGTCGTAATCCCCTGTGCCGTGCAGCTGCTGGTGATGTCGTCAAGAACCAGGCTGAATTCCTCGATCTCTTCCATGTTGTACACCTGTGTGGAGTCCATCCGCATTCCGGTTGCGGGAGAACTGGCGGGAACAGGCAGACCATCGGAAACCAGTTCGGGAGCCAGCAGATAGAACTCCAGTTCGAGCGCAACCACGGGACGAAGCCCGAGATCGGAAAACCGTCCCAGAACCCGTTTCAGAACATTTCTCGGTTCGTAGTAGTAAGGCGCGCCATCCAGTCCCTGAAGCGTCAGCAGGACCTGGGCGGCAGGCACCTGTGACCAGGGAACGGGTACAAGAGTTCCAGGCAGGGGGATGCCCATTTCGTCCGGGTCTCCGTCGGAGAATCCCATTCCGCAGGGGTCCATGGACTCGCCCGTTACCGACAGCAGGCAGGTGGATCCCGGACTCATCATGCCATGGCTGAAGACCTTTCCTGCCTGTGAGGCAGGATAGCGCTTTCCGCGCATGATGCAGCACAGGTCACAGATCAATACATCCAGATAACGGGTATCCGGATATTGTCTCAGATAATCATCTAGGGGCGTCGTGCCGGACACTTCTCTTGAGGTGCTGTTTGCTGCGGTGATGCTCCAGGGCAAGTCCGACAAGCCTGTCGATGAGTTTCCGGTAAGGGAGGCCGCTGGCTGCCCATAACCGGGGATACATGCTGATCGGGGTAAAACCCGGCATCGTGTTTACCTCGTTCAGGATGATTTCATTGGTATCCCGATGAACGAAGAAGTCCGCCCTGGCCAACCCCTTCCCGTCAATGGTCAGAAAAGCCCGGATTGCCATTTCCCGCACGGATCGCGTCGTATCCGGATCAAGCGGCGCCGGAACCGTCAGTTCCGTCTTGTCGTCCAGATACTTGGTCTGGTAGTTGTAGAATTCCGCTCCGGGCCGGATTTCGCCCAGTATGGAGGCTTCCGGCGCCTGGTTGCCGAGTACCGAGCATTCTATTTCCCGGTGATTTTCCATGGACTGCTCCACGATGACCTTGTTATCGAACTCCCGGGCATGTTCGAGTGCCCGGACGAGTTCCTGCCGGTCGTGGGCCTTGGTGACACCGACGCTTGATCCGAGATTGGCCGGCTTGACGAACACCGGATATCCGAGTTCATGTTCGACACGGTGCAAGGTGGGCGACCGGTCCACGATCCATTCATGATGCGTGGTGACCAGCCAGGGAGCCTGGGGAATGCCAGCCGCCTTGAAAACCATCTTGGCAAGCGCCTTGTCCATGGCCAGGGCAGAGGCGGCGACACCGCAGCCAACATATGGAATGCCGGCAGTTTCAAGAATCCCCTGCAGGGTGCCGTCCTCGCCGAATGTCCCATGCAGGACGGGAAATACCACATCCAGAGTCGGTATGTCGGTCAGATGCGCGATATCGGCAGGGACCAGATTCCCCTGGTGGTGCAGACGCATGGTAACGATGTCGCCGGATTCATTCATGTCACGCTCCGGTACTCCAGTGACTGAACCATGGTGTGTAACGGCATCGATACTGTCAGCCATATGCCAGTAACCCTGCTTGTCGATGCCGATCAGTGAAACGGAGTATTTCTCCGGATCCAGGGCCGCCAGGATGGATCGGGCAGAGGTTATCGAGACTTCATGTTCGCAGGACCTCCCGCCGAACAGCATCCCGAGGTTGAGTTTGCCAGTCATGTCCGGATTGTAACGAAACTTGCCTGTCTGCCTCCATGGACAAGTCCCACACGGATGAAGGCGCCCTGCTCCGGGATGAATTCCTCGCATGGATGGCTGTGCAGGATGGTTCCAGGACCTGATGAATCGGTCCGGGGCCTGTTGTCATGCAGCGTGCTCAATATGCCAGCATCAGGATAACCTCATGACACATCGCGAACAGGGATCCTATCCATGGCAGTATGAGCACGATGGACAGCACATTGATCGTGATGACTGTCCGGACAGCCGGAGTCGGGCTGATTTCCCTGCTGTCTTCCGGTTCGTCGAAATAGACCAGCTTGATGATCCGCAGGTAATAGTAGGCCCCCACTACGGCAAGCAGTACGGCGAGTACCGCAACCCATACCAGCCCGGCATTGACCAGGGAATGTATGACAGACAGTTTTGCAAAAAATCCGGCTGTAGGGGGAACTCCGGCCATGGAAAACATCATGATCAGGAGCAATAGTCCGACCCATGGACTTTTCTTGCCGAGACCCTTCAGGTCCTCCAGACGGTCAGATTCGAAATCCTTGTCCGAGAGGATCAGGATCAGGCCGAATGCAGCACAGCTCATGGTCGCATAAACCAGCACGTAAAACAGGGATGCACCGTACCCGGCGGCATCTGCCGTGAGTATTCCGAACAGGAAGAACCCCATATGGGATATGGTTGAATAAGCCAGCATTCGCTTGAGATTGTCCTGCGCTATGGCAATGATATTGCCCGCCGCGACCGACAGCAGCGCCAGTATTATCAGCATCTGCTGCCAGATTCCGTGCAATTCCTCAAGCCCTCCGATCAGCAGTCTCATGATCATGGCGAACGCTGCGATTTTCGGTGCTGCCGCTATGAAGGCTGTGGTGGAGGTTGGAGACCCCTGGTATACGTCAGGCACCCACATGTGAAAGGGAACAGCCCCCAGCTTGAAAGCCAGGGAGACCACGATCAGGACAACCGCCAGGATCAGCCCGAGATTCTCCTGGTCCAGGGAACCTGTTGCGCGATGAATCTCCGGCAGGCTCAGGGTGCCGGTAAGTCCGTACAGCAGGGACATGCCGTAAAGCAGTACGCTTGAAGCGAGGGCTCCAAGGACAAAGTACTTCATGGCCGATTCAACCGCCAGTCGATCGTCACGATAGAACGCCACCATCGCATACAGGCATAGCGACATCAGTTCCAGTCCGAGATAAAGCACCAGCAGGTGATTGGCAGAGGTCATGACCAGCATGCCGCAGACCGCAAACAGCCCCAGCACATGGTATTCGCTCTGGAAAAGACTCCGTGCCATGTTGTAGTGTCTGCTGTAGATGAACACTATTGCGCTGAGAACGCAGATTGCGATCTTGAGCAGATCGGCCATGGGATCGTCCACGAACAGGCCATTGAAGGCGGTCTCGGAGCCCTGTGAAAAACTGCCGATAATCAGCCCGGCGGTAGCCAGAAGGGTTCCCGTGGCAAGCCAGAAGCAGATCTCGTCTGCACGATTCCGGCCGATGTAGAGGCCGGCGACCAGGGTCAGGCAGGCCATTGAAGCCAGAAAGATTTCCGGGATGGCCAGGGAGGTCTGTAGTGTCTGTAGGGTCATGTACAAATATTCCTTGCTTATGCGTGATTACCGACAGGCAGGTGTGCACTTCGAGGTTTCCATGTGTTCGAGCAGATGTGCAACGGAAGCGTGCATGACATCCAGTAGCGGATCGGGCCATATTCCCACCAACAGCACCAGTGCGGCCAGAATGCCAAGGAAGGTTGTTTCGCGCAGATCCAGGTCCGCCAGGGCGCCGATCTGTTCATTGAGCACCGGACCGTAGACAACCCGCTTGATCATCCACAAGGTGTATGCCGCACCGAAGATCAGTGTCGAGGCGGCGACGGCGGCAAACCAGGGGTTGACCTTGAATGTGCCCAGAATCACAAGAAATTCACCGACAAACCCGGAAGTGCCGGGTAACCCGCTGTTTGCCATGGCAAACAGCACCATGAATGCAGCGAAAACGGGCATCGGCGTCGCGATGCCACGGTAGGATGCGATGTCCCGGGAGTGCAGGCGGTCATACAGGACGCCGACACACAGGAAGAGCGCCCCCGAAATGAATCCGTGTGAAACCATCTGCACCATGCCGCCTTCGATTCCCTGCGCGTTGAAAATGAAGAATCCCAGCGTCACGAACCCCATGTGGGAAATGGAAGAGTAGGCGATCAGTTTCTTCATGTCCCGCTGCACCAGTGCAATCAGGGCAATGTAGACTACTGCAATCAGGGACAGTGCGATCATCAGCCACGAAAGTTCGTGGCTTGCATCGGGCGCAACGGGCATGCTGAACCGGACAAACCCGTACCCTCCCATCTTGAGCATGACGGCTGCCAGAATGACCGAACCGCCGGTGGGGGCCTCGACATGAGCATCCGGTAACCAGGTATGAACCGGAAACATCGGCACCTTGACTGCAAAGGCGGCAAGAAAGGCGAGGAAGATCAGTATCTGCGTGTCGAGTGACAGACCGACGGCATGATGGTCCCTGATGCTGAAGCTGCCGTCGGTTGCATGATACAGGTAGAGCAGGGCGACGAGCATCAGCAAGGAGCCGAGCAGGGTATACAGGAAAAACTTGATCGTGGCATAAATCCGGTTGGGGCCGCCCCATATCCCTATGATCAGGAACATCGGAATCAGCATGGCTTCCCAGAACACGTAGAAAAGGATTGCATCGGTAGCCGAGAAAACGCCGATCATGAATCCCTCCATGATCAGGAATGCGGCCATGTATTGCGCTACACGGTCCCGTATGACCTGCCATCCTGCAATCACCACGATGACGGTCAGCAGTGTCGTGAGCAGGATCAGCGGCAGGGCGATCCCGTCAATACCCAGCGAGTAGTGGATATTGAAGGCAGGTATCCAGTCCCTGTGCTCGGTGAACTGCAGGTTCGCGGTTGTCTGGTCGAAACCGGAGTAAAGCGGGATGCTGAGAATGAAGACTGCAATCGAAAATCCCAGGGCAAGTTTCCTGGTCACCGCCTGATTCCGATCATTACCGGTCATCAACACGATGATCCCCGACACGATCGGGAACCAGATCAGGATGCTGAGCAGGTTACTGTCCATGTCGGATGGCATGCGGGATTCGGGTCATAGCCAGACGAAAATGGAAACGAGCGTGAACAGGCCAATGATCATGGCGAATGCGTAATGGTAGGTCAGTCCGGTCTGGACTTGACGAAGTACGGATGACAGAAGACGAATCATGCACGCTGTACCGTTGACGGC
>JAJDVC010000193.1 GCA_022826305.1 Gammaproteobacteria bacterium | reverse complement strand
CGGCCAGCGACAGTGACAGCAGTTCACCCATGCGTTCGTTGTTCCAGTAGGTGTCGTTCCATGCAGCGCCCGGAGCGAACTGGATAGCCATCTGGGAATTTGCGGTCGGGCGCATATTCCAGGTAACCACGTTCAGCGGCTCGTTCATCCACACGGCACCCCAATAGCCATCAGTCGGCACCTTCTTCAACTGCAGATCGAAACCGATCTTCGCGCAGTTGGCCTGGGCCAGCAGGGCGGCATCCTCGATGCCGGGCGTAACCGGTGCAACAAACAGTTCGGCACTGGAGTACCCGGATTTCTCGAAATGGAACTTCGCCTTGTCCGGATCGAATTCCCGCTGCGGCAGTTCAGAGCAGAAATCCGGACCGTGCGCCGCCATGATGGGCGTGTCGTTCCCGACGGAACCCTTGCCCTTGAGAATACGCTTGACGATGCGTTCGCGATCCTGAATGTACTGCATGCCCTTGACGAAATCATCGCTGCTGCCGGGTTCCGCATTCTTCAGGCAGCAGATGCCCAGCTGCAGTGCAGCCGGTGTGGACAGGAGGGTGACCCCGTCTGCGTCCTCGACCTGCCTGAACGCCTTCGGATCAATGGAGGTGGCAAGCTGCACATCACCGGACAGCAGGGCATTCACCCGGGCGACCGGATCGGTGATTGCGGTGATCTCGATTCCATCGAGATTTGCCCCTTCGCGCCAGTAATTCTCATTCCGGCTGTGCACCGACTTGACTCCCGGTTCGAAGGAATCCATGACATAAGGCCCTGTGCCAATGCCATCACCGGTCGTTCCGTTCTTGACGATCTTCGTCTGGAACAGCCCGAGCAGGGTCGGCAGGTCGGAGTTCGGCGTATTCATGATCGCCTTCACTTCATGGCTGCCCATCTTCTTCCATTCCTGGACCGAGGACAGTACCGCCTTGATGACGGAAGTCGAGTCCTCGCCCAGATGACGGCTCATGCTGTAGACGATATCGTCCGCGGTAAGCGGCGTTCCGTCATGAAACTCCACTCCCTTGCGGATCCTGAACGTCCACTCGGTGGCATTTCCGTTCGGTTCGAAGGTTTCGGCCAGTTCCGGTTGCGGCACCAGTTCATTGGAGTGCTGAATCATGCTGTTGTACGTGGCACGACCGCGCGTATAGTCGATCGTCGAGGTAAACAACGGCGGATCCAGCTGGTCATCGGGCCCGTGCAGGTTGGACGACATGCGTACGGATCCCCCCTTCTTGGGGGTCATTGCCATGACCTCCCCCCCCGTGCTGAGCAGATTGCGCGCAGCGGCTACGGAAACTCCGGTCACGGCCATCAGTTTCAGGACATCGCGTCTCGAGTATCCGCCCTTAACGGCTCTTTCAACCAGATCCCTGTCCTTGGCAGACAGATCGGCATACTCGACTTCACCCAGTGTCTTCTTTGGATCGATCGTATTTCTCATAAGTAGTCTCCAACAGATTTTGTCGTCGTAAAATAGTACCGTACAGAAAAAATTCCTGAATTGGCGGATACATCTTGCTGGCTGTCCGTCTGATTCGCCAGACGAAACAGCATACAGAACTCGACGCAAGATTTCAAACCCTCTGACCGAACCCGGGGCTGGGGGCGTTCTCAACCGAGTTCAGGAAGTGAAATTGCCATTTCATGTCCTGACGTCTTTCCGTGGAGAATATCAATCATGGCATGAGGACTGCCTGGGGATGCTCATCGGGAACGTAATCGGGGAGTTTCTGCCTGGCAAGGCCTGTGACTGTGGACGAAGTGACGGCAAGAGATAACCGATGCATGGCTGGATAGAAATTTTTCCCTCTCGTCTGAGAAAAGGTAACAGACTCATACCTGCCTGATGCTGATTTTTCTATTTCACCATTTCACATTTCACCCAATATTCACAAAGCGGATGTTCTACATGCCCCGGAACCCCGCTCCGGGTATTTTCCAGGCCCCCACGCAATCAAGCCGGACATCAAGCAGTCATGAGAATCCCTGCGTCGCGTTTCTCAGGCTTCCGACGGGACAATTCGAGATCGTTACCGGGAACCGGCCGCTGGGGGTCAGTGGAGTGGACGTGATGTGTGTCTGCCTTGCTCCGCAACTGGCTGGGGGGCAACCTGACACACATTCAGATTACCGGAATACCGGTTCAGAAGGAGGTTCAGTGCCGATGCTGGTTTTCCGACTCTCCATGGTCCGGCCTTGCGACATCGATAACGCAAACCTGAATCTTGAAATCTTCATGGCCTGATAGTGACAGTTTCAATCGCTCTTCCAGTTCCGCTGGACTGGTTGGAATAGTTCCTGAAGGAGGGGGTTGCAATCTGCAATATTCCTCGTTGCCGAACCAGAAAACCAGATAGATTCCATAACCGCCTGTTCCCGGGTCCATTGCATATCCCGAGATCAATTGAGTCCGAATGGCACTCCACAGATCACGGTGACAGCTTCTCTTGATTTCAACAGGGACATTGAAACCCTGACAGGCGACACGGATATCAGCCCTCCTGTCATTTGCGTAATTGCCCTCTGGTTGAACATCAATTCCATATGACTCCAATCTGGCTCTCAACCCCGAAGCCAGCGAGTCACGACATGCGTTTTCCGGTCTCGGGCGTTCAGGGCGAGTATGTTTGTCCACATTCCAGTACTGACGCCAGTCGGAGGTGTTGCTGCAACGAATGTCGTTCATGATCTCCTTGAGTTTTTCGCAAGCGAGTGCCGCCAGATCAGCTGCGTTGGCAGGGTTCTTGCTGTCGAGGGTTTCAAGTACCTGGCGCATGTCACAATAACGGAATTCTGCTTCACGGCGGACTATGTTCTGCTGACAATCGGCATCGACAAGATGGGGCTTCCACGGACGCAGTCTTTCTTCTGCCAGCAGTTTCCGAATCGCGTCAGTGGCTTCCGGCAACGAAATTGTTGCCAGTTGCTGGATGTATCCCTTGATCTGGTCTGCTGTACCCATTTCGGGCGAGTACCAACCGCCCTCTTCCGAATCTCCGTCAAGGGAATATGGCCGGTATGAAGTGCCGAGCAGTGAGATGAGCAGGTGGAGTGTGGTCACACCCTGAAGATGCTGCATGGAACTGAGGATTTGTGACCGTCCGGATACAGCCTTCGCCAGGAAGCGAATCCGGCGTTCCTTGCCAGCGACGCAAGACTCCAGTTCCCGAGCATATGTATCCGGAGAAACATGCAATCCGGCAGTCAGCCAGTGGATGCGCTGGGCGATGTTCATTCCGCCTCGGGCAAGTTTGTTGTCGATCAGATTCAGGAGGGAATCTTGCAGGCAATATTTGCTGGCCAAAAGGAGCAGGCAGTTGAGGTTCGACAGCTGATCCGAAGTACAGCGAACAGGAAATTTTTCCAGCAGGGGCATCGTGACCAGGCGGGCCACCTCCTTGTGCTCTTCCGAACTTGCCAGACCAGACAGGACAGAGACTTGCTTGCGGTTTCGCAATCCGGTGAGCGCAAATTCCACCAGCACGTCAGCAACAACCTGGGGGCGTTCGGTCAGCAGTCGCTTGAACCAGAAAGGCGGTCGATCAGCTGGATGGCGCGTCGAGGGCCACCCGGGTACGGTGTAGTGAATTGCCAGGGCCAGCCGGGCAATCCTTTCTTCTGCAAGTATCTTGTCCAGTTGTCCGGGGTCGGAGAGGTATTCAAGCCCGGCCATGATCGGGTACGCGAGATGGTACATCCGATTCCGGACATCCAGCCGCAGAACCTGCCTGTATGACGGGAGGTCATCCCGCTCGATGGTCCCACGAAATCCTGCCAGGACATCCTCGACCAGGCAATCATCGTCACGCAACAGATTGCCTAGCCGCTCCCTGGGTGTATTTCCCCGGACATTGGAGTAACCGCCAAGATAAACTATGGCAAGCTCTCGCAGGAGATTCGGCGACGCCCTGTTTTCACGGAGATCAACCTGTTTCGGTTTCACATGATCATGCCAGTCGGGATAATCGGCACGGGATCTCGATTCCGTATCCTGTACTGCAATGCTCCTGCGTCTTTCGTCAAGACCTTGAAGGGCTTCGAGCGCCTTGTCATACCTTTCCTGAAACCCGGAGCGCGCGGCGAGGCGTTTCAAGACAACATCATGGGACAGGTCCTTGTCCATGATCGAATAATGCAGGCACTCCGCCACGTTCTCCAGAAACCAGTCGACAACCCTTTCATCCTCGGCGGTGATTGCCTGATCAAGGCACCAGCGTCCGAAATCATCAGGTCGTGCTATCCTGAAGAGCCTGTCACGTTCCCCGTACATGCAGGATGCGATTCCGTCGGAACCGGCGCCATCTTGCAAGTTGATGCAGCACCCGATACCTATCGACAGCAGTGATTTCCATGCTGTCGGGTGATTTTCGAACCAATGCGGTATGGCTGGATCACTCTGGCTATTGGGATGACCTGACCAGCCATCATCAGGGTCAAACAGCCTCAACCACACGGACAGGCGATTCATTTCTGTTTCCTCTCCCGACAGATCAAGGAGCCGGGCCAGCAGTGCCGACGCAATGTTGCGAAGAAAAACGACCGAAGGGTGACCCGCGTCAGTTTCTGGCAGTTGATCAGAACGCTCTGCAAGTTGATCCAGGAGCTCGGGCAGTTGTTCTGATGTCGAGTTTCCGGGGAGGAGACTGGTCCAGAAATGTTCATGTTCCAGTTCATCTCTACACCCGGTTGGAATCGTCAGATACTTCATCACCTCCGTTACGGAAATCACGTCGGGACACAGCTTCCCCAGAAGATAAGTCAGCAGGATATCGTTACGATCCTGCACCCTGCCGGCAGACAGGTCGTCGATCAGTGTCTTGAATTCCCCGGAAAATCCGTTGCCTGACTCCCGGTAACGCATGAGCGCATCGAAAGCTTTCATTCTGACCTCGAGCCACCGTGTATTATCGCGTATTGTTTGCATCAGCGACTCGTACATGCCCGGAAGAGGCGTTGCGCGATTGAGCGCCCGGAGCATGATGATGGTAAAGGCCTGCCGTGGTTCTTCCCGAGACGGGTCTTCCAGTATTGCCTGAACGGTATCCACCATGTCCGGTGTCACCAGGTCGCCAAGCCTTGAACTGAAATCATTCAGGGGGATTGATCTGAAATTTTCCTTGACCTCCACCATAAGGCGGTCAAGCAGCAGGCGCTTTTCTTCCGGCGAGAAACGGCTGACGTCTCCGTACAGGACTGTCCCGACGGGGTCCCGACGAATGATTTCCGATCTGCCGGCCTTGCTCTGGGCTGCGAGCCAAGCGATCAGTCCTCGCAATTCCGACACCACGATGCCGTCGTGACCGATAGCAAGTGCGAGTATGCGCCCAACCGGCAGGCCGTCATCGACAAGACCGGCCAGGTATCTGCCAGCCAGAAACTCGGCAATCAGGCGGTGAACGGGAACTGCTGGATAGGGAGTGAGCAATTCGAAAAGCCTGGATTGCAGGCAGCGGAGGTATAAATCCCTGTCATGATCCGGAAATTGTTCAAGTCGGATAAGATCATTGCCGCTTTCGGTGCCCGGCACTTGGAATCCGGTGGAATCGGTCAGAAGCAGTGCCGCGGAAAGCCTGCCGCTGACCTTCATCAGTTCGGGGACGCCGTATGCCCCCCCCCGGGTCGCCACCTTGTGCTCTGCATTGTGTTCTTCAACAAGGGTCTCGCAAGCCATTTCAAAGACCTGCATTCTGGTTTCCGGCCAATCACTGCCTCGTTGTACTGCAAGTGCAAGCATTTCGAGGCTCTTGGGATTGCTCAATAATCCCTGAACCCCCTTTTCACGTGCTTCGTCGACGAAATGATCGGCATGCCGGATGCCAAGATTGTCGTGCAGAATCCTGCGGACATCCTCATCGGTCAGGGGATCGATGCGCAAGACCGTGATGTTGCGATCGGGAGATACGTCCTTCAGTCGTTCGCTGTCGGCTGCGCCGAACCAGTCGGCTTCACGGCAGGACAATCGGAAACTGGGACAACCCAGTTTGTCAAGCCTTGCGCGGATGTTGTCAAACGGGGTTCGTCCGTCGGCCTGCCCCGCCCTGATTTCGTCAAGTCCGTCGATGAACAGGGTCGTATCGTGCCACTCCGGCCTGTCTTCGAAGGTATTGAAATCACGTGCAGTAACGTATATTCCTCTTCGGTCGGATGCTTCCAGTCTGAATGCCGTGGTTTTCCCGGCCCCGGGAGGTCCGAGCAATACGTAAGCTTCCCTGGACCTGAAATCCTCTATGGGAAGAGGTTCGGATTCCGATGAATGCCGTGAGCGACCAGCCTTTATTTCCCGAACGGTTCGAGGGACGTAGGATGTCATGCTCAATCAAACCATTCGTCAGCTGGAGTTGACAGAAATTCCGACAAGGGAATTTCTCCCTCGTCGCCTACAACAATGGCTCGATGAACATCAAACTGTTCCGCAAAACGATCAAGGCCGCACACCCGTGGCCGACGAACACCGCTTTTTACTTCGAACGCGATGATTTTTGGGCCTTTTGACAGGACGAAGTCCACTTCATGATCCTTTTCGCGCCAATAGTGAAGACGACAATCTGGAGTACCCGTGTTGAACAGGTGGGCCCCAACAGCGCTTTCGACAAGTCTCCCCCAGTAAGCACGATCTGCCATGGCTTCCTCAAGGCTGTATCCGGTTTCAACCACCATGAGTGCAGTGTTGAGCACATTGAGCTTTGGGCTGGAGGATTTCTGAAGATGGGGTTTTGCGCTGTACTTCTGGAGACCTGCGATCAGGCCGGCGCTCCTGAGCAGATCGATATAGCGTGCCAGGGTTGTCGTATTGCCGGCATCCTGAAGCTGCCCCATCATTTTGGTGTAGGAAAGAATCTGGCCTGAATATTCGGCGCCGAGCTGAAACAGTTGCTTGAGAAGTGCGGGCTTGTCCACACGCTGCATTGCGAGTATGTCCTTCTCGATGTTGGGTTCGATCAAGGCCTCGGCAATATAAGAGTGCCACCGACCCTGCTCGTCAATGTATCGAGCTCCTCCCGGATAGCCGCCGAAATAGATGTAGCGCTGCAGGTCGAACTCGAATGCAGCAGCCATTTCGGTAAACGACCAATGCATCAGGCGGACTGTCTCGTATCGTCCGGCAAGGCTTTCTGTCATCCCCTGCTGCATGAGGAGCGGGGCTGAACTCAGCAGGACCACATGAAGCGGCAGATTGTTCAGACGGTCTGCATCCCAGAGGCCTTTGACAGTCTCCGACCAACCCCTGACCTTCTGGATTTCGTCGATTGCCAGAACAAGGCCCGTATCTGAACCTTCGGCATCCACACGCGCATTCTCCCATTGCCGGACAAGCCATTCCGTATCTCTTGAATCGCCAGGTGGAATCAGTGACTGGGCCGCAATCTCCGTGGTGCCGCCTGCCAGATTCGGAGCGGCGGGCAATGTCGTCGGGTCAGGACTGTCAACCGAGAGATATCTTGAGGGGAACTCGGTCCGCCTGAGCGCCTGTTGAACCAGGGTGGTCTTTCCGGTCTGGCGTGGCCCGGTTACAACGATCAGTCGACGAGGGACCTCCCGAAGACGGGCGAGGAGGGTCGATAATTGTGCACGTTCGTAAGTAGCCATGAAGATATGATATTGTATTGAGTAAACTTACTCAATATAGACTGATATGAAAGCAACCGATTCGATAGGCTATCGTTATCCACTAACCTGAAAAATGCATGAGGGAGCAGGGTGGAATCCCTGTTATGTGATATAATTCAATCAGTTGAAAAGGAATTACCGAAGCTTCCACCCTGCTCCCTCATGCATTTTTCGGGGTAAGGATGGTTCAAGAAAAGAAGATTCCAGAGTGAAGGAGGGTCTGGAAACTTGAATATTCTGGATTCTGGTTATGAAAAGATATACTGTAGATGTGACTTATTACCCCGATGAAAAGTGTTTCGCAGGGACCAGTCAAGTCATTCCCGGGTTGGTGCTTGAAGCGGGTTCAATAAAGGAATTCATAGATGAGGCAAAGGATATAGTTCCTCATCTTCTTGAGATGAATTTGGGAGTATCGAGGGATGAGGACGTGGAGATATTTGTAGCCTTGGAAACTGACGACAAGTTGGCTATCAGGGCAGCCAGAACAAGATTTTGTTTTTCTGATGGATTCATTGAGCCGGTTGTTCAGGAAGATAATGCGATACCCGTACGCTAGGGCCTGTTAACGCAAACGCGGGAATTCGACGATGAGTCCGAAGGTGACGAAACCGAGAAACATGACATCGGGCCTGTGAAGCGCGAGAAGATCCTGCGAAAGCCCTTGAGGCGGCGAAACAGGCGCTCGATCTCGTTGCGCCGCCTGTACAATGCCTTGTCGTATGGTCAGGGCG
>JAJDVC010000117.1 GCA_022826305.1 Gammaproteobacteria bacterium | reverse complement strand
CCGCCACCCAAGGCGCTTCCGGGGTCGAATGGCGCCGCACCGCCTCCATGCACTCTGCCATCAATGCCGACTTCCCGGCGCCCGGGGCGCCCTGGAAGACCATCGTGCCACCCCCGACGATCCCTTCGCTGAGACTTGTGACGGCGGAACGGTACACCTCGTATTCCGCTTCACGCCCCCGGAAGAACGGCTCACGGCCCGCCTCGGACCGGTCCGTACGTCTTAACCAGGTTTCCAGCGGCAAGGGATCGGCCGACGGCGGCTTCGGAAAGGGTTTTTCGTTCCTCCTGCTCATACCGATGATCTTACCCCAACATCGGCAGTTCCTGCAGGACCATCTTTCCGAAGCATATGGACCACCTATGGTGGGAGTAATCCAGTAACGGGTCGTGAACAAGGCATGAAAGGGAAGATAGTGTGACCAATTGGGCTGAATCCGCAGCTGGCAAAAACAACTCGATATGGCCTTACGCATTCTACCCGGAAACTTCCTGAACGCGGGCCACGTCTCCCCTGTTCTTGATAATCAGGTAAATCATCCCGAAATTCCGGTCTCGGGAAGGCAGCATCACCCGGGATCCGAACTCGTTTCCGAAGACTGCCGGAACCCGATGCACGACAGCAGTGCGCCCAAATACCCGGAACTTTACTCCATACCGCTTCCGGAATGCTTACGGCAAAACTATAACTTATTGTATTAAATATATTTTATCTATTACAACTTATTTCCGCCCGTTATCTGGCTCCATTGAGAGCGCACCCCGGAAACTACTCCGTCAAGTTTGCAACTCTTCGAGATAGCGCTTCATTCGCCCTGGAATATGCAGGCTCAATCCAATCGGAATTCCAGAACCAGAGAAAAGCACCGCGATCAACCTCATGCTGGGTGACTTTCGTGCCGAGTTCAACGGGCTCAAGCAGCCATTGGTGATCATAGGTGATTATTCCGACAACTCCACCGGATTGACGCAGTTCCCGGTTGGGCGTGAGTGTCCTCACGGTATTTGTCATTTCGAGGACCTTGCCCGCCGGATCCATTACCTTGGTCGGCAATTTGGCGCCAACCTCGTATTGACCATCGACCTCGATAACAGTGGGGTTCCAATCCGGATAACTTTCCGTGTTCATCAAGACAGTCCAGATATCCTGTGGTGGAGCTGGAATGACGACCTCGACATGGAATGTTCTGGTTGTCAGAAGCGAGGCGACCAATAGCGCAAGAACGAACGGCAAGCCGAATTTCAGAATAGTCCATGACATGTATCAATCCCCAACCGTGTATGGTGACGCCGGATAATCCTGTCAATCAGTTCGTGTCAACGTAATTGAATGAAGCAGATCATACCCACCAGCTACTGATGTTATTGGGAAACAGAGAGACAAGCAACCAATGAAAATCACGTCCACCCAATACGAACGGATTGCGCCGCAGTTCCCGAAACCGCATGGGAGGACCCGTCGAACCTGCCGGCGCCCGACGTGATCCTGTACGTGACCGAACATGGCTGCAAGTGGCGTGGTCTGTCGAACCTTCAGATGCTTGACAGCAGTTCTGTACATGGTGGAGCACGGCATTCTCGACTGAGCGCTCGAGCAACTGCCTCATGAATCGGGAGTACGAGGATAACGAGTTTCGCCAGCTGGCGCATGACCGCGATTTCATTCCCGTGATTCCGCCCACGCACAATCGTGTTGCTCCCTGGCAGTACGATCAGGAACTGTACAGGCGGCGCAACAGGACCGAGCGGCCGTTTCGTCGGCTCAAGGGCTTGCACAGGATCCTTTCACGCCTCAGCAGGTTCCTTGATGTCGTCTTCCTCGGATTCGTCGCCTTCGAACTCATCGTCGCGACACTGCGTAATGTTGACATGCCCCGGCCAGGTTCTGCTCATGAGGCGACATGTGCCTGACAGTGCGTCGTCGGCACGTTCAGCAGAATTTGCACAACGTCTCTCTTGAGACTGTCAACACAAGGCATGGTTTCGATGCCGAGAACCGCTCTCGAGACGCCTTGCGGAAACAGAAGAGCATCAATACACCATTACTTGCCACGACTCTCGGCATGCAAAGTCAGAGAGGTCCGTCTATTGTCCAGACCGACAAGAAGCAGGGAAAACGCGAGTATGGCGACAGCGTACCAGATTTTTCCGGAGTAGGTCTCCGAGAATATCAGGATCGCCCAGCCTATTCCCGCAAAAAGCGAAATGAAGGAAGCAAAGGTTACCAGCACGCCGCCTGTCATCAGTATCAGTCGAAAATACAGTACTATTTCAAGAAAACTGCACAGAACGAAGATCAGCACAGCCAGCCCGGGTGCCGATACCCATTCCGACGCCCCTGGAAAATCGCCCGAAAGCAGAAATACCGGCATGACCATCAACAAGGCCATCAGCGCTTCGGCAAAACTCACCTGAAGGACATTCATGCCGGACGGCCACCTTCTTGATATATAAACCGATTCAACTCCGTAACAGACAGGGATGACGAGCGCCAGAACCAGCCACCCGGAAATCCCCCCTTCCGGCAGTCTTGCTTCCGGCAGCAACACGAACAGCACCGCAACGAGACCCAGAATGCCTGCCAGGGCCCTGGTCCGTGATATCGGCTCGGTCTTCCATGCATGTGATATCCAGAAAGTGAACAACGGTGCGAGACTGGCAATCAGTACGATCAATCCGGCAGGCAGGGCTGGTGCAACCAGCAGGGTACTGCCTATCGGCAACAGATAGCCCATGGCGGCAGTCAGGACGAAAAACCGGACGCGCTCGGCAGTAATGGTGAAAAAGGCCTTCCGCCTCCATAATTCCGCGCCATATCCCAGGCTGATCAGAAACAGCGCCATTACCAGCACGGCAATTTCGGAGTAACCTCCGGCTATCGCAAGCTTCAGCATGACGAACTGCAGGCCCCAGGTTGTCCCCATGACCAGAAGCATCAATATCGGCACTATCCCGGGCAACCCGTTCATGCCATTGCACGACCCGATCCGACACCACACTGCCGATCCGGCAATTCCTGCAATGGTGCGATTTCCCGGAGCGGGCAAAAGCCATTCACCCGCCGACTGCCAGATCAACTGCATGCGCAAGTTTTTCGACCAGTTCATCTATCTGGCTGTCTTCGATAATGAAAGGCGGTGCAATCAGCACATGATCACCCCGGCGGCCGTCAACCGTCCCGCCCATCGGATAACAGATCAGACCGGACTCGAAGGCGGCCTGCTTCAGACGGTCGAATACCCTCAGTTCAGGATCGAAGGGTTCCCCCGTCTCCCGGTCCCGAACAAACTCCAGGCCACGAAAAAGCCCCCTGCCCCGGATATCACCGACATGCGGATGTTCCGAGAACCGCTCACCAAGCGCCTGTGCAAGACGGACACCCTGACTCCGGCATCGCCCCACAAGGCCCTTTTCGGTCAGCACGGTGGTAACCGCCAGCCCGGCCGCACAGGCAACCGGATGCCCAAGATAAGTGTGCCCGTGCTGGAAAAACCCACTACCGCCTGCAATGGCGTCGTGGATTTTTCCGGAACACATCATGGCGCCGATAGGCTGATATCCTCCCCCGAGTCCCTTGGCTATGGTAATGATGTCCGGAATGACATCTTCCTGTTCACAGGCGAACAAGGTCCCGGTTCGCCCCATGCCGCACATCACCTCATCCAGAATCAGCAGCACACCGTGGCGATCACAGATCTCCCGGACAGCCCGGAAATAACCGGAAACCGCAGGCACCGCTCCCAACGTGGCACCAACGACCGGTTCGGCGATGAACGCCATGACGCTTTCCGGGCCCACCTCAAGCAGATACCGTTCAAGCTCACCGGCTACCCGGTTCCCGTATTCCTGCTCGCTTTCTCCTGCACGCATGCCCCGATAGGCGAAACAGGCGGAGACATGACCGGTTTCAATCATCAGTGGATTGAAGGGCGCCTTGCGCAACCGGTTCCCTCCCGCTGCAAGGGCCCCCAGCGTGTTGCCGTGATAACTCTGGTTCCGTGCGACGATCCGGGTTCTGCCGGTCTCCCCGATTTCCACGAAATACTGCCTCGCGAGCTTGATGGCTGCCTCAATCGCCTCTGATCCTCCGGACACAAAATACACCCTGTCGAGGTCGCCCGGCGCATGTTTCACCAGAAGATCAGCAAGCCTTTCAGCCGGTTCACTGGTGAAAAACCCGGTATGCGCAAACGCGATCCTGTCCAGCTGGGCCCTCACAGCCTCGATCACATCCGCGTGACCATGACCGAGACAGGAAACGGCCGCTCCACCGGAACCGTCGAGGTATGCCCTTCCTCGGGTATCGTACAGATAACATCCCTTTCCATCGGCCACGGTCGGTGGCAGGTATCGGGTGTGACGGGGAAATACATGACTCATGACTGTATACTCCTGGAACGGTAAACTCCCGAATCAGCGCCAGTTCCTTATGCGCATTCCATCCGGGTCAAAGACGGGGCCTGAACACAATTTCCCCTGATACAGCTCCCGCGCGATATCGACCTGGACATCAGTGTATCCGGGGGCTGCGGCAATGGTGGCATCCACAAACCCCAGGGCAATCGGACTGCCGATACGGTAGCCGAAGCCTGCCGATGTCGTCATGCCCACCAGCCTGTCCTCGAGGTAGATCGGTTCGTTTCCAAGCGGAATGGCTTGCGGGCAGGCCAGCACGATGGAGACCATGCTTCGGTCAGATTCACGCTCTCCGATCTTCAGGAGCGACTCCTGCCCGATGAACCGGGAAGTCCAGTCAATGGTATTTTCGAGCCCCACCTGGAGAGGATTGACGTCGGTATCCAGATCGTGTCCGTAGGACAGATACCGTTTCTCAATGCGCATCGCAGTCTGTGCATACAGCCCGGCCGGAACTGCTCCCTGCTTCCGCAACCTCTTGTACAGCTCTTGCGCATCCTCTGCCCGACAGGTGATCTCGCATCCGGCTTCACCAATGTATGACAGTCTGGCAGCCCGGACGTCAATGCCATCCAGATGCACTGGCCGATGACGGAAATAGGGAAGGCTGTCCAGATCTTCAGCACCAGACCTGCGAAGGGTATCCAGACTGGTGGGTCCCATCACGCCCAGCACGGCCCATCTTTCGGTTACATCTTCGATGCTCACCCTGTCCGACACGTCGGCATGGCGGGTCAGCCACGTCACATCCCGCCTGATCGACCCGGTTCCGACGAAAAGCAGATATTCTTCGTCCGACAGTCTCTGGCAGGTCAGATCGCTTTCGATACCACCCTGTTCATTGAGCATGACCGTATAGATAACGGCACCCGGAGAGCGTCTCATATTGTTCGTGCACATGCGGTCAAGGAAATCCTCGGCGCCCGCCCCGCAAACCCGTATCTTGCCGAGCGTGGATTGATCGAAAACAGCACATCGCCGATGCGCCGCCATGACTTCCTGACCCACCTGCTCGAACCAGTCCGGCCTGCCGAAAGTCAAGTCTGCCGGTTTGGCACTGTTGAAGAAGGCCGGGCGCTCCCACCCGTATACCTGGTCAAGACTGGCCCTCTCGCGTTTCCAGATTGCAGCAAGGGGTCCTGCCCTCAGATTTCGGGCAGACTGCATCTGCCTGCCGGGATAGCTTATCTCGTAATGCTTTCCGAGAACCTCCGGAACACGGTCAGTCAGGGCTTTTTCCGTATTCAGGCACGATGGGAATCGTTTTGGGTCCGCCTCGTGGAGGT
>JAJDVC010000026.1 GCA_022826305.1 Gammaproteobacteria bacterium | reverse complement strand
TCATCCGTCAGCTCGATACCGAACTCCCGGGCCTGGTCAACCGCCTGGTCTGCGCTCCAGCCTTCAGGAGCATGGGGGAAATCGGTTGGCAGGTAATCTTTCATCGGTGTAATGCGCTCTTCTGTCTGCAATTGCGACCAGACAGAGAATCCCTGATATGGCCTCTCCTCGTCGGCCCGGACAGCATCGGCGGACAGCATCGGGTATTTCCGCCGGTTTGCCGACCAATTTTAGCACCAAATCCCGACGGGAGGAACAGCCCGGACAGGAACTGCACCGTATCTATCCATACAGAATTCCGGGTTCGTCATGTCCTCACCAGCTTCCAGAATCTGCCCTCTCTCCAGTAAGACACCCTTAGTCGCGATACAAACTCCTCGTGCGTTTCATGCTCCCCATAATCCTCTATGCCCGCCTCCATGCCGGCACACTCATTGAAACATCTCACCGCATCCTTGAACCAACCGGGAATCTCGGCCAGAATTTCTTCGATCAGTGCCCGGTATGCCAGGGTTGCCGCAAGCGGGTAATGCGTCTCCATGCACTCCGCCGCATCCTGCAGCAGACGCGGACTGAACCCGACCAGTTTCCTGCCCAGTCGCAGTATGAGACGATTCGCACGCGCGCGGGCAGGCCAGTGGACCAGAAAGGACAGGGTCTGGCGCGGAAAAGGATGATCCATTGCGTAGTCGAGCCATTTCTCCTCGGCCTCGATATCCTCGAAACCCGGGAGATTTTCAAGATAAGCTCTCAGATAGTCTGCCCGCAATTCCCGTTTGAAACAATGCAGGCGGACCGCCTGCGCCTCATCAGCGCGGCCGAGCGCAGCCAGCGCATCAATCCTGACATCCGCCCAGTCGTAATCGATGGCCCGGTCCTCCAGCGGATTGCCTTCCGTCTGCTCAATGAACTTCCAGGCCTCATCCACCCGGCCTGCCTTAAGGAGGATTCTGGAAATTCCCCTTGAGAAAAGCGGCTTTCTCCTGTCGGATTCATCCACCAGTGAAATATAGGCATCCGCATCAGTCTCCAATTCCGCTATGTGAAACAGCCAGGCGCGCGGCCCCTGCTTCATCATGACTCTTGCATCCGCAGGTGCCGGTGTTGCAAGGAATCTGCCTTCTCTCTTCTTCAGGAGCCGCTTGTCGTCCTGCTCGAGCATACGGGAAGATATCCGTTCCCCGAGCATCTCGAAGCCCTCCCTGCGCAATATCCTCCCAAGCATGTGCAGCAGGTCGTCATCCTGCGCAAAGTCTTTCTTGACGAGGTAATCGAATACCTTCACGGCTATTTCGGATTGCGGGACTTTCCCGTCGACAGTCAACTGCTCCAGCGCCTCCCTTGCAGCGGAGTGCGCATCCAGAGTACCCGCATAGCGATAGATCATGCGCGCATTGATCCAGTCACTCAGATCATGGATTCGCCACAAAAGATCGTGCCCCTCCGCTGCATCAATCCGGGCCAGACCCTCGACGATAAAACGGATCAGCCCGGTGAGCTCCTCATGAATCCCCCGCCCCTTTCTGGCGTCAAGGCTCGAGTCGGAGCGCGCCAGAGTGGCCAGGCGCTTGCGCAGGTCCCTGATCGCGGCCCGGTGATTGTGCTGCAGTTGCAATTGCAGTCTGAGACGTCGCTTCGCCTGGGCATTGCCCCTGGTCACTTCAATCAGCAGTTCTGCAAGGCAACTCGCCCCGAGCTCTTCAAGATTTCCGGTATTAAGGGCTGTTTTCGACGCCATGCTTTCAGAAACCCCGTCCTTGCATCAACACGGTCTGCACGTGTGGATCGTGCGACGCCCGGGTATCACATGACGGGCAGTGCAAGTGCAGTCACGGAAAATCTACGGGATCAATACCGTTGAACCCGTCGTATTGCGCTCTTCCAGGTCCCGGTGCGCCCGGGAAACATCTGACAGGGGATAAGTCTGATTCACGGAAATGGCCACCGCACCGTTCTCCACAACTTCAAACAACCGCTCGGCACCCTCCGTCAGCAGGGCACGGGTTGCAGTATGGGTAGCCAAAGTCGGCCTCGTCACGTAGAGCGAGCCTTTCGGCGCCAGAACAGCCGGTGAAAAGGGTTCGACCGGGCCTGAGGCATTCCCGTAGGTTACGAGCACACCGAAGGGACGCAGAGCATCGAGAGAAGCGTTGAACGTAGCCTGGCCCACGGAATCGTAGGAAACCGCGACCCCCTCTCCAGCGGTGATTTCCCTGACCCTGGCGGCTATATCCTCGTGTCGGTACAGGATTACATGATCGGCGCCGTTCGTCCTGGCAAGTTCCGCCTTGCCCTCACTGCCCACGCAACCGATCACCGTGGCCCCGAGATGCCTGGCCCACTGGCACAGGATCAGACCGACTCCCCCGGCGGCGGCCATGATCAGCACCGGATCTCCAGGCTGTACCCGGTAGGACCGGTACAACAGGTAATGCGCAGTCATGCCCTTGAGCATCATTGCCGCAGCCGTCCGTTCATCTATTGCGTCGGGTAGCCGGAGCAGCTTGTCTGCAGCGATGCAGCGCAACTGTGCATAGGCTCCGGGAACCATGCCGTAGGCTACCCGGTCTCCGATTTCAAGCCCGGCCACTCCGTCACCGATGCTGTCCACCATGCCGGCAGCCTCCATGCCCAGCACGGCGGGCATCGCGCTTACCGGATACAGCCCGGTGCGCATGTAGATATCGATATAGTTCAGCCCGACCGCTGTCTGGCGGACACATACTTCACCGGGGCCGGGAGGCCCCGTCTCAACCCTTTCCCAAACGAAGGCATCGGCGTCACCGGTTGCGTGAATTCTGGCTGCGTATGTCATGGCCGGATATTTTGCTGGCTGATATCTCTGGACCCGGAAGCTTCCCTGAAATCTGCCCCCACGTCAATAGACCAGGTGTTCTGTATGATCTTTTCGGACAGCTCGTGCTGATTGCTTTCCCTGTCTCACAGCGTCAAGAGGAGAAGGCAACGTGTCATGCAGTTGGTCTCCATGCAGGAAGCATGTATTTGCTGATGAGATGAACGGCCGTTTGATGGCAGTTCTCGCGCCGTGATCACCACAGGGTGTCCGACTGGACAGGGGCGAAATCCTCCTCCCATGATCCCCAGATTCAAGACTTGAAGACTTGTCAATCGGGTAACGGTGACCGGGCGGATGCGGAGGCGATCTGCGAGGCGGTTCAGCGTCCGAACAGGCGATTCGTGGGGATCAGGAGCGTCGGTCAGCAGACGCAGCAGTCGCTGCACCGGGTGCGTTCCCAGGCGGTCGGTAACCGGACGGCGCACGTGAACATGCTGCGCGGGCTGGTGGCGGAATTCGGTCTGGAGATTGCGCAGGGCCGCAGCAATGTTGGTCCGGCGATCGCGGCAATCCTGAATCTGCCAAAGCGGAAATCCTCTTGTGCACAACGGGGCGGGTCATACTATGGTGTATGGAATAAATGACTGAAGGCGGCGTATCGGGTTGACTGGAGATATCAACCTGACCAGCCAGCCCATGGAGATACGCCACCATGAGCAGGCATGAAGCGATCGCATTCGAGAATCCGGAGCAGTCCAGCGATCCGGTCCACGAACTGATCAGATCGGGAGCCCGTCAGCTGATCCAGTCGGCGGCTGAGGCGGAGTTCCAGTGTCTTCCGGAGAGTTGCCAGGCTCGGCGCACGGCGCACGGTTATCAGGTGATAGTACACAATGGCTACCTGCCGGAGCGTACGCTGCAGACCGGCATTGGTCAGGATACCGAAGGTGCGTTCGCGCACCGCACAGCGGGGGGTTTTCCGCTCGTCGGCGGTTCCGCCGCATGTGTGCAAGTCCCGCTCCCTGGAAGCGGCGCTGCCGTGGATGTATCTCGTTGGGGTAT
>JAJDVC010000211.1 GCA_022826305.1 Gammaproteobacteria bacterium | reverse complement strand
TTCCGGCGTGCCCGTGAAGCCGTAGGCATCAAATGCACTCCGGATGGCGCAGGCCGCATCTTCATCCGGCAGGGGGTACAGGGTCACCACCCGGCCTCTGGCGAATCTCGAAAGACCGCACTGGCGCAGCACCTTCTGGGTATCGCTCAGACCGAAGAACGCCGCCACCAGGGGAATCCCCCTGGGGTCACGATGAAGACAATCCAGGGCGTCCCGGGTCATGCCGGCAACGGGTGTGTTCTGGGCCTCGTCCACACACACCACGATGTGGAACTTCTTCAGCAGTGGGGCGGCATGCGAGAACACGCCCGAGGCGGATACTTCCCGCTCCCGGCCGCTCCATGACACGCCACCCACCGGGATGTCCCGATCCGGGATCTCCCGAAGTATCTGCCTGCCGCGCTCCAGAAGATCCCCCAGCACCCTGGAAATGCCACCCGATGCCTGCTCCCGGAGCGCCCTGGAAGATCATCGTGCCACCGCCTACCCGCCCATCATGGAAACTGCCGGCAGCCCAGCGAAAGACATTGAATTCCCCATCTTGCCCTCTGAAGAACGACTCACGGCCGATTTCGAGGCACGCCTGGTGGCGCTGGCCTGCGGCGAGCCGCAGGCGGGTCACGCGCAATGATCGTTGCGGCTACTGGCCGACCGTGTGATGGAACCCGGCTACCTCGACGCAGTATCCCATGAGACGGTGCGGCGGATTCTGAAAAAACGCACTCAAGCCGTGGCGCCGGATCGGATGGGTGATTCCGCATCACTCTGGTGATGGACAATCTCGACACTCACCGGCCCGGCGCACTCCACGAGGCCTGTCCGCCGGCACAGGCCAGGGCGCCATGGGACCGATTCGAGTTCGTCTGCACCCCGAAGCACGGCAACTGGCTGAATGTGGCAGAGGTCGAACGCAACGTGATGAGCCGCCAATGCCTGAATCGGCGCATCGACAGCGTGGATGTCCTGGCCCGCGAGGTCGCTGCCTGGCAGGCCTCACGTGACCGCATCCAGGACTGGCTGGATTGGCAGTTCACTACCGAGGATGCGCGTCTGAGACTGAAACGCCTCTATCCGACACATGAGGTATGACGTTACACTAGGTTCTGTCGGACTACGGAGACTGGAAGAACACCCGCTGGCGGGACAAGGGGTTCCGGGAGAGCCTGCTGGAACAACTCATGGATGAACCGGACTACGCGTGGCTGATGATCGATGCGAGTCACATCAAGGTCCATCCTCATGCGGCTGGTGCGCGCGGCGGGAATCAGGCGATGAGTCGCACAAGAGGGGGCTCGACACGAAACTGCATCTGGCCGTGGATGCGCATGGTCTGCCGCTCCGAGCGGTTGCTGCAGCAGGTACCACGGCGGATTGCAGCCAGGCTGACGTCCTGATCGAAGGAGTGGATGCCGGAGCATTGCTGGCGGATCGGGCTCGTGATACCAACGAAATCCTGGCGCACTGTCGCAGGCGGGGCACCGAACCGGTGATCCCGTCGAAACGCAACCGCAAGGTACAGCGGCAGCATGACCGGCAACTGTATCGCCGGCGACATCGGGTAGAGAACGCCTTCCTCCACCTCAGGCGCTGGCGGGGTATCGCCACACGATATGCGAAGAATGCCGCATCGTTTCTCGCTGCCATCCATGTCCGATGCCTCATGCCATGGCACGATAACTCGTGACGACAGTATCTAGAATAGAGAGATAGTATCCATAACGAAAACGCAACACTTTAGTGCTATCTGCCTTATTCTGATGCAGATAGGCACAATCCTCGGTGGCGATATTGCCGGTGGCCCCCGGGTGCGACATGGCATCCACCGATGGTCCTGGCACTGCGTCGAAACGATGTACATTGGCTTCGGAAAAATCCTTTTCCTTGCATTTCTGGTTTTTTATGGCATATTTGCAAGGATGCTGGAGCGGCGTTTACAAAGTGAAGTGGTTGGCAAGCTGGATCAGTTTCCGGCTGTGGCGTTGCTTGGTCCCCGTCAAGTCGGCAAGACCACGCTTGCCCAGATAGTTGCTGAAGACCGGCCGAGCCTTTATCTGGATCTTGAAAGTCAGGCGGACAGACAAAAGTTGTCTGATCCGCTGTTATATCTGTCCGCCCAGGAAGACAAACTCGTCATTCTCGATGAAGTGCAGCGGATGCCCGGGCTATTCCAGGATTTGCGCGGTCTCATCGATCAGGGACGGCGGCGCGGTCGAAGGGCAGGTCGTTTCCTGCTTCTGGGTTCTGCCTCGATCGAACTGTTGCAACAATCCGGCGAAACGCTATCTGGTCGTATTGCCTATATGGAACTCGGCCCCTTCGACATTCTGGAGACAGACCCAGAAGCCAATGATACCTTGTGGTTGCGCGGCGGGTTTCCGGACAGCTTTCTTGCCAGGGACAATTCGACCAGTGCCGATTGGCGGGAAAACTTTATTCGAACCTATCTGGAGCGGGATATTCCACAACTTGGTCCACGACTTCCCGCGGAAACCTTGCGCCGGTTCTGGACTATGCTGGCGCACAATCAGGGTGGCTTGCTCAATGCTGCGCAACTCGGGCGCGGACTCTCGGTGGATGGCAAAACGATTGTGCGCTATCTGGACCTCATGGTCGATTTGTTGCTCGTCCGTCGCCTGGAGCCCTGGCTTCTCAATATCGGCAAGCGCCTCGTCAAATCACCCAAGGTCTACGTGCGTGATAGCGGTATTGTGCACACGCTACTGGGGCTCGATGATCTCGACACTCTCCTGGGGCACCCGATTGTGGGTAATAGCTGGGAGGGCTTTGTGATTGACACTCTACTCAATTTGGCGCCATCGCGCGCACGCTCGGGTTTTTACCGCACAGTCGCTGGTGCGGAGATGGACATGATTTTGGAAATGCCCGGCGGAGAGTTGTGGACCATCGAGGTCAAACGCTCGCTGACACCAAAGCCGGGCAAGGGATTCCATCACGCCAATGACGATCTCAAACCTGCACGCTCCTTTGTTGTTTACGCCGGAAAGGAACGCTATCCGTTGGCGGAAGATATCGAGGCGATAAGCCTCCGGGAGTTGGCGGATCTGCTAAGTGCAATGAGATAGGTGGGCCAAACAGCAGGATATCCAGCGCGATCTGCGAATATCTTCGCCATTCCGGCACGGAACAGTCGGCCTTCAAATTGCTCTCCTGCCAACCACACTTCGAGTTGGCCGTGCAACTCCAGCAAGGCAGGAATATCGATTCCAGTATTCATGCCGAGACTCTCCAGCAGGCAGGTGCAATCCTCGGCGGCAATATTTCCAGTTGCGCCCGGCGCAAAGGGGCATCCGCCCAGTCCACCGAGCGCGGCATCGAAGCGTCGCACACCGGCCTCGATGGCAGCAACAGCATTTTCCAGTCCCATGCCGCGGGTATCGTGAAAATGTGCGGCGAGCGGGATATTTTCAGTCTGTTGGGTGATCTCGGTTAATAGATGCCGCATCTGGAGCGGATTGGCATGACTCACAGTGTCGGCGATGTTGAGTTCGTCGGTTACGGACTCGGCAAGCAGCGCAGCAAGGTCGAGAACGCGCCTCTCCTCGCCCGGTATATTACAGCCGAATGCGGTTGCGACGACACCGGAAATTTCAAACGCATGTTGTTGTCCACAAGCGTCCTGAGAATTCCTCGACCGATGCATCGGTCGGGCGGCCCACGTTGGCCTGGTCATGCGCCTCACTCGACCGACAGCACGAAAATGATTTTCCGCGCCTTTCTCCAGCGCACGGACACCGCCTTTCAGGTTCGGACCAGTATCGACATGTGCAGATTGTCAATGGTTTTGGCACCGGGAGACGACATCTGCGGCATCGGCGAACTGGGGAATCAGCGACGGCGGCACAAAGGAAGTCACTTCGTCTCGCGAAATCCGTAGTCTGCCTGTAACCGGCACCATTTCAGTTTGGTTGCCGTCGGCAGGATTTGGCGCACCACTTGCAAACCGTCACGCAGTCCTGCTTCACGTAGCATCACCCGATCTTGCATGGAAGTATTCCTCACCGGTGTCCTGGCCGGAATGGCGTGTTTCGCGGCCGGGGGATTGGCAAATCTGCGGAAGTATTTCGGCATGACGGGAATCGTGGTGTTTGCAGGAAATCCGAACGGAATCTTGCGGAATGACGATGCCACCAGTATCTTCATCCCTGCTACCCCCATGATGAGCTCTGCCGAATCCGCTGCGGCTTCCGGAATACACACCCGAGTCGAACGGTTGCTGATGGGGCAGAGGCAGTACGCCCCGATGGAACTGTTGCTCGCCATGGACCTGCTGGGCCATGAAGACTACCGGTCAGTCTTGAAAAAGGTTGCGGATATTGGATATAGTCATCGCAAGGGGGCGGGTTGTTCGGCGACACAGCATGTTGTTTCAGGTCTGGGCGAAAGACCCGCTCAATCGGGCAATCTTGCAAGTTGCTCAATGGTGAGGATGAATTTCATGCGGGCTCACCAAGTACAAGATCGAGGTCATGGGCACGTTGGACAGGATACCGACATGACCAGGAGAGAAGACTCGGGGTATGGTCATGTTTGCTGAAGGTACAATCGTGTCAGTCTGGCGAATCTGTGGTAGTTTGTCGAGCACCGGAACCACCTATAGGAACTGACTTGAGATTATGGCAAAGGTTGTTGGTTTTATTGGTGAGAAGGGGGCACAGGCAAGACTACAGCCTGTTAGCACATTGCGATTGCACTGCAACGCCACCATCACCAACGTGTATTGATTGTCGATACCGACTACCAGCGAGGTGGTATCACCGGACGGTTCTTCCCCGAGTTGATTGAAACTTTCGGGTCCGGCGAGATGCTTGGCACAACCTTGTACCACAAATTTCAGCAACTATACAGTGCTGGGGAACGCTCTTCCATGGTCGATTATCGGACTTGGAGAGAATGCATTGATGTGATCGTATCTGATCCGCGTCTGTCTACAGTTACAGCAGACAAACTTCCAGGTGCCCAAAACATACGGGAAAACAACAAGTCCTTACTGAGGCATCTGCAGGTAGTTGGTTACACCTTGGATCACATCAAGGAAAATTATGACTATATTTTGATTGATAGCCATCCCGAAGTATCGGATGTACTACGTTCCGTAATTTATTCATCTGATTATTGCGTTTCGCCAGTGAAATTTGATCGCCAGTCTTCGATTGGAGTGGCGACCGTTATCGGTGAAATCAATAATGTGAATGCAGACGTCGAACTTATCCGGAACAGCATGAACAGTGATCTTCAATATTCCGATACGGAATTTGCCGGTTCCATGGGGATGATGGCCCGAGAATGGGGTGGAAATCTGATCCGAACGGAGAATTTTGAGCGTAATCGTCTGCGGCGGATCGGGAAGATATTTGAAACATATGTTACAGAAGGTGATGGCTTGAGAAATGCGCTCTTGGAAAGATCTCCGGTACATGATGTGAGTGGGCCTAATGCAAGCAGGCAAGCAGATCAATTTCAACGATTAACGAGCGAATTTCTGAGGGCGTGTCCATGAAAGATATCAATATGGAAAAACTGGTTGAGTGGCTTGGACCTGAAGGCGCAATTGCTGGCTTGGAAGTGAGTGATGTCACGGTTCCTCAACTATGTAACATGGTCATGAATCTCGGACTTGCTCTAGACAAGCGAGCCAAACGAAGTGACATCATTGCCGATCTTGTGAATGGAAGTGTTTCCCGAATCGACAAATCAACAGAGGAGTTATTGGAAATGAGTCGTGCCGATCTGAAAAATTACTTTCACAACAAGAAAGTCTCTCGAGCGGAGCTACTAAGGCTATTGACTGAACTGGATATTCGCCCCATACCTCATGGCAGGGGCAGCCTTATGGATTTTGCCGCAAGAGAGATCAGTGACGCAGGCATGTACCAGCGAGTGGCAAGAGGTGCGTCACGCGTATGAACGGCCATGAATCAAGATATCTGGCCCAGATGACTGCTCAACGACTCCTGCATCGTGTGGGCTATTGTTACTGATCGGCAACTACTCATCCATTGTCTCCAGTATCCAGCACGCGTTCGATCAAACCGTGATGGTGGGGCTGTCACGGTCATCGGAAAACAGTGATCCACTTCGGAGTGGAGGCGGGCTTGAGCATTGATATTTCCTCGCTTGCCAGGGACTGGCCTGGCAAGAAATCGGAGTCCACGGAGCATCCTGCAATATGGCACATGCTGGATGTGGCTGCATGCACGGAGCGCCTGATCCTGGGGCACAGGGCATCGGGGTGCTCGGAAAATGAATGTCGCGCCTTCGTGGTGCTGGTTGCGCTGGTGTTCCCCGCCAGTGCGGGGATGATCCGTCGATTGCCAGCAGAGGGGAGGCGGTGATGCAATATGGTCCCGTAGGGTCCAGCAGGGACGGGTTTCCCTACAGGAACGGTTGATGTACTCCGCAGTCGGGCTGGTCCGCTTGTTGGTCAGCAGGTGCGAATGCTGATAGGGTCTGATCCCTGGTATTGTGCTAGGATTGCCGCATGAAGCACGACCATATCCTTGACTGTATCGGCGGCACGCCGGTCGTCCGGCTGAACCGCCTGGGACAGGAAACAGGCGCCAACCTGTGGGTCAAGCTGGAGAGCTTCAATCCGGGAGGTTCCGTGAAGGACCGGCCTGCACTCAGGATGATCGAGGATGCGGAAGCCGACGGCCGGCTCAGGCCCGGCGACACGATCGTCGAGCCGACGTCCGGAAACACCGGAATCGGCCTCGCGATGGTTGCCGCCGTGAAGGGCTACCGATCAGTGTTCGTCATGTCGGAGGACATGAGCGAGGAACGGAAGCTGATCCTGAAGATTTACGGCGGCGAGGTGATCCTGACGCCAGCCGAGAAAGGAACCGTCGGGGCGATCGAGGAAGCTCGCCGTCTCGAGGAGGAGAGAGGTTATTTTTTCGTCGGACAGCACTACAACCCGTCGAATCCCGAATCGCACCGCTCGACTGCGGATGAGATCTGGGACGATTTCGGCGAGAACCTCGATGCACTGATACTGACAACCGGTACGGGTGGCACGGTCAGCGGCCTGGGAAAGTACCTGCGGCGCCGAAATACGGAACTGGAGATCATCGCAACCGAGCCGGCGGACTCGCCGATCCTGTCCAGAGGCATAGCCTGCAGGCACAAGATCATGGGCACGGCGCCGGGTTTCATCCCCGACACGCTGGACATGAACGCTTTCGACAGGGTGGTGCAGGTGACGACGGAGCAGGCCTACGGGACAACCCGCGACCTTGCCAGGAAGGAGGGAATTTTTTGCGGCATATCCTGCGGTGCGGCGACATGGGGCATGCTGTCGGTCGCCAGGTCGGGATCCTACAGGGGCGGAAACCTGCTGGCGATACTGGCCGATACGGGAGAACGTTATCTCAGTACGGATGTATGGGACTGAAGGCGGGATCCGGGCAGGCCGTATTGCGATGCGCGGACCTGACTGGCCGAAGCACGATTGTTCGGCGTTTTCCCGAGAATGAGACGGAGCCGAGAAATTTCGAATCAGGTACATGAGCACGAAAAAAGACAGGACGCAGGAACTGGAAAGCCTTCGGGAAAGTATCGACAGTATCGATGCGAGGATTCTGGAACTCATCAACCGCCGCCTTGAGGTGGCGGTTGAACATGCCGAACGGTGTGCCGATACATCCGGAACGGATGATGTGGAAAGGGAGGACCGGATACTGCGCGATCTGCACAAGGACAATGACGGCCCGATTTGTGAAGATGCACTCAACTCCCTGTTCCGCAAGATCCTGTCTCTTACCGAGCGCGCTCGGGCAAAACGCAATATCGCCGTGCTCGGACCGCCCGGCAATAACATGGAGGCGGCGGCCATGCGCTTTTGCGAGGCGATCAGGTGTGCCGCAGACCGGCGGGAAATTGTGCATCGCTCCTCGTTCGAGGAGATTTTCCGTGCAACGGAAACCGGCCATACCCATTTTTCAGTGGTGCCCGTGGAGGATTCGTCTGAATGGAACGTGACCGGTGTCCTCGATCGCCTGTTCGATACACCCCTGACAATATGCGGCGAGGTCAACCTGCCGGTGGAGCATGCGCTGGTGAGTCATGAAAAGTCCCTGGATGACCTGTGCAGTATCTATGCGCATGGACAGGCGCTGGAACAGTGCAGGCAGTGGCTGGACAGTCACTGCCCGGATGCCGAACTCGTTCCCCTCGGCAGCAGCACGGATGCAGCGCAACGGGTCGCCAGTGAACAGGGTGCAGGCGCCATTGCCGGGCGATTTACGGCCGGTCATGTCGGGATTCCCGTCTTGGCGGACGACATCGGGGACGAGTCGGAAATGTCGACGCGTTTTCTGGTGCTGTCCAGGCAACCGGTGCCGGAAACCGGCAATGACAAGACCAGCCTGATACTGGCGTCTCGGAACAAGCCCGGCGCCCTGGTCGAGTTGCTGAAGCCGTTCAGGGACCAGGGGGTAAACATGACCTGGCTCGAGTCGCGGCCGACGAAGATCAACCTGTGGGAATACATGTTCTTCGTCGATTTCATCGGACACCGGAACAAACCGGAGATAAGGGAAGCCCTGAATACAATCAGGGAAGAGGCGGCGTTTTTCAAGATACTGGGTTCCTACCCCCGGGACCTGATGCAGGATGGATAGGTTTCAGGACAGCACACCAGTTGCGGATGTCCATTTCAATCGGATGGTGATTTTCGGTCTGGGCATGATCGGCGGTTCGGTCGCGCGATCCGTGAGAGGCAGGGGGATGATCGGGGAGATCGTTGCGGTAGACCGATGCCGCGAAAATCTCGACATGGCCATCAAGTCCGGCGTTATCGATAGCAGCGAACAGGATCCCGTGAAGGCGATAGAGCAGGCGGACCTGGTGCTGCTTGCTGCCCCGGTCAATGCGATCATTGACCTGCTCGGGGAAATCGCGCCGGCGGTCGGTGATGGCCTGATCATCACGGATGTTGGAAGCGTCAAGGAAAAGATCGTTGCTGCTGCCGGCAGTGCGCTGGGCCGGCATTTCCCGTATTTCGTTCCCGGGCATCCCGTTGCCGGGAAAGAAAAGTCCGGATTCGCGGCGGCCTCGGAAGAGCTTTTCCTGCGTCACAAGGTGGTTTTGACTCCAGACCCGCATACCGACTCCGGGGCACTGGAAACCGTCTCCGCCATGTGGCAGGCAATGGGTGCGGAAGTCCAGTACATGAACTGCCGGGATCACGACCGGATTCTCTCGATCACAAGCCATCTGCCCCATGTACTGGCCTACGCCATGATGAATTACCTGACATCGGCCGACGATCCGGATCAGTGCTACGAGATGGCTGCGGGCGGGTTCTACGATTTCACGCGGATCGCATCAAGCGACCCGGTAATGTGGCGTGATATCGTGATCATGAACCGCGACCGGCTGCTTTCGGATATCAGGCAATATCAGGACGCTCTCGACCAGATTGCCGACATGATCGCACGGGACAGCAGGCAGGATATCGAAGCCTGTTTTGCGGCCGCCCGTGCAGCACGCTCCCTGGTAACGGAGAAAAGGCGGTTCCCGGCGAAGTAGCTTCCTTCTCCCATGCCCATATGGCAGTGATTGAAGCCGTTCACACCGGTATCGGGGAATCAATAGGATCTGGGCATTTCAAGGACATGTTCCGACAGGTATGCCAGAACGAGGTTGGTTGAAATGGGCGCGATCTGGTAAAGGCGCGTCTCGCGGAACTTTCTCTCGATATCGTATTCCTCGGCGAAGCCGAATCCCCCGTGAGTCTGCAGGCAGGCTTCAGCGGCCGCCCAGGAAGCCTCGGCACACAGCATTTTCGCCATGTTGGCCTCTTCGCCCGGGTTCCCCCCGTTATCATAAAGGCGGCTGGCCTCGCGCAGCACCAGCTCCGCTGCTCGCATCTTCGAGTAGGCCTGCGCGATCGGGAACTGGATTCCCTGGTTCTGTCCGATCGGTCGCCCGAACACCTTCCGCTCGCCGGCATAGGCTACCGCCTTCTCGATGAACCACTTGGCATCGCCGATAC
>JAJDVC010000210.1 GCA_022826305.1 Gammaproteobacteria bacterium | reverse complement strand
GCCATTCGCCGGGGGTCGTTCTCGAGCGTCCGGCAACTGACCCGCAGGATCAATGAATTCGTCGCATCCTGGAATCGCAAGACCACGCCCTTCGTCCGGGTCGCCACGGCCGAATCCATACTTGCGAAGATCGAAAGACCTTGCAAATATATTTCCGGGACGAAACACTAGCCTGTTGTTTGGTGCAGGACAATGGAGTCAATCAAGGATGTCTTGTCGTTCATATATCAGCGATTCGTGATTCACAAGAAAGTTTGTGCATCATTCGTGAACGTCAAGATGTTTCCTGCCCTTCTGTCATGTTCAGCAACTCGGGACATATGAAAGCAGCAGGCCACCGTCCACCGGATGGTCGTTCGCATCACGGGCTGGGGCCCACCCGCTCAGAATCGCATATTCAGGGTAACGAAGAAGGTGCGACCCCAGCTGGCCGACTTCGGGCCATCCACGCTGCTGGGGTTGGCGGTGTTTATGGAGAGGTCGGTGTCAGTCACGTTGAACACGCCGACAGTGGCCTGTGCGTTCTTCAGGCCCAGTGGGTCGGCCCAACTCAGTGCCACATCATGCCCGGTCCAGGACCTGAACATTCCGGTGCCAGTACGGTTGATGGTGCTGGAGCGGTAGTTCGCAGTCCAGACGGCGGTCAGTCCGGCACGCTGCGCCAGGATGCCGAGGCGGACGACATCCCTGGGAATGACGGGTCGTTCCTTCATGCCTGCGATGCTTTCTTCCGCATCGATGACCCGGCGCCAGATTCCGCGCAGGCCAACCACCCCCCAGTCCGTTCTGAAACCGTTGCCGACACGGATATTGAGTCCTGAAAGATCGGTATCGAGGATATTTGCATAGCTGTCGTAAATCGTGATGTCACCACCAATGCGATCGATGCAGTCCGTCCTGTCGCCACCCGTGCATTGATACAGGTTCTGCATGGCCCAGTCTGCAGTGTTCTGCGCGACGAGCCCGGAGCGCGACAGGCGATACAATTCCACATCCACAAAGAGCGGGCCCCGGCGTGCCTCGGCACCGACGGACAGTCTTTCCGTATCCGAGGGATCAAGTTCCAGATTGCCCCGGGTTACGCGTTTCACCTGCCTGGGATTGACTTCCTTGCAGGTGCGTGGAGGACTGCCGGTGCCGGGGTCGCAATAGACATAGGGGAAACTCTTCAATTCGTCAGCGTAGAGCGACAGAAACGAGGGCGGGCTTTCGCCTGCGCTCCAGGTGCCGCGAAACGTGATGAAATCGCCCGACCGGTAGTCTGCTGCCAGCAGCCAGGACTTCATTCCCCCCACATCGTCCACGTCATCACCGCGACCTGCAACCCTGAGATCAAGGTCCCCGGTCAGCGGCACCGACACCTCCGCAAAGGCTGCGGTGAAATCCTGCTTTCCGGAAAAACTCGCGCCGCCGGAGCCCGGCACCACGGAAACATCGTAGGTCATTCCGTCGTTGCTCCGATAAACCGAAATGTCATGCGCTCTTCCTCTCCCAAGCTCGATCCCTGCAGTCCATGCCGAATCGCGGCCACCGACTGCTGGACCTGATCCCTCCAGCGCCCAGCGGGAGTCCAGGACCTTCACTTCAATGTCTCGCTCCAGATGCAGGCTACTGTTCCTGATGGCCCGCAAATGCGCCGGGGCATCCGAGGACGGATTCGCAAGATCGTAGTTTCCTGCCGTGATTTCCTCCCCTATCCTGCCCTGATGCAAAAAGGTGCTGCCGGACACGGAACCATCCAGACGGTAGGTGCTGATACGCATATCGTAGCCAAGACCCTCCCTTATCTGCCCCTCGGCGCTCAGGGAAACATCATGCGACTCCTGATCCCCCAGCCAGTCCCGGTTGCCGTGGCCGACAAAACGGTGTCCCGCGACGAACCAGTCGTCCCCGTTCGCCACGAAGCTTGAGTCAGCGGCATCGATGGCATTCAGCAGATCCGTGTTCGGCACGAAGAAAAACGTGCCTACGGAGGGCGCATAGCGAAACGCCGAGTCAGCCTGCGAGAAATTGGCGTCCAGGTGAAGCTCGGCCCCACCAGCGAGCGGGTAATCCAGATTCAGGATCGCGCTCTGCTGCTCATAGCTGGCGCTGTTCCAGGCGATGGTGCCGTAGGCGAACCCGCATCCCTTGTCTCCGGAAACGATACCGGGGGGATTGCTGAGCGGTCCGGTGTAGCCTTTCGCCGGATCGCAATCCCCCAGAGAAACAGACCTTTCTCCTGTCAACTCATATTCCACCGGATCACTGGTTCCCGCAATCGGTTCGCGCTGAATGACCCAGACGGTATTGCCCCCGACACTGATATTCCTCGCCTCGTTGAACGCACCGCCAGCCGACCAGTCGGAACGACTGTACTCCCGGCTCTGGGAAGTGATTTCCTGGCGGTCGAGGACATCCACGCCCAGGGTCATGCGCCCCTTGCCAACTGCACCGCCCCAGAAGACACTGCCCTGCCAGCCGTCACCGCCGTCCCGACTCGGCAACCGTGTGACCGTGCGTATATCGAAGCCATCCAGACTGTTGCGCAACACCACATTCAGCGCACCACGGACGGCAGACCCCCCGAACGTGCCCAGACTGTCTCCGCCCAGGAACTCGATTCGCTCGATCGCCGAAATCGGCAAGGACTCCAGATCACCTTCAGTCGTCGTGTACGGCCTGCCATTGATCAGTACCAGCATCGACTGGCCGCCGGTCAGCAGGTAGCGGAAAATCCCGGTATCCAGCAATTCGCCAAACGTCTGGGAACCGGAACGCTCAAGGAAGTCCCGCTCGTATTTGGCCTGGATCCGCGGGGCAGGGGCAAGGGAACCCGCATCAACCGTATTTGCCGCCAGCAAGGCGATTGCCACGAACTGAACCAGTCTATTCCTCATCAGCTTCTCCTTATTCTCTCAGACAAGGGAAATATACCCTCTCAATCTGTTGTCCTGCAAGCCAATGTCCGGTTACCGGAACTTCAGCAGACCGGATGAATAGTCTGAAATCCCCAGGCCCTGCGACGGTCTGGCTGGAAACCGACCGGGAACAATCCGGGATCAGATGCCGAAATGTCTGCGCACGACCTCAAGATCCTCGACAGTATCCACCCCGGCGCCGGGGCTGGTGCACGCATCGACACACAGGATGCGTCTCCCATGCCAGAGCACGCGCAACTGTTCCAGTTTTTCCTGCACCTCGAGCGGACAGACCGCCCAGCCGGAAAACTCCCGCACAAAACCGGTGCGATAACCGTATATGCCGAGATGTCTTTTCGCCGATCCGGAGCGGACCGGCAGGCTGTCCCGACTGCATGGAACGGGAGAGCGGCTGAAATACAGGGCGAATCCCCTATGATCCCTGACCACCTTGACTACCGAAGGATTCATGAACTCATCTTCAGTCGTTACCGCGACGCATGCCGTGGACATGCAGCATTGCGGCTCACGTACCAGCGCACAGGCAACCTGATCAATCAGTTGCGGCGGCATTTCCGGTTCATCTCCCTGTACATTGACGATGATGGCATCGTCATCCAGTTCCAGATGCTTGGCAGCCTCGGCAATCCGGTCGGTACCGGAAACATGGTCCGGTGCGGTCATGACTACCCGGGCGCCGTATTCGGCCACGACCTTCCGGATCCGCTCATCATCCGTGGCAACCACCACGTCCCGTGCCGCGCTTTTGCGACACTGCCCGACCACGCGCAGGATCATGGGGATTCCGGCAATGTCCGCCAACGGCTTGCCGGGGAGGCGCGTCGACCCGTACCGGGCAGGAATGAAAACCTGGAAATCCGGCTTCATGGCTGACTACGAGGAACCTGCAACGAACCGATCGATGCGTTCGTAAAATGCGGTTTCCGGAACCGCCCTCGCCTCGACCGCCCAGAAACGGTCGGCGCCGGGAAGCGTCCGGCATTTCACGCCGTCCTTCTCCGTCATCAGGATCGGGTGGCTGTCGTCGAAGGCCAGATCCGGGGTCCGGAAATAATGGTGATCCTCAAAGGGGTGCCTGATAATCTGCAGGCCGAATTCCTCGAGCTGGGCAAAAAAACGTTCGGGATTGCCGATAGCGGCAACAGCATGTACCGGATTGTCGAGGAAATCCCCAAGAGGCGCCCGGGAGCCGTTGCCGAGATTGCGCGCTGGTCCGAGTTCCATGTACATGCCGAAACGGTTGCCGGCGGATTCAGCGCAGTGTTCCTTGCCGTTCCGCACTACAATGCCTGCGCGATCGAGTCCTGAAACCGGTTCGCGCAGGGGCCCGGAAGGCAGACACCAGCCGTTGCCGAAGGGCACTGCCGCATCCAGCACCACGATATCCAGGTCGCGGTGCAGTGCAAGGTGCTGAAAACCATCATCGCTCAGGATGATATTGCAACCATGCTCCGCGATCAACATCCGGCCGCTGTCGTACCGGTTCGGGCCGACCATCACGGGCAACCCCGTAGACGCCGATATCAGGCATGCCTCGTCTCCGACTTCCTGCACGGTGGAAGCCGGGCGAACCGCCTTCGGGAAGCGTCGGGATCTTGCACGATAGCCCCTCAGGATCACCCCGGGCCTGTAGCCTGTCCTTTGCAGACGGTTCCCGAGCGCGATGACCAGCGGCGTCTTGCCGGCGCCGCCTGCGACAAGAGCGCCCACGACAATCACCTTCGCCTCCAGTTTCCGGATTCTGAACACGCCGGCTCCATACAGCAGGGCACGAAGCCATGCCAGTCCGGCGTATAAGGACGACACGGGAAGCAGTAGATAATTCAGCCAGCCCGGACGCACCCAGCCCTGAATCAGCCTACGACGCATCCTTTTCGCTACTGCGGAACTGGGTACGATACAGATGCGCGTATTGTCCGCCTTCCGCCAGTAACGCCTCATGCGTCCCGCGCTCGACGATCCGCCCACGGTCCATCACGAGAATCATGTCCGCGCGCTCTATGGTGCTCAACCTGTGTGCAATAACCAGCGTCGTGCGGTCGCGAATCAGGCTGTCGATAGCCATCTGGATATGCTGTTCCGAACCGGAATCCAGGGACGAGGTCGCCTCATCCAGAATCAGTATCCTCGCATTCTTGAACAACGCCCTGGCAATCGCTATACGCTGCCGCTGGCCGCCTGACAGGCGCACACCAGCCTCGCCCACCTGGGTGTCCATCCCCTCCTCAAGGCCGTCCACGAATTCCGTCAGGTGCGCCGCCTCGCAAACCATGAGAAGTTTCTCCTCGTCCACATCGCCGGCCTGACCGTAGGTTATGTTGTTGCGAATGGTATCATCGAAAAGCACGATTTCCTGGCTGACCAGGGCAATGTGCCCCCGCAGCGATTTCAACTTGACCCGGGCTGCCGGATGACCATCCACCGTGATCCGGCCCGAAGTGGGAGAGTACAGTCGCATCAGCATGGATGCGACGGTCGACTTGCCGCTGCCCGAGGGCCCGACCAGTGCCACCGTGCAGCCAGACTCCAGGTCGAACGAGATATCATGAAGTATCTGACCCGAATCATCCCCATAGCGGAAGCAGACCTTGTCGAATGACACGTCCCCTGAAATATCACGGAGTTCCAGGCTACCATGATCCGCCTCGGCCTCAAGATCCATGGTCCCGAAGATGGAAGCCGCACCAGCCATGCCGGTCTGTATGACCTCGTTGATCCGGGAGAGATTCTTGACCGGGCGCACGATCATGGTCATCGAGATCAGGTACGAAGTGAAGACACCGGGTTTCGTTTCAAGAATCAGGGCAAGCCAGATCACGCAGGCAACGCCTATTCCCATGATCAGAACCGTCAGGGGAACGCTGGCCGCAAGTATCGCTGCCTTTTTCATCGACTGCTGCCGGTTCTTGTTGTTGACGGAGAAGAAAGCCCGTTTTTCCTGATCATGGGCGCCGAAGACCTTGATCAGATGATGCCCCTGGAATGCCTGTCTGGCAATATGCGTGATCTCCCCGACGCTTTCCTGTATCCGGGAGCTGATCCTGCGAAAACGGCCGCTGGTGTGCTTGAAGATGAAAAAGGCAACCGGCATCACCAGCAGAAAGATCACCGACAGCTGCCAGCTCAGATGAAACATCAGCACCATGAGGAACAGGGCCTTCAGCATATCCCGGAACACCACCCTGAATGCGCCGCTGCTGGCATTTGCCACCTGTTCCACATCGTAGGTCAGCCGGGAAACCAGGGAACCGGTGGATTCCCGGTCAAAGAACTCTGTCGGCGCATGGATCAACTGCTCAAACATCTTCTGGCGCAGATCCTGGATGACGCGCCGGGCAACCCAGTTGATGCAGTAGCCGTCGATGAAGTCACCGACTGCACGAACGACCGCAATGCCGATCAGCAACAGGGGAACGAACACGATGAAATCGGGATCCCTGTCCACGAACCCACGATCCATCAGGGGCTGCAGTATCCAGGCGAACCCGGTATCCGCAGCAGCCACGAACAGCATGCCCACCAGTCCTATCAGGAAAACCAGCTTGTACTTCAGTACATGCTGGAACAGCCGTCGGTACAGTTCCTGACCGTCCCGGATGCGGCGGTAGCGGTTCACGAAATCCCCTTACAGGGTAACGGCCAGTTCATTTTCCGAAGCCGACAGGATGCGGGCTTTCCGTTCATCCCGGGGAGGATTGCCGAAATAGGACCTGTAGCTCTTGCTGAAGTGCGGAGTAGAGACGAATCCTGTCGACATCGCAATCTCCCCGATCCGCATATCCGTCTGCAGCAGAAGCTGCCGGGCGTGTTTCAGCCGAAGATGCATGTAGTAGCGGGTGGGAACACACTTCAGGTACTTCTGGAACAATCTTTCGAGCTGCCTGCGGGACAAGCCGACATAACTGGAAATCTCGTCCAGGCTCAGCAGTTCCTCAAGATTGGCCTCCATATAGGATACCGCCCTTTCCAGCTTTGGCTGGCTACCCCCCAGATATAGCCGCAACGGAAACCTCTGCCTGTCGTTTTTCCCGCGTATTCTTTCAACCAGAAACTCTTCGGCGATTTCCGTCGCCAGCCTCCATCCATGCTTTCGTGCGATCAGGTAGACCATCATGTCCATGGCGGAACTCCCGCCGGCGCAGGTAAACCGATCACGGTCGACCTCAAACAGTTCCTGACTGATGACGAGGCCGGGGAACCGGGTTCGCAGGCCTGTCAGGTTCTCCCAGTGAATCGTGCATCGGTAGCCGTTCAGGAGTCCGGCATCCGCCAGGATGTAGGTTCCCGTGCAGATTGCGCCGATCTGCACGCCTGCCTTTGCCTGTCTCTGCAACCAGGTCGAGATGGCATTGCCGGTCCTGTTTTCTATATCCAGTCCTCCGCAGACGAACACGGTCTCGAGCCTGCCGGCATCCTCCATCGGTATGCTGTTGACGGCCAGTCCGGTACTGGCGTTGACCGGATTCCCGGTTTCTCCCAGGACAACCCATTCATACAAGGGCCTCCCTGAAAGGCGATTGGCCATCCGTATCTGGTCAATCGCGGCGGTAAAGGCCATCATTGAATAATCCGGCAACAGCAGGAAGCCATACCGGGCTGTTGTACTGCTCAACTGTTTTCCATGTGGGTCTGATGTTCGACAGAATGGATTATGATGCATGCTCATCTTTTGACGCAATCAGTTATCCTCATGTCGTAGAATGACAGGACAGGGCCCTTCCGGAACACGATACTATCCATATTGACCAATATTTACGCGATATCCATGCCTGAACGAAGCAGAAAGCGTGGGGGCAGGCGGGGGCGGCAGGACGGCGGCGCAGGACAGTCCCAGACGCCAGCACCGCCGTACATCACCCGCAAGATTCCCGTCCACCAGCTGCTCGACACCGAGGGGCTTGAACTGATCGAGTCCAATGCAGACACGATCCTTGAAGAGATCGGTATCGATTTCCGATATCCGCCCGCCATCAGGCTGTTCAAGGAGGCTGGCGCGCAGGTCCGCGGGGAGCGCGTACGGTTTCCGCGGGGCATGTGCCGGGAAATCATCCAGGAACATGCGCCCGGGGAGTTCGTGCAACATGCACGCAATGCCGGGCGAAGTGTCCGGATCGGTGGCAACGCGATGGTCTTTGCACCGGTTTACGGACCGCCCTTTGTCCGCGATCTGGACAAGGGTCGCCGTTACGCCATGATCGAGGACTTCCGGAAGCTGGTCAAGCTCGCCTACATGCTGCCTTCACTGCATCATTCAGGCGGCACCGTGTGCGAACCCACCGACCTGCCCGTCAACAAGCGTCACCTCGATATGGTCTACAGCCACATGAAATACAGCGACAAGCCGTTCATGGGTTCCGTCACCCATCCTGATCGGGCCCAGGATACCGTGGACATGTGCAGGATACTGTTCGGCGACGAGTTCGTCGACCGCAATACCGTCGTGATCAATCTGATCAATGCCAATTCACCGATGACCTTTGACGAAACCATGCTCGGTGCATCGGAAATCTATGCCCGGAACAATCAGGCAAGCATCATTTCCCCCTTTATCCTGTCCGGCGCGATGTCACCGGTCACCGTTGCCGGAACCATGGCCCAGATTCTTGCCGAGGCACTGGCCGGGATAGCTTTCACCCAGCTGGTCCGTCCCGGTTCACCAGTTGTTTTCGGCACTTTTTCAAGTTCGATATCCATGCAGTCCGGGGCTCCGACATTCGGTACTCCGGAACCTGCCCTGGTGATCAACGGCTGTGCAGCGCTGGCCAGGCGACTCGGTGTTCCATTCCGAAGCGGGGGGTCGCTTTGTGCAGCCAAGACGTCCGACGCCCAGGCGGCCTACGAAAGTGCAAACACGCTCCTTCCCACCGTAACGGCAGGAGTCAATTTCGTCCTGCATGCAGCAGGCTGGCTCGAGGGCGGACTGGTCTCCGGATACGAGAAACTGGTCATGGATGCGGACCAGCTGGGAATGATGCAGGTGTACACGAACGGCACCGACCTTTCGGAAAACGGCCAGGCACTGAGCGCCATAAGGGAAGTAGGTCCGGGAGCCCATTTCCTTGGCTGCAACCATACCCAGAACAACTTCAAGACCGCCTTTTACCGATCGGCCGTTGCCGACAACAACAGTTTCGAACAATGGGAAATGGAAGGCCGCCTGGACACGGCCGAACGGGCCAACAGGCTGTGGAAGCGACTGCTGGAGGAATACCAGGCTCCATCACTGGATACGGCGACCGACGAGGCACTACTGGAATTCATTGCACGACGCAAGGCATCCTTCGAGGACTCAAGCTACTGACCCGGGCATTCCGGCCGGGCCGATACAACATGACCTGTCGGCCTGGTTCAGCGCCTGCCGATACCAGACCGGATCCTGTTATCCGGATCCGCCAGGGACAGGAGCCCGGAATTCGTGCTGACCGGAATCCCCTGCCTGCTCGGCAATGCGATGGATCTGACGTGCTCAGATCAGGATTCAGGACCGGCGTCTTCGCGAACGACGGCCAGCCGGCCTTGTCGATTGATTCGACCCTGCTGCGGACGGAAACGTTACCCGGGCCTGCAAATTGACGAAGCTGTCTGTCTTGTGCGGGATTGCCAGGGCCTCCACGAAATGCTCCTGGAACTTCGCCTCCACGGCCGTCTCCACCTTCTGGATCCTGCGTACGACATCCTCGATCTCGTGTCGCGCATCAGTATCCAGCAGGGCAATGGTGGCTCCCGTTCCAGCAGCATTGCCGGCCGAGGTGACATGATCAAGCTCACAGTCCGGAATCATGCCGAGCACCATGGCGTACTTGACGTCAATGTGTGCACCGAACGCGCCAGCCAGGCGTATCCTGTCGACCTGGTCAATTCCCATCTTGTCCATCAGCAGCCTTGCCCCGGCATACAGCGCGGCCTTTGCCAGCTGAATCGCCCTGACATCATTCTGGGTGATCCGTATCGAGAGATTCCTCGTGTCGCACAACCGGTAGCTCCAGGTCTTCTCGTCGGGAACAAGCCGGTTCGTCCGGTCCGCCAGCGACCCGTCGATCATCCCATCCTGCCTGATCAGCCCGGCAAGATACATCTGTGCAACCACCTCTATGATGCCGGAACCGCAGATCCCGGTAATCCCCAGACCGGAAATGGATTGCTCGAATCCCGGATCGTCTGACCACAGCTCACTGCCGATCACCCGGAACCGGGGTTCGAGCGTGTGCCGGTCAATCCGTACGCGCTCGATCGCTCCGGGTGCCGCACGCTGACCGCCGCTGATTTGCGCTCCCTCAAAAGCCGGTCCCGTGGGACTTGATGCGGCCAGCATTTTCTGGCTGTTTCCAAGCACAATCTCCGCATTCGTCCCCACATCCACCAGAAGCGTTATTTCTTCCCGCTCGTAGGGTGCTTCGGACAGCGTCGCCGCTGCCGCATCGGCCCCGACATGGCCTGCAATGCAGGGCAGCACATATGCCCGTGCACCTGGATTGATCCGGATATCGAGTTCATCCGCCCGGAGCCTGACCGCTCCGTCCGTCGCCAGGGCAAAGGGAGCGCCGCCAAGCTCAACCGGATTGATCCCGAGCAGCAGGTGATGCATGACCGGATTGCCGACCAGCGTCAGGTCAACGATATCCACGATGGCCACTCCCGCCTCATCGGCCAGGTTGTCGATCAGGCCCTGCAACGCCTCACGCACCGCTCTTGTCATCTCGACCTCGCCACCGGGATTCATCATGACGTAGGAAACCCGGCTCATCAGGTCCTCGCCGAACCGGATCTGCGGATTCATGCGGCCGGTCGATGCAACCACCTCGCCGGTGACCAGATTGCACAGATGGGCGGCGATGGTCGTGGAACCGACATCCATCGACACGCCATAGACCTCGTTCCTTATGCCCGGCCAGACTGCGACAGCCCGCTTTCCCTCATGCACGGCGACAGTGACCTTCCAGTTCCCTTCCCGCAACGTGGCCTGGAGGGAACCCAGGATATGGAAGTCGAAGCGCAAGCCGCTCAGACCCCAATCGAATTCAAGCGCATCCGCCAGACGCTGCAGGTCGCCGGTCGGCTCATGCATGTCGGGCTCGGGCGCCTCTACGTAATGCAGCCTGACAGCGGGGTTAACCGTGATATTGTGCACATCAAGTCGCTTGCGGACCACCTGGCGATGCGCCTGGCTTTCCGGAGGCACGTCAATCACCACATCACCCAGCAGTTTCGCCTGGCAGCCCAGACGGCGCGTGGCGGGCGTGCCAAGGGGGAAGTACTCCTGTTCGCTGGCACTCGGCGGAGAAAGATGATCCGGATCGGAATCTATCTTGAACTTGGCGAACTTTCCGACACTATGGTCAATCTGGCATCGATCACACAGCCCCCTGCCTCCGCACACGGTATCCAGGTCGACGCCGAGCTGTTGCGCCGCCTCAAGCACGGACTTCCCTGCCACGATACTGCCGCGTTTCCCGGATGGTGTAAAGACGACCTGGAATGTTCCGGTTCTACTCATTCATTCGCAGACAGGACGGGAATATCATGGTAATCGCTCATATCCTCCAGATAGATGTTGCGTACTGTCTTCAGGCCCGTGGGAGCATCCAGCGTGCCTGCCGTAATGCTGATCGTATCCAGATCATCCGGCTCCCAGAACAGGGAACTGCCGCATCGGTTGCAGAATCCGCGGCGTGCTTTCCCGGAAGAGCGGTACCAGCCGAGTGTTTCGCGCTCGATCAGTTCAAACTGGTCCCTGCGGCAACGCGTGGCGGCAAAATGATGTCCCGATGTCTTCCTGCACTGGGAACAGAAACAGTTCACCACATCACGAATCTCCCCGGTTACGCGATAGCGCACACCTCCGCACAGGCAACCGCCGCAACGAACCGATTCGCTCAACGGCCCGATCCGCTATTTCCGCCTGCGTCGCCGACCGGTGCGTCCTGCCCCGACACCTGCTCCCGGCTCGCCGCTCTTCTCGGGGGCCTGCCGGTACTTCCTCAACCAGCGCGCGCAATTGCTGTCATGTCCCATGACCACATCGGCAGCCATGACCCCCTGCATGACCGACTCGTGGAGCGGGTTGGTGATCGCGGATGTCATGCCGCTGCCGATCACCATGCTCAGAAAATGCCCGTCCATGCCCTTGCGGTTCGGGATACCGAAACTGAAGTTGGAGGCGCCGCAGGTGGTGTTGACCTTCAGCTCCTCCCGTAGCCGCTTCACCAGATGCAGAACCTGTCTTCCCGCACTGTTCACCGCGCCGACCGGCATGACCAGCGGATCCACGACGATGTTGCTGTGATGAATGCCGTGATCCGCAGCCCGGTGGACAATTTTCCGCGCGACATCGAACCGCTCGTCAGGGTTTTCCGAAATGCCGGCCTCGTCATTGGAGATGGCCACAACGGCGCAACCGTGGCGCGCCACCAGCGGGAGCACCTGTTCGAGCCGCTCATCCTCCCCCGTTACCGAGTTCAGGAGCGGTTTCCCCTGGTACACCTCGAGCCCGGCCTCCAGGGCAGCCACAATCGAGGAATCAATGGAAAGCGGAACATCGGTTACGGACTGGACCAGTCGAATCGCCTCGGCCAGGATTCCCGGCTCATCGGCCAGAGGAATCCCCGCATTCACGTCAAGCATCGTTGCACCGGCCGCAACCTGTGCCAGCGCATCACTCACAACCCGGCTGTAATCCCCGTTCTTCATTTCCTCGGCAAGAATCTTGCGTCCCGTGGGATTGATTCTTTCCCCGATAATGACAAACGGCTGGTCGAAACCAATCCTGACTTCACGGGTCGGGGAACTGAGCAGGGTATCTGTCATGTCGTCGTATCGGGATCAGGGGTCGTTGAGGCGGATGGATGCAGGCTTTCCTTCTGTCGGATTTCCGTTGTGCAGGCAGGACCGGGGTTCATTCCGGCTCGATTCCGGCATTTCGTATCAATGCCTTGAGTCGTGCCTTGTCGTAGGATTGCTCGATTTCCCGTGCTGCCGCTTCCGCCTCCGCCTTGAGATCATCCCCGCAGGGCCTGGAAACACGCTTCCACTGTTCCAGGTAGGCATCGGTACCGATCATGTTCGCCCGCATGGCCGCGGCATCGATCGCCACGGAAAACCAGTCGCCCAGTTGTACCTTTTCCGACTTCCTGCGTTCCCTGGCGATAACCTGTGCGGGAATGTCTCGCCAGAATACGGTAATCAGCTGGGCCATTGGCAGTTCCTGTTCTCAGTCCTGAACGGATTTTCGGTCGACGGTGTCAGAGGGGAGGTTCACGGCTACCGACATTGCGGATTGCAGAAAATCGTAACCCGTACTGACCTTCTCGAATTCAAGCCCAAGGCAATCCGCCGCTTGCCGAGCCTTCGATTCAATGGCCACTGCGTCCTGCTGGGCCAGATAGACCAGCTTGCGGTAGTTGCCGAAATACTGGTCCCTGAGCCCTGGGAACCGGTCCAGTCCCAGCCCCTTCACGACCAGGCGTTCAAAATGCAGGGCCAGGAAATCGGTGAGGTAGAACGTGCCCGGTTCCGAGTCGTGCAATGCCTGGAAAGCCCGGCTTCCCGCAAACATCTCGTAACAATGAGCGCCAGGCAGCCGTTCCACGCCCTCCTCCCTGATCACCGCATCCAGCAACCCTCCGGTCCCGCAATCGGAGTAGGCTATGAATATCGACCTGAAATGCGGTCGGTTACTGCGGACTTTCTCCCGCACCGCTTCGGGAATTTTCTGCGGGCAGTTGTGATATTCCGCCGGCAGGCACTGGAACTCCACATGATCCCAGCCATTCAGTTCCCGCACCCTGACCAGTTCATGCGCCAGTGCACCGCACGCGATCACAAGCACCCTGCCGGGATCGCGCTCCTCACCCATCGGTCCAGGCGACCGGATCAGGCAGCACGCTTTTCCGCCATCTTGGCCTGTGCCGTCTCGACTGCTACAGCTGCGTCACGGCAATAGGCGTCAGCTCCTATGGCCGCCCCGAATTCCTCGTTGAGCGGCGCGCCGCCAACCAGAACAATGTAGTCATCGCGAATCCCCTTTTCCACCAGGGTATCGATAACCACCTTCATGTACGGCATCGTGGTTGTCAGCAATGCGGACATGCCGAGGATGTCCGGCTGATGGGCATCAATAGCCTCAAGGTAGTTTTCCACCGGGTTGTCTATACCAAGATCAATGACCTCGAAACCGGCGCCTTCCATCATCATGGAAACCAGATTCTTGCCGATATCGTGTATGTCGCCCTTGACCGTGCCAATCACCATCTTTCCGATCGGCTCGGCGCCGGTTTCGGCCAGCAGGGGGCGCAGAATCTCCATGCCGCCCTTCATGGCGTTGGCGGACATCAGAACCTCGGGCACGAACAGGATGCCGTCCCTGAAATCGATACCGACAATGCGCATCCCCTCAACCAGGGCATCATCCAGCACCCTGGTGGCAGCCCAGCCCCGATCAAGAAGAATCTGCGTGCCCTCTACGATTTCCTCGCGCAGTCCGTCATACAGGTCATCGTGCATCTGCTCGACCAGTTCATCATCAGAAAGTGAAGAAAGGTCCAGATCGTCATCGTAGTTCTCTTCTTCTGTCATGTACCTGATGCCCCACTCGGTTGGAAATTAACGCAGGCCCAATGCCAGCATGAACATGCCGAAGTTATAGCCGAGAAATATACAAATCGCAATCCTGTTCGATATGCCCTGCAACGACACTCGATAATCCGATTGCGACCTTATTCGCCAGCCCGAAAAGGTCTTTCGGGCAATCGGGGAAGATTCCGGTCAGCCGGTCCCGACCGAGCGGACAATATCATACAGCCGACCCTTGCCCTCCTGCAGCTCATTCTCCGTCAATCCCTGCACTTCGTGCGGGAACACGAGCCACGCATCAGTGGTGTGAATGTAATAGTCCGGCACCCTTTCCGTCTTGTTGTTATCCGGCTTGTACCACGGCGCGGCGATTCGAATCCGCTCAGGCGTATTGCGTCTGGTCCTGGCTTTCAGTTGCTCGATAACCGCCCTGATGCTGCGTCCGGAATCATAGACATCATCGACAATCAGCAGGGCATTTTCCGTATTGAGATTATCGACCAGATAATCCAGGCCGTGGACCCGAACCTGTCGGTCGGCTTCCGAGATTCCGGTATAGAGGGACGTTCGTACGCTGATGTGATCGGTAATCACGTCAAAGTACTCCAGCATTTCCTGCACGGCGATGCCTACCGGCGCACCGCCTCTCCAGATACCGACAATGAAATCGGGACGGAAGTCGCTCCTGAGTATCTGCGCGCCCAGTTGATAGGAGTCTTCCAGAAGGGCTTCGGCGGTAATGAAGTGTTTCCTGATCATAAGGCCAGTCAAGTGTCCGGTCGGATGTTTGGCGGTTCGCTGGAATGCGCGATTATGCCATTTCAGTGCAGCGATGCCACAGGTTTAGCCAAACATTGTCCGGCTCAGGAAGACCTTATCACTTGGGAACCGAACTCGTACAATGACCCTACTGTTAAAGAGATATCAGGATCGAAAACCACATCCACATGAGTCGCCAAGATAACACACACGCTGACTCAATGAACAAAATTGAACGAGAAGCGATCATCCTCAACTCTGCATGGAAGATGATTGACGGAATGGTGAACTGGGCTATGTTCGTGCGCACGGACTTGAAAAATCCCACGAACCTATTGTTTCAAGACGAAGAACGCCAAAGACTGTTTATCATCCTTCTCGGTGATTTTCTCTCACAAATTCAAGGATTTAGAAACAAACCTGTCCCATTTGGATTGAGCAAAGCACCTCGGGATGCAAACCTTGCGGATCGAACTTTTATTTTTCACCTCAGACAGGTATGCGAAGCCCCGCAATTTGGAAATGATACGTCTGATCTCCAAAAACAAATTGAAGCATTTGCCGAGTGGCTTGAAGAAGAGTTTGTTGCACCTGAGGTCCATCTGCCTGATATAGACATGCAACTGGACTTGCACATAAAGCGCTACCGGTACATAAAATTATGTGGCGACATCGCGAAACACCACCTTGGGCGTCTTTCCGCCAATGTGCGCCATGTTAAAGATCTGCTCAACCAAAGCGGTCAAAACATCGACAGCCATACGGTTTATCTTGCCTTCGAGAACTTCTTTGATTGGTTTTTCGATGATATCTTCATTTGCCATTCGAGCCAGATCGCCGAATTCCTGAACAACATTCGATGGGAAATATTCCATTATCTTGAGTTGGAATTCGCACGGTCCTACCATTTGACGGAAAACGCCACTCCGGATTTTCCCGCTTACAGGTACAATGTGCCTGAGGATATCCACCAGCCCATCGCCCATGCAATGTACTGGGATGTCATGAACCGCATGCTCCGGAAACCGTTAATGCCGCGATTCGTCATTCACGAAACATTCAAGCGCAGGTATTGATCTTGTTACAGCCAGATGTTACTTCACATCCTGCACAGCGGTACAACGGAGCTATACCCGAAAGTAATGGCATGACCCGCCCCTTCTTTGGGGTATAGCTCTTTACAACGTCCGTATTGATTATCAGGGTTTCTCGCTGTTTTTCAATGCAAATTGCCTGATTAATAGTTCGGAACACATCCCAAGTCCATATCACAGTTAATGAGCGCAGGAAAATTCGTGGTCAGTGACTGGATAGAGCGGCTTGCGGAAGCCCTTTCCCTTCTGGCCGAAGCACAAGCCCCCTACCTGCGAGACCTGTTTTGGAAAACCCCTCGTGTATACGATTCCTTACGCGGAACTTCCCACATTAAGCCGGAACTCCTTTTGGATGATCTGTGCTGCCTCTATGGAATGGCGCGCCACTGTTCCAATTCGGGTGAAGAGAAATACTACGCGCCGCTTTGCAAGGCGCTTGACCCAGTGCGGTACATACTGCGCCAGCACCCCACCCTGTCACGTGTCATAAGCCCGATCATCGGAAGGGATGATTTCTACATGAGCTTTCCCGGTTCCGGAGGGATATCCCATCTCACGGACCTGATCGCTGGCCTGATGTCACGGGCATCGGAATTGGCAGGTGATCGATACCAAATGGCAGCGGGCGAATTGAATGCGTTTCTTGCGCTATCTATACAATCCACCACCAACAAATTGTTGGATAGTCTGAACACAGGATACGACTTTATGTTGTTCTACGGACTTGAGGTGAAGGAGCCGACAACAGTTGTCGATGGGCTGCTTTTGCTTCCATTCGAAGAGATCCAGGCATATATCGAAGATAGCCTGATAGAGCAACTCGCCCCGCCGAGTGCCGGTTTCCACGGCTGGCGACATATTGGGGCCGTCGCCCGGGAATTCCGGTGGATGCCTGGCTTCCATCGAATGGGCAATGAAAAGTTCCAGGATATGGGGAATCCCCATCCGTTTTTCCGCGAGGTTTGGAGATTTCTGGAACTGCTTGCAGTGGCGCACGCAACACCCTTGCTGAGACTTGCAGATTTTGCACACCATACAAATCTATCCGCACAACGACTCCTGGGTCGACAGGATCAGAATGGCACATGCTATCAAGGGCGGTCAGCCCAAGCGTTTGATGGATTCGAGGCGTCTCCGAAATTGGATCCAAAGGCCCTGACCGAAGCACAGGGTGTGTTCCTGAATCGAACAGGCAGGCGGTATCAATCCATGGCGCCGGTGGTCGGGAGGTTGTCCGAAGCGCTTTCATAGGGAAGGACGGTTCGCCGGTGCAGACAGGATACTGGATATCTCGATCGCACTGGAGCGGATGTACGTTATGGAAAATGGGAAGATCTCACGAAAATTGAGGAGTCGGGCGGCAAACTTTCTGGCAACAGACATGGAACGCCGGGAAAAAATCCGCGAGTGCGTCAGGAAATTTTATGACGTACGATCAGATATCATTCATAATCGGACGGATAGGTTGACAGAACGGAGAATTCGGGAAGCTTTTTTTTCTGGCTTTGATATTGCCCAACGTTCACTGTTCAAGCTGCTGTCTGAAGGACCTCCCGAGAAATGGGGAGATTTGGAATAGTTCTACAGAAGATTGCCAGTAAATTGGCCTCGCCATCCCATTTATCTTCTGTGCAGACGAGTAGCTGTATGCCAAAAACCCCTCAACGCAGTGCGAATTGGTTATACTGTTTGCACTGAATCACCTTTCCACCTCCATGGATAGGTGCAAGTGTCTGCCTAGCCTTGCGAACAATCTTGCTGGGAAAATGGCTTCGGTAGTGTTGATTCAGTGATCGAATTGATCCTTCGTCCGGGGTCTGCCCGGCAAGGAATTCGTGGCAGCCATTGACGGAAAATCATCCATGAGCCCGAAAAAAGCCTCAAGGAATCAGGACCACACGGAAAACCGACCACAGGGCGGAGCGATTACCGGCCATGAAACCGAGTTGTGGGCGATGGCCGATACCCTGCGCGGTTCCATGGACGCTGCCGAATACAAGCATGTTGTATTAGGCCTGATCTTTCTCAAGTACATTTCCGATGCATTCGAGGAGCGGCATGCTGCTGTACTCGACGAGTGGGGGGAAGATGCAGCCGAGGATCGGGACGAATACCTCGCCGAAAGCATCCTCTGGGTGCCCCGGGAAGCCCGCTGGAGCCACCTGAAGGGACAGGCCAGACAGCCGGACATCGGCCAGGCCGTGGATGACGCGATGGCGGCAGTGGAACGTGAAAATCCCTCCC
>JAJDVC010000236.1 GCA_022826305.1 Gammaproteobacteria bacterium | reverse complement strand
TCGCCGCCCTCGATGTGGCGACCGGCAGGGTGCTGACGCAGTGCAGGAAGCGCCACCGGCACCAGGAGTTCCTGGCCTTCCTGCGGCACATCGACGCCAGCGTGCCTGAGCCCCTGGACGTTCATCTGGTGATCGACAACTACTGCACCCACAAGCATGCCAGGGTGAAGGCGTGGCTCGCCAGGCGACCCAGGTTCCATGTGCATTACACGCCGACATACGCCTCATGGATCAATCAGGTGGAGCGCTGGTTCGGCCTGATCACGCAGCAGGCCATTCGCCGGGGGTCGTTCTCGAGCGTCCGGGAGCTGACCCGCAGGATCAATGAATTCGTCGCATCCTGGAATCGCAGGGCCACGCCCTTCGTCCGGGTCGCCACGGCCGAATCCATGTTCGCGAAGATCGAAAGACTTTGCAGATATGTTTCCGGGACACAACACTAGCTTCCGGCATATCGATGGAGCTGCTGATTGATTATCACATCGAAATATGCAAAGAGGAGGCATTGAAATAGAGGAACACCATGCCGATACTACACGAACGCGAATGGCGAAAGGTCCGGCCACAGGACCGGATACACAGGCCACCGGCCAACCCGCTGGACAATCCGGACGGAGAGGACGCATCAATCCTGTACAGCCGGGCGGTCAAGCCGACATCGAGGAGATGGGGCAAGTATAGAGCAGGGCCTGTGTGCCCGCCCAACGGGTCTATCCCCGCCCATGCGGGGAAACCCCTCTTCACTACAACTTGCTGAAATATGAGGATGGACCTTGATGTGACTTGCATCGATGAGCTGTTCCGGCAGGCTCTCGCGGCAGGTCTCACCAGGGCGCTCCCGTGCGCAGGACCCACAGCACTGCATCGAGAAAGCGCCGGTTGTCCCGGGCCACACCGCCCCAGCAGTTCCGGCAGGCACCATGTGCGGTCCGGAAGATCATGTCCGTGGTGCGCTTCGATCATCTCGGGCTCTCCGACAAATTGCTTTGCTGCATCATGTCATGAATCCTTCAACTTGTGACGACAGTACCTAGGGAGCGATTCCAAAACCAGGATATTGATGCGGCCTGGGTCTCAAAGAACGGAAATGAACAGTTCGGCCGTTCCCATGGGTCGGATGACCTAGGTTTTGATTTCAGGGTCGAGTATCGTAAGCAGACCTGGCTGATCGAGGTGAAGGCAAGCGTCGGTGACCAGCAGCGTTTCGAGATGGGGGAGACAGAAGTGCGGGTGGCGCGCAAGGCGGCCCGTCCGCGATCCAGCACTCGCTATGTCGTCGTGTATGTTGCCAACCCCCACGATCCGGAAAATGCACACATTGACGTGCTGCCGAATCCGATGAGTGCGGAAGCCGATGGGGTGCTTGATCTCCTTGGTGAGGGGGTTCGTTTCGGGTTCAAGCGCCGGTAAGGACTCCTTCATCGAGAGAATTTTTTGTCTGGTGAACAATGTGGTTGTTCACCTCTGCACACCCCGCTTCTCCGAAGTTCATCACTCGCCACAAACCCCTCCAGATGACGAACCAAACACTTGACCTCGTCGTTCTTCCCCCTGGATAATCGACGGTAACCAGGCCCCGGCAAGGGTCTTCGGCCATGCCGGAACCCCGTATCCACACTCAGGGGGAGAATGTCATGTCAGAAACATTGTCATCCAGGGCCAGGGTATACAGCCCTGATTACATTATCACCCCCCCTGCCCTTTATGCCTGGCCTCCCAGCCTGCTGGGTGCAGTGCGGTACCTGCTGTTTGACATGCTGTTTCCCTGGGGATACCTGTACGCCATCATGGCAATCATCGGCTGGCACTTCCTGACGCCGTCCCTGGAAACCATGTCGGAATGGTCCTGGGGCTGGGTAGGACTGATCTGGCTACGCAACGCCGGACTGCTGACCCTGGTGGCGGGCGGGCTGTACTGGTGGCTGTACATCCGCAAAAGCCAGGGAACACAGTACAAGTTCGACAAACGCTGGATGGCGACGGACGACAGCCAGTTCCTCTGGCGCAACCAGGTCAAGGACAACATGTTCTGGAGCCTTGTCTCCGGCGTCACCATCTGGACCCTGTACGAAAGCGTCACCCTGTGGTTCTACGCAAGTGGACGACAGCCGGTCCTGTCCCTGGCCGAACATCCCGGAGCATTCATGCTCAGCATTTACGGAGTGTTCTTCTGGAGTACCGCAACCTTCTATTTCATCCATCGTGCGCTGCACTGGCGCCCGCTGTACAGGCTTGCGCACGAACTTCACCACCGGAATGTGAACATCGGACCCTGGTCGGGAATCTCGATGCACCCCATCGAGCATGCGATTTACTTTGCCCCGTTCATGCTCTGGTGGTTTGTCCCCTGCGACCCGATCATTATCCTACTCACGGGATTTTTCCAGGGAATAAGTCCCGCCGTTTCCCATTGCGGGTTTGATTTTCTGAAAAACGGCGACAAGAAGTGGGTCACCGCAGGCGACTATTTTCATCAGCTCCATCACCAGTACTTCCATGTGAACTACGGGAACACCCCGACTCCGTTCGACAAGCTGTTCGACAGCTGGCATGACGGTACCGAGTCCGGGAAGGAGTTACTGAAAGGAAGGATGAGACACCGGAGACGCCAGGTCGGCTGACCACGCAGGATTCCTCCTTCGACACGCCGCGCCCGGTATCGGCCCATGAGTGATCGGGTAATGTGCATTGCGTCAGACCGGCAGGGATTTCCCGCAGGGCGCGCCCTCTAGTCGTTCTTCAGGTATTCAATCCTTTCTGCACCTGATGGATGCGTGGACAGCCAGCCGCTTTCCGTCTCCTCCAGACAACTCTCCAGCCCCGACCCCACCATGCCTTTACATGCGTCCTCGATCAGCAACTCGAGCGCCTCGATGAAGTGCGCCTTCTGCAAACCGGCTTTTTCCATTATGTCGAGCGCAACGAGATCGGCCTCCTTCTCCAGGTCCCGGCTCTTCCTGAAAGACCACAGGTTAATGGCTATGGCCGAAGCTTCCTCGACCAGCGAATCGTCTGCGCCGAACCATACCGAGGCGATGGCCGCAACTCCGATGATTTCGATTACATGCTGAAGCCCGTGACGCTCCTGGACATGGGCTGCCTCATGGGCAATCACGGACAGTATCCGTTCGTCCGACTGCAGAAGCTCAACGAGATCGTCCGTTATGACGATCGGTCCGCCGGGAAAGGCAATCGCATTGGCTCCGATGCCGGATTTGTGGAACTTGAGTGCAGGCGCTACCGGATAGTCGCCTGCATCGATAACTGCCCCCGCGCCCAAGGTGAGTCTTTCCTTTCGCGCATCGGGCAGCTCAGAGGGTTCGAGAACTCCTGAGAGCAGGCTTTCATAGGCACTCGTCCCGATTCTCTGCTCCCACTCGACCGGTATGGCATCAGCAATCGTTGAACTGAGCGAATGAAGCAGAAACCGCAAACCGAACAGCACGGCCAGCAAAATCACGGACAGTACTACCGCCTTTCTGAACGAAAAGGATTCGAGCCGTCGAAGAGCCCCCTGAAACGCCGTTTCCAGGGAATCCAGCTGTCGCCCGGTCAGTCTTTCCCCAAGAACGAACAGGCAGTCATTCTCCAGGTAGACATTTCTTCCGTTCCGGATAGAAGTTACGGGAACGTGCTCGCAAATGCACCTTTCATCCTGAAAGACACTGGCCCGTCCATTGTCAATCGATATCCATGCCGCATGCGACCTTGAGGACCTTCCCTCAAAGTATTCTCCTTTCATGTGCATGCTAGATGCTCACATCAATCCCTTCGAACTCGGCAAACTCCTCGCCGAACGCTGCCCTGGAAGACCGCTCGCTGTCCAGAAACCTGTTGATATCCCCGGTGACCCGTATCGTCGATGAATGCGTCAGGTAGCGGTACATGCGCACCTGGGCCCACGGAAGCAACCAGCCGAGTGTGATGATCGTGGCAACCAGATTGGACAGGGCAATCCAGGTGTACCGTACCGGGTTCAACGTGGAACCGAACCGGGCCACATCGGACAGTACCAGACTGCGCATCATCAGGTTCCGGCACAGGATCCTGTAAATGAAGCTCATGGAAAACACGAATGCACCGATCATGATGGCAGGATAGACCCAAGACCAGGACTGGAAATCGCCGACGCCCGTCACCACGGCCAGCAGGGTCCCGGACATGACTGCCGCGGGAATCACCCCGCCCACCAGGAACGCGAGATAATAGCTTGACACGGTGGGCTGCGCACTGAAGCGGGAGGTGCCGTAGGCATGATGCGTGGCGAAGTACTGGTAGTAATGCTTCGAGAGCAATGGTGTGAGCAGTCCGAAGGAAACCAGGCCCAGGGTCGGTCCGACAACAAGGAACACGAACGACTTCCAGTAGGTTCCGTGCCAATCGAAACGTACGTTCCTGTAGGAGGTCATGCGGGCCGCAAACCTCATCGACCTGTTCAGGACCCAGGGGATCAGGAAAAGGAAAACCGGAAACACGATGAAGCCTGCAGGCGGATAGAGAGCGAGGATCACGTTCATCCCCGCAACAACCAGAAACACCATCATCCTTCCCTTGAGAATCTGGCCACCTGTAGCATGATAGTCGAGGGAATGCCCCGCGATTTCAGTGTTGTTGTGGAAATAGGTGATCCGCCTGACCTTGGCCCAGGCGCTATAGATTCCGAGAGTGACAATCGAGAGCAGGAGGTTGGATATCCATATGCCGAAATACTCCATGGCTGTTCCGGTGAACCGGAATTTCCGTGGCGATCTTCTCACCGGTGTCCGTTCGACCCCCGTCTCGCCAGTCCCTGATGATACGCCTCCATCTCCAGGGAACGACCCCTCATTGTCTTCCTGCATTACGTTTCCGGCTGTCTTGCGCGTTTACATTCCCGTTGGACAGGAACGAGTATACCTGATGTGATATACGATAACTGACAGGCCCGGTTCTCAGGTTGATCCGGATTTGCGCGACCGCGAGGGACACATGAAGAGAATCATTGGCTCTCCTTGGGAAAAGACAAGATGCCGAAGAACATTGAAATAAAGGCCAGGGTCGAATCGCTTGACGATATCCGGCCGCTTGTCGAAGGACTGGCTACGGACGGCCCGACGGAAATGGTACAGACCGACACGTTTTTCACATGTGATCACGGAAAACTGAAACTCAGAAGGTTTTCCGAAGGCCGTGGCGTGCTGATCTACCATGACAGGGAGGTGAAACACGGCCCCAGGCTGAGTTCGTACCTGATGACGCGGACCACCGAGCCGGACGTTTTGGCGGGCGTGCTTGAAGCAGCCTACAGGACCGCCGGTCAGGTCAACAAGGTGAGAACACTTTACATGTGCGGTCGTACCCGGATCCACCTTGATCGCGTAGAAGGTCTTGGCGAATTTCTGGAACTGGAGGTCGTGCTGGGTGACGGAGACGCCATGGAAGGCGGGCAGCAGGAGGCCGAGGGCTGATGGAGAAGCCGGGGCTGGCTGATTCAGACCTGATACCGGTGGCTTATACAGACCTGCTGCACCGGACTACATGACGCATGACTGCGATGTCGGCGGACATTCCCATGAAAGCCCCTGCAAAGTGCTCTCGCAACAGCCTGTCCCAACACCGATACCGTTCCCGTTCTTCCGTTCGCCGCGGAATCTGGAATCCCTATCCTGTACCAAGGAGGAGATATCCCTTCCGGGCCGTGATGCCTGATGGTGTCCGTGAATTCCCGACGCATGCCTCTGCGAGGTTGCCCGAATCAGGGAACAGGATGGCGCACTGGCGAACCATGATATCTGCCACAGAGGGTTTCAGACCTTCGACATCGCGCTGTGGATGGCTCGCTCCAGGTAATATCCGTAATAGTCCGGGGTAAGCATGCCGATCAGTCTTTCAGCCAGTTCGTGTTTCGCATGATTGAGGAACAGGACGGTCGGGGTCAGGAAATCGCTGCCGTAATCGGCAAGAAATTCCCGGGTGCTGATCCGGTTTCCGTTCTCGTCGAGAATCGTTTCCCCCTCGTCGATCGAGATCTTGCCGAATATCGCCCTGCCATCCATCTCCCCGCCAGTCAGGATCGGATCGAAGAAATCCTCCTCCGCCTGACGGCAGTAGGGACAGTCCTCCTGATCGATCAGGACAACGACGGGAACCCTGCCCTGAAGGGCCTGACCCGAGACACCTTGCCAGTCTGCGATCCTGAGCATCTGGCAACCGGATCAGGAATCTCCTTGAAGCCGTTCATCCCTGACGGGCCCGGTTTCAAGGAGATCGCCGAAAACCCCGGTGTCCGGCGCGCACGTCAGTCCTGGTACAGACAGCCGTCCTATCTGATGACCCGGCTGCTCCACAGGTGTACCTCTCTGGCCTGCTGGGTAATGGCGTCCTCCGACTGCTCATGCGCCTTCGCCACCAGTTTCATCGCCTTGTCAAGATCCCCCTGTTCGGCGGCTTCCTTGGCCTGTTTCAGGAACTTCTTGGTATCCCGCCACTCGTAGCCCACGGCGGCGGCCTCCATCCGCTTCTCGTCAGCAGCCTTCCAGGCGGCCTCGAATTCCGCATTGGCGGACACCTGGCTGAATGAAAGCACCAGTGCCAGCACTGAAAGTAAAATGGTCTTTTTCATCATTGGTTCTCCGGTTCAGCGTGCTATTTCCTGGCACCAGGCCCATTGTACTCCAGACCATTGCTCATGTACGTCAGGAACAGTTCAAGTTCCCGGTACTGGGGGCTCTGGGGCTTGAACGAAGCGGCACGAACCTGCCGGTTGCAGCCGCCGAACCGTCGGTGCAGGGTTCCCATGTTTCCCCACTTCGAACGATAGACGGGCCAGTGCGAGACATGTCCGAGCGCCGGGCTCAGCCGGTCTGCACGGACCAGGTTGCCGGAACCGGAACCGTGACAGTCGATGCAGGCGAAGTTCAACTGCCCCCGCTTGCTGTAATAGAACTGCTTGCCGCGTTCGTAGGCAGCCAGCGCGTCGGGGTCATCTTCGGGGATGATGACGTTGATCTTCTGGCCGCGGGACATGAATGACATGTATGCCGAGATATCGGCCAGCTTCCCCTTGCCGTACTTGAGAGGCTCCTCCCCGTTCGCTTCCCGGCATTCGTTGATCGCCAGTTCCATGGTGATGATTTCCTTGCGCCCGGAATCCCAGTACGGATACTGACCGCGCACCGCGCCGTCCCCGAAACAGTCCGCATAGCCCTTGCCGTTGGCAAAGGGTTTCTCCCATGCCGAACGGCCCGCATCTATGGACAGTTCATACGGAGGAAATTCCTCGATCTCCAGCCATTGCTCCCGCGACGGCGGGTCGATGGAATATATGCCGTTGATGAAGTCGTGCTTGGGGGTTTCCGGGAACTTGCTTGTGAAGTATTTTTCAAACGCCATCCGGTCATCTTCAGGACCGGCAAAGAGCATGCTCCAGCTCGCCGCCGCAAACAGGACCATCAGGGCCGCTACGTGCTTTTTCATCTAGATGTATCTCTCCTTACAGTCAATTGGATTCGAGGCCTTTGCCCGTCGGGCTACTTGACGACAGTCTCCCCGGAGTCGGTTTCTCCCATGTTGTCCACCGAGGCAATCTGGAGAGAGTCTCCCGCCTGCGGTCCGGAAACCATGAAGGCAAGGTACGGATTCTTCGAGATCGCCGGCCCCATGTTGCAACGGAAAATCTCGCTGCCGTTATGGTTACATACGATCTCGCTGATGAAATGGGCGGGAATCGGTTCTCCCGTCTTCTTGTCCTTGCGAAGACCGGTTTCCATCGCGTGTTTCATCAGGGCCTTTACCTCGACCGCACCGTCTTTCATTTTCGCTTTGCATTTGATTGTCATGATTGCATCTCCGGTTTATCCGCCACAACCACCAATGGTGACCTTGACCTCTTTGCTGTCTGCTCTGTAGAGCTTTCCGTCGGCACGTACCAGAGCGATCAGCGGGGAGGTCTTGCCCATCTTGATACGTGTTCCCACCGTGGTTCTTGAGGGATTCGCCACCTCAAAGGTCACGGCGAGCGGCGAGGGATTTTCGGGTACCAGCAGGGCCACGGAATCCACGTTGTCGATATCGGCAATGATTGAAACAGGCACCACGGCACCGTTTTCGGCGATATCGGGCGCCTTGAAGGAAATCGCGTCGGACATCTCGGTGGATGTCGTTCCGTACAGTGCGTTCATGGCATCTTCAACGTTCTCGGCATCAAATGCAGTGGTCGGCCAAGCTGCTGCCGAAGCAGAGAAGGGAACCAGCCCCGATGCAAAACCGAGACCCAAACCTGAAAATACCGCCAGCCTGGTGTTAAATTCTCGTCTGTTCATGATAGTTCAGCGTGTTTACAGGGTTAACAGATAATCAACTATGGCATCGACTTCCTTTTCCGAGATGATGCCATGGAGACCGAACGGCGGCATGATGCTGTGAGGGTTCTTTTCCAGAGGGTTGTAAATCTGGGCTCTCAGCACCTCGCGGTCCGGAAACCGGGCCTTCATCGCCACAAGGGCGGGTCCCTGATTGCCGGGCAGGCTTCCGTTGTCCATCATGTGGCAGGACAGGCAATTGCCCTTTCGCCTGTCAAAAGCGACTTCCTTGCCCAGGGCAACCATCGCCTCATCGGCGTTCGCGACCAGTCCTGCGGTCGGCGCAAGCATCAGCAATGGTCCCAGCAGCACGACCACGGCAATTCTCTTCAACATAAGACCAATCCTCCGGTACGGATTAAACGTTCTATTGATGCTATCAGTAACCATTAAAAGCCTGACTATAAAAAATTTCATCGGGTTAATCAAATACCAAAAACAGGAGGCCCACCCCCCTCTTTGTGGATAGTCCGGTTTCTGACGACACGATCAGGTCAGCTGGCCCGCGTAATCCGAAACGCCCGGATTACCCTTCACGCCGATCAGGGTCGGATGATTCATTCTCGGTATCCTGATAACCTGCCTGCCGTCCCGTCTGCTGATCAGGTAATCCCGCACGATGTCCCAGACCAGTCGCCCGGCAGGATAGTCCCCGACCACCGCCCAGCCTGCAACGCGGTAGCGGCCGTCAGGTTCAATTCCCTGTCCGTCATCCAGCCTGGCATCCGTAATCCGCTCCAGCAGTGGCTTCGACGGGTCGATGGAATAATCCATTCCCCCCACCCGGACCATGTCCCCGCCCGACTGCAGGTAGGGATCGGGGTCGAACAGGTTGTCGGCCACCGATTCCAGGATCGTCAGCAGATCCGACCCGGACATTTCCTGCACGTACGTCTCCCCGTAGGTCATGGCGGTCTGGGCCATCACGTCCTCCATGGTGATCCATTCCCCGGCCAGTACACTCGTCCCCCAGCGAAAACCCGGTGAAAGGGATATCTGGGCATCGTACTCATGCCTGATGGCATCGCAGATAAGCTGGTCCCAGGTTCCCATGAAGTTTCCCCGCCGATACAGGGTACGGTCGGCAATGGCCAGCTTTTCGGACAGGATTGACTCGAAGGTCCTGCCCATACGCTCCGGATTGACCTGATACTCGGGCGCCCGGCACTCGACGACCGTCCTGTCATATGTGCGTGACCGGATTCCGGCGATCAGGGCGCTCATCTCGGCATCCGATTCGAGCAGGTCGTCGAAAACCGGTAGCAGGTGGTACTCCATGCCGGCAACCCGTCCGTCGGCGATTTCCATGTCCATTACCCCGGCGAACTTTCCGTTGGTACCCGCATTGGTGACCATGCAGGTTCCCCCATCCGGGGTCTGCACGGCGACCGGAACCGGTACTCCGTCGTGGGTGTGGCCGCCGAAAATCGCGTCGATCCCGTCCACCCGGCTGGCCAGCTTGATATCCACGTCCATGCCGTTGTGCGACAGCAGGACCACCGCATCGGGGGACTCGTTTTCCCGGATATGCCCGATCAGATCGACCAGATCGTCCTCGCGAATCCCGAACGACCAGTCCGGAATGAATCCCTGTGGGTTGGCATTCGCCGTACGCGGGAAGGCCTGTCCGATCACGGCCAGCCGCTTGCCCATGATCGTTCGCAGGGTATAGGGCTTGAAGGCGGCCTCGGAATCCTCATCATGAAGCCCCAGCCCACCGTGCCTCTCCACCATCTCGAAATAGGCGTCGTCGAACAGGCTGTCCTCCTTGACCCGAACGTTCTGGGCAATGAACTCGCCGTTGAACGCCTGAAGGTTGGCAAGCAGTTCAGCCTCGTGATAGGTGAACTCCCAGTGCCCGGTCAGGATATCGACGCCGAGCAGGTTGGATACCTCCACCATGTCTGCGCCGCGGGTCCACAGCGCAGTCGCGGAACCCTGCCACAGGTCTCCGCCGTCCAGGGTCACCGTGTTCTCGATGCCCCCCGCCTGTTCCCGCAGGAGACGGTACAGGGTACTCAGGTTCGCCAGCCCTCCCATTTTTCCGAACCTGCGCGCGCTGGACTCGAAATCAAGGCTGGTGAACGCGTACGCCTCGATGCTCCCTGCCGGCATCCCTGTACGCTCAAGGAAAGCCCGTTCGACCAGATGCGGCAACCTGCCCCTTGCTTCGCCGACACCCAGATTCACGTTGGGTTCGCGGTAATACACCGGCAGCAGCTGGGCGTGAATGTCCGAAGTGTGGAGTATGCGCAGGTTTCCATGCATGGGTAGCTGATACAGCGTATCCAGGCTTTCGGCATATGCGGTCTCGAGGAACTGCCCGCCGTGACGTGCCAGCAGGGATCCCGTGGCGGAAAATCCCATCAGTTTCAGAAATGTGCGACGGTCCAGACCCTGCATCGTTAGGTGCCTCTCATTGTTATCTTGCGCGACGGACCGCAGGCTGTGCACGGTCCGGTTGTCGATCGGTTTCATTATGCCACTATCCGATTGCGCTTGAAACCGGTCGCAAACACCCGGAGTACCGGTCAGCACCATGCTGCACGGGACGGAATGGAATTCCCGACCCGGGTATCTTCATGACGCGAATCCGGGAATGATCCCCCTTCACTGCTATTCCCTCGCAACCCATCTGACAGCTTTCACACGATCATCATGCAGGGAAATACACCCCGAACGGCTTCTCCCTGACGGGCATCGTCTGGAAACCGTCAATGCATCCGATTTCAAGGCACGTTGTCCGGCTATCCTTTGATCGCGCACAAGAGGCCGGTGAACGAATTGTCATGCTGAAACGTGGTCATGTTGCGCAGTCTGGGACGCATTCGCCTGACGATTCACCTGAGAGAGTGGCTGGAGAAAGCGGTTGCTCCGCCCCTGGTCAGTCGGCATGGAATCTCACCGGCCGCGGCAGATGAACTGGCGGCATTGCCGGAATCCTTCCATCGGAATCCGGCTGACCGCATTCTGGTGGCGACAGCCCGTGTTCCTGGGGCAGTGCCACTGACCAGCGACCCCGGAATTACGGGCGCACGACTGGTGTTGTTCGCGGTCGCCGGATATCGTGCTGACCACACGATCTCTCCGGCTCGAGCGGAATCTGCCGCAGAGCCAACGTCAAACAGCCGACTACCGATACCTTCGGTCCCGGCCAGGCACCTCTGCCACATGTCCGGGCGCCATGCCGCACTCACACGGGATCGCCCAGCCAGCATGCCAGACGAGTGTATTACGGGTTTCTCTGGCTTGCACCATGACGACAGCGTGAAGCAGCATCTGCCTGTCCGTTTCGGCTCGTTATCAACGGCAAGGTCTGGCAACATGTGCAGGTTCACGGTCATGTGACAATGAAATACGGGTATCCGTATTGCGCAACGGGTTGACAAGGAATGTCATGTGTACTATATACTATACATGACATTCGGAAAACATGTCCGTGAACATCGCGAAATCCTGAAGTCACGGGACCGTCGGTTTTCGGTTCGGCAGGTCGCTCGGCGAATCGGTGTGGAACCCGCCTATCTCAGCAAGATCGAGCGTGGTGACGTTGCACCACCGTCCGAGGCGAAAACCCGGGCATTGGCCAGGGAACTGGGCGAAGATCCAGATGTATTGCTGGCAATGGCCGGAAAGGTGTCGTCGGATCTGCAGGAGATCATTCGCAAGCGTCCGCGACTGTTCGCGGAACTGATCCGCCAGCTCAAATCCGCACCGGACCATGCCATCCTGCATATTGCCCGGGATGTCCGTGATGGCGACTGGTAACTCTTGTGGAGAAAAGACAATGATAGAACTATCGAACAATCAACTGACCTTCCGGTTCCCGGAGGTCCACCAAAAGGCGGTGTGCAGGATCAACTTCCAGCGCACCCTGCGGATTCCGGATGACAACCGGGAATACCCCCTGCCTCCGGGTCTGGGTCGATTTCCGGTGGAGCATGTGGACGACTTTGCAGACAATCTGCCAGAGACCTGGCGGACACATGGCGGAGTCTTCATACCCATGTACCAGTCGGAAGCACTATGGATCAATTTTCCTTCCAGTCGCTACCCCTGCGCCGTCAAGATTGCCGCTGGCAGGATCAATGCGGTTTCCGGAAAACCGTGGAGCAACGGGCTTTCGGATGATCAGGACTACGCGGTGATACCGGAACAGCCCTGGCTGGACGGCTTCAACGTTTCGGAAGATCATATCCGGCAGTTTGTCGCGATGCCGCTGGGCGAAGGCTTCACAGCCGAAGAGCAGATTACGGGGAAGGTCGAACATGGTGGGCTCCAGATCATCGTCTATCCGATGAAACATGACATTTTCATGGAACATTTCGAGCGGTACGGGAAAATATGCTCATACACCCTCGAAGAGGGGCCGATGTTCCTTTCGGCCCCGGATATGGGGCTTGCTCCCGGTGGTCTGATGCGACAGGAGATTCACGAGGATGAGTACGGCATCGATGCCTGGGATCAGGACAACGGTCTCCGGTGCTTCGTCCATCTGGTCAACAGTGCGCACTACCTGGCAATCACAGGGCACCGGCCGCCACACAAGCCGCCAACGGCCGATGATTACACGAGTGCCGGACTACCCTGGTTCGACTACTACGATGACAGCAGGGCACTTGCCGGTTCCCGCATATTGAGCAGGCTGCACAGTGTCGCCGCGAAGATGATCGAGCAAGGCAAGGGACTGATGCCAGACAACGATCCGGTCCAACCCGGGATCGTGAAGGTGATCAGGAAAGGAAATGTGGTCCGGGATGGGAGGTTCTGAGAAAAGGCAGAGGATCTCGCGTTGCGCAACGCACGGCAGCACCAACCGATCTTCACCAGAACCCGGACGCAGTTGAAGCAGTTGCACAAGGATGATGCCAGTCGGTATGCGACGGTCATGGACAGATGTCCACTGGATTTCTTCGCAGGCAATATCGACCTTCGGCGGCAATGTTCGGGTTAGGTCGTCACGGCAAAGCGCCTGAAAAACATGGATCAAGATGAAGAGGTCAGTGCCGAAGTAAAAATCCCCACTTTGCGTATTTGGCGACAAGCCAGTCAAGTGTCCTGATCTCCGTAGTTGCGGGTTGATTTTTGGCGGGCCATCCGCATTTTTTGGGTAGCAGCGAGAGCGAGGCGTTGGCGCGGATATGTTCAGGGACCAGGTCGATATGCTCGCGCAAGTGAATCCTGAACACTGATATCGACACAAGCAAACGGCTGACCCGCTTCAGGCCTGCACAGATTTCAGCCCACTCCTCCAAGTCCTCTACTGGGCAAAACCTCTTTCAGCGCTGACTACATCACGCCGTGCAGTACTGGAAATGCATCGATGACAAGCGTAATATCTGCTTACTCCATTGCTTGGAGGCAAGAAGCGTCAGGGTTCTTTCAAGACCAAAATGGGGCGGGTTGCGTGCGTAATTTTGCTCTGATCGTGCAGTAAGTTGTCCATTTCACAGGATGCAGGTTACGTGGAGAGAGTATCGTGCAACTACAAGCAGTAAGGGTGAAAGACTTTCGCGTTCTGCAGGACATTGCCCTTGAGAATATTCCTGGACCTGCTGTTCTGGTTGGCGCAAATGGCAGTGGAAAGTCGACGTTTGTCGATGTTTTTGAATTCCTTAGGTAGTGTCATCACGAGTTGTCGCACCATGGCATGAGACATCGGATGTGAATGGCGGCGAGGAACGATGCGGCATTCTTCGCATGACGCATGGCGATACCCCGCCAGCGCCTGAGGTGCAGGAAGGCGTTCTCCACCCGGTGTCGCCGGCGATACAGCTGCCGATCATGCTGCCGCGGTACCTTGCGGTTGCGCTGCCACGGGATCACCGGCTCGATGCCCCGCCTGCGGCAGTGCGCCAGGATCCGGTTGGTGTCATGGGCCCGGTCCGCCAGCAACGCCCCGGCATCCACCCCTTCGATCAGGACGTCAGCCTGGCTGCAATCCGCCGTGGCACCTGCCGTAACAATCGCTCGGAGCGGCAGACCATGCACATCCACGGCCAGATGCAGTTTCGTGTCGAGCCCCCTCTTGTGCGACTCATCGCCTGATTTCCGCCGCGCGCACCGGCCGCATGAGGATGGACCTTGATGTGACTGGCGCACGCGGCGGAAATCAGGCGAGTACCGAATTGGTGCACCACGCTCCTCTTGCTCGGAACTTTTACCTTGTTCCCATTTCCGGAATCCTTGAGGACTACCAGAGCGCAGTGCACACCTTCAACGCGAATCGTCGCCGCCATTCCGAACATCCCGTTCGGAGTACGTTCGGATGATCTGCAGGTGACCGGCAATATCCATGGCACGTGTCAATTGCAACATGTATGCGACCAGTCATGACCAATTGCAAAGTCTGCCACAGGCATCAAACTTGATGTATGATGATGCAAGATCTGATGCAGGAAGTTGCTCGATATGCGAACCACACTGACGATAGACGACCGGTTGTTCGAACAGGCAGCGGCCCTGACTGGAGTGCAGGAGAAATCCGCCCTGTTAAGGGAAAGCCTGAAAGCGCTGATTGAGCGGGAAAGTGCCCGCCGCCTCGCTACTCTGGGAGGGAGCGAGCCCAAACTCGATCCGGTTTCCAGACGCAGGCCAGGCCCGGACGATTAATGATACTGGTCGACACCTCGGTCTGGATTGATCATCTGCGCCATGGAAACGAGACTCTCAAAAGCCTGCTGACGCAGCAAAGGGTGTACATGCACTCGATGGTGATTGGCGAACTGGCATGTGGCAACCTGCACAACCGGGACCAATTTGCTGGGACTCTGGAACGACCTTCCCGGGGTTCTGGAGGCGAGTCATGAGGAAGTCATGATTTTTCTTGCCCGCCACCGCTTGGCGGGCACGGGGATCGGCTACATTGATGTACATCTCCTGGCTTCCACCAAGCTTCAATCCGGCACCCGGATATGGACGGGAGACAGGCGACTTGCCGAGATCGCGAATTCCCTCAAGCTCACGTTCACGGCAGGTTAGCCCGAACATTGCATGAGCACCGAGAAGCTGGTGAGATTGACGATATCAGGAGACGGTGAGATCGGTATCGAGGACAGGGAGCGGGTTTGCCCGGTATTTCCTGCGGTGCAAGCCGCTTCAGAGGGCCGGCAACCGGCCTCCAGGCCGCCCATGGTGTCGGTTGCCGGAGGTCCGGGCAGGAGCAACCCTCACGCCGTGGCGTGATCGGGCATCAGGGCGCAAGGGTAGTCGCCATCAGGGCGCCAGGCGCTGTACCGCGAGGCCGAACAGCCTTATCGCTCACTCCGCGACATCCTGCAACCGCGTGACCGATGATGCCGCCTATGCGCCTGCAATCCTGCCGAACACGGAGCCGGCCATGAGGCCGGTGCCGCCCGGATAGTTGAAGTAGAACAACCCGCCGACCAGCTCACCTGCAGCAAAAAGGCCCTTGATCGGTTCAAGATCGGTGTCGAGGACACTACCATCGGTATTTATCCGCAAACCGCCAAAGGTAAAGGTGACGCCGCACGTCACGGCAAACGCCTCGAACGGCGGTTCGTCGATGGTGTTGGCCCAGTTGGACTTCGGCACGGAAAGTCCCGTCGTTCCCCGGCCGTCCCGGATGTTGGGGTTGAACCCCACGCTGGACCTGACAGCCTGATTGTAGTCACGGATGGTATCAAGCGCCCTTGCTGCATCGACACCTTCCAGCCTTGCGGCCAGGTCTTCCAGCGTGTCTGCCTTCACCCTGGTCACCTGACGGATTCGATATTCGTCCCGCAGCAGATGGGTGACCTTCCTGTCGAACACCTGCCACGCAAACTGGCCCGGCTGATCGAGGATAACGCCACCGTACCTGGCATAGGTGTAGTTGCGAAAGTCGGCGCCTTCGTCGACGAAGCGCTCCCCCCTTGCATTCAGCATGATGGCAAACGGGTATGAATGCTTTTGAAAGCCGTCACCAACCGCAAGATCGCCAAACTCCGGGGCATTCCTGTCCCAGCCGACAGCATGGCAGCCCGACCAGTGCCCAAAGGGCGCAGCGCCGATTTCCATGGCCATCCTGATGCCGTCGCCGGTATTGAAGCGCGAGCCGCGCACCTTGGCCAGATCCCACCCGGGACCGAGATACCGGGCCCGCCATTCGTGATTGGCCTCAAAGCCACCGCAAGCCAGAACGACAGCCCGCGATCTCAGGATTTCACGTGCACCACGGCGCCTGACTTCAACGCCCTTTACGCCATCATCATCCGCAATCAGCGACAGGGCGCGCGTCCCGTAGAGAACGGTGATGCCGGCATCTTCGGCGGCCCTGGTCAGCCCATCAACCAATCCCGGACCACCGCCCCAGGCTTCCACCGTCAATCCTCCCCAGAACCTGAACCGCCCGTCAACCTTGAACGCCTGCCGTCCCCAGATAGGCTGAAACCGAATACCCTTCGAGCGCATCCATGACAACGTCTGCTTGCTGCGACGCACCAGCAATTCCGTCAGATCAGGATCGCAACGGTACTCCGTGATCCGGCCCATATCGTCAAGAAACTGCTCTTCGGTATAGGTGCCGAAATCAGTCTGGGCGACCTCCTCATCGGTCAAATCCGGCATCAGTCCGCGCAAGTCGTCAACGCCGTCATAAACACACCTGATGGCGCCTGCGGTAAATCGGCTGTTGCCGCCCGCCTCCTCTTCTGGCGCCCGCTCAAGCACGACGACGGAAACGCCAAGTTCGCGGGCCGTCAGCGCAGCGCAGAAAGCGGCATTTCCGCCGCCGACCACGATCACGTCTGCCGTCCCGGAGATCGCCGCCATGTCGTTCAATTGCCCGTATCCTGAAAACAAACGAGTCTCGCCAATCTCAATTGTATACAATTGCGCGCGGTTGTATATGGTGCTAATGTCTGTAGCCTGCACGAACTGATCGGTGGTGTGTCAGATGACAAGACAGGCCGTTACAAAAACCAGGCGCCGCCGCTCGAGAACGACTTCAGACGAAACCGCAGGCACCGCAGACTCCAGACCACCCATCACCCCGGGCATGCCGGGCGGCCGCTATGCACCCTTGACGGACGGTGAGATGATTCACGTCCATGAAGCCGTACTGCACCTGCTCGAAACCCTTGGACTCGAGCAGGCGATACCATCCATGGTCGACCGGGTGACTGCCCGCGGCGGCAAGCTTACGGGTCAGGGAAGACTGCTCTTCCCCCGCACGCTGGTGAAAGAGGCGATCGACGGCCTGCGCCGCGATGTCTTCCTCTTCGGGCGGGATGATCGCGCGCCACTGGAAATGATCGGGACAAGGGTTCATTTCGGCTCCGGGGGCGCCGCTCCCAGTATCGTCGATCTCGAAACCGGTTGCTATCGCAGTTCCACGACACGGGATCTTTACGATGCAGCACGCATTGTCGACACACTCGACAATGTTCATGTCTTCAGCCGGTCAATGGTTGCGACGGATGCCGCGGACCCCCGTTCCCTCGACATCAACACGGCCTACGCCGTGTTGTCAGGCACCTCAAAACACACATGCATCAGTTGTTCCGACGCGGCCCATATGCGCGATATTGCCGACATATGCTACACGGTCGCCGGCAGTGAAGCGGCATTTCGGGCGGCGCCGTTCATGACCATCATGGTCTGTCATGTCGTGCCGCCCATGCGATTTACCGAAGAGGCCTGCGAAACCCTGGAGGCGGCCGTCCGTGCCGGCTTCCCGGTTCAGGTCATCTCTGCAGGCCAGGCCGGTGCAACAAGCCCGGCAACGATTGCCGGCTCCCTGACCCAGGCCGTTGCCGAGACGCTGGCCGGCATGGTCTTTGCCTGGCTTGTGGACCCTGACGCGGCAGTCATGTTCGCTCCGAAACCGCTTGTGGCCGATCTGCGCACCGGCGCCATGTCCGGGGGCGGTGGTGAGCAGGCCATACTGATGGCGGCCGCAGCCCAGATGGGACGCCACTACGACCTGCCCACCAGTTCGATCGCCGGCATAACGGACGCAAAGATCGCGGATGCCCAGCACGGCGCAGAGAAATGCCTGGCGGTGAGCCTGGCCGCTCATGCCGGCTCGAATCTGATCACCCAGTCCTGCGGCATGCAGGCAAGCCTGCTTGGCTGTGCACTGGAATCCTATGTCATTGACAACGACATGCTGGCCAACATCATGCGCTCGATACGCGGCGTCGAGGCAACACCGGACACAATTGCTGCCGATGTCATCGCTGAAGTGTGCCTTGGCGAAGGCCACTATCTCGGCCACCGGCAGACATTGGACAGGATGAAGGCGGACTATGCCTATCCGGCCATCGGCGACCGCCGCACGCCGACAGACTGGGAAAGCGATGGCGCTGCGGACATTCGCACGACTGCGCGCGAACGCGCCAGGGAAATTCTCACCGAACACTACCCCAGCCATGTCGACGATGCCGTCGATCGGCAGTTGCGCCAGCGATACGGGATATTGCTGGCGCGCCGGCAAGTCGGTCGGCCGACGTGAACAATCCGTTCCCGCATCTGTTCTCCGGGATCGCACTCGGCAATTGCCACATTGCCAACCGCATCGTCTCGACGGGCCACCATACATACATGGCCGATGGCGAGCCCAACGACCGGTTGATCGCATATCATGAGGCACGGGCCCGTGGCGGCGTCGGCCTGATCGTGACTGAAATTGTCGCCGTTCACGAAACGGCCGGTTTCTGGCGAAAGCTGCTTGCGGCGCAAACCCGGGAGGTCATTCCTGCCTACAGGAAACTGACCGGCGCATGCCACGCACACGGCGCGCGCATATTTGCACAGCTGTTCCATCCCGGTCGCGAGGTCGCCAGCTCGCACGATGGCTTCATGCCCATTGCCTGGGCTCCATCATCGGTGCCGAACGAGCGTTTCCACACCATGCCCAAACCACTGACAGCAAGCCTGATCGAAGACATTGTTGACGGCTTCGGGAAAACCGCGGCCATCCTCGCCGAAGCCGGATTTGACGGCTTCGAGATCGTCGCCAGTCACGGCTATCTTCCAGCGCAGTTTCTGAACCCGCGCGTCAACCTCCGGGAGGATGCCTATGGCGGTGACTTCGACCGCCGGATGAGGTTTCTCCTGAGGGTCACTGAAAGTATTCGTGCCCACGCAGGCGACAAGGTCCTGGGTGTCCGTCTGTCCGCTGCAGAAAACGATCCGGACGGACTCGATGCGGATGAAACGGCGGATATCTGCGCATCCGTGTCAAATGCAGTGGATTACATCAGCCTGGTGGCCGGAACTTCTGCCAGCCTTGGTTCGTCGGTGCATATCGTGCCACCAATGGGCATGGATCATGCCTGCGTCGCGCCCGTCGCCGCCAGGATCAGGCAGCGCATGGACAAGCCGGTGATCGTGGCAGGCCGGATAAATCAGCCCCAGATTGCCGAGCAGGTCATCGCCGAAGGTCAAGCCGATCTGTGCGGCATGACCCGTGCGCTGATTTGCGATGAGGAAATGCCTGCCAAGGCACGCCAGGGACACGGAAACGACATTCGTGCCTGCATCGCGTGCAACCAGTCATGCATCGGGCGGGCACACAGGGGTTTGCCGATTTCCTGCATCCAGCACCCCCGTTCGGGTCGGGAGATGGAGTTCGGCACACCAGTGCGGACCGACACACCGAAGCAGATACTTGTGGCGGGCGGTGGACCGGCGGGCATGAAGTTTGCCGCAACTGCCGCCGCACGCGGTCACAAGGTAACGCTGCATGAGGAAAGTGCCCGGCTCGGCGGTCAGGCACAACTTGCCCAGCGTCTTCCCGGCCGCGAGGAGTTCGGTGGGGTTGTCACCAATCTGTTGGGGGAAATGCACCGATCCGGAGTAGGGGTTGTCCGGAATTCCCCGGTCAGTGCCGATCTGGTCAGACAACAAGGGCCCGATGCCGTTGTGGTTGCGACCGGCGCCGAGCCCTATCTGCCCGACGGCCTTGAAATCGGCGATACCCATGTCGTAAGCGCCTGGGACGTGTTGCAGCACAAGGCGAATGTGGGCTCGTCGGTAGTGATTGCCGATTGGCGCGCCGACTGGGTCGGTCTGGGACTCGCGGAGCTGATTGCCTTGCAGGGATGCAGGGTGACCCTTTGCACCAACGCGGCCCTGGCCGGCGAAACCCTGCAACTCTACACCCGCAATCACTACGTAGGCCGTCTGCACAAACTGGGCATAGGAATCAGAACGCACCTGCGGTTATTCGGTGCGGATGAAGACACCGTCTACTTTGTCGATACCTTGACCGGCGATGCCGTGCAGCTTGAAGGAACCGACACTGTCGTGCTGTCGCTGGGTCATGTCGCAAATGCCGATCTGGAGCATGAGTTGGTGTCGTGCGGTGTGGAGGTGCTGACAATCGGAGATTGCGTGGTACCGCGCACGGCGGAAGAGGCGATTCATGAAGGCTTTGAGGCGGGTTGGACAATCTGATGAATCCTGCAGCCGGAAAAACGTGGACGGTTAATTGACATGACGACAATCAGCAATGGTGAGGCTGTCTACCGCGTACTGCGCGACCAGGGCATAAAAACCGTGTTCGGACTGCTTGGTGGATCGATGCTCGAACTTTACGACGCCATCTTCCAGGGCAGCGAGATTGCCTATGTCGGTGCGCGCGACGAACGTGCAGCCGGACACATGGCCGACGCATATGCGCGCGTTACCGGCGCACCGGGAATCGTGCTTGGCGCCCAGGCCGGTCCGGGCGCGGTCAATCTGACAACCGCAGTAGCCGAAGCACACCTTGCCTATTCGCCGCTTGTCGCCATTGCCGGAGCAATCAGCCGGCATGATCTTGGCAGGGATACGTTTCAGGAAGTCGATCAGGTGGCGCTGTTTGCGCCGATATGCAAGCGCTCGATCCTGGTGACCGAGCCATCCCGGCTCGCCGAGTTGCTGCAAGATGCAATCCGTCTCTCCATGAGCGCCCGACGCGGACCGGTCGTGCTGCATGTCCCGCGCGATATCTTTGCGGCGGATGTCGAGCAACCGCTTCCCGGCCCGGTGCGGATTGCCCAAGCAGGGCCACCGACACCGGACCAGGTTGCCGCTGTCCTGCAACTGTTCCAGAAGGCCCGCAGGCCGGTTATCGTTGCAGGCGGCGGGCTCAAGCATGCCGCTGGATCAGATGCGCTCGTTGAACTTGCGCAGGCATTCAATACGCCAGTTGTCGCTTCGACCGGCCATGCCGATGTCATGCCGAACGACCACCCGCTCTATGCCGGCCAGACAGGGCCGCGGGGCAACAAGGTTGCAAGTCTGCTGACCCGCGATGCCGACCTCATTGTCGTTCTTGGCGCCCGGCTGGGTTTCAACTCGAGCTTCTTCAGCCACGATTACGTATCGCCTCAGGCCGATATCGTGCACGTTGACATAGAGGCCAGTGCGATCGGGCGTTATTTCCCGGCCAGTGTAGCGATCCAGGCCGATGCCCGCCATACGGCTTGTGCGCTCATTGACGCACACGAGCGGATTGAGGAACAGACAGCGGACCATGGAGACTGGCTTCAAGCGTTCCGGCTTGCGAAACGGGATCTGGATCTCGAGCGAGAGGCGGAAGGCCGCAGCACAGCCCTGCCGATGCATCCCACTCGAGCGCTCGCCGAAATTCGCAAGGCGTTGCCGCATGATGCCATTGTAACCCTGGATACCGGCAATGCCTGTCTGCAGGCTGCCGATCGCCTTGCCCATTTCCGGGCGCCGGGTCTGATCACACCGCTCGACTTCGGCCTTGTCGGCTTCGGCTATGCCGCAGCACTTGGCGCCAAGGCAGCCGCGCCCGGACGACCAGTGGTCTCGATAATCGGAGACGGCGGCTTCGGCTTTACCATGTCCGAGATCACCACCGCCGTACGATACAGATTGCCGGTCATCGCTGTCGTTCTCGACAATGGAGCCTGGGGCGCCGAAAAGGCCTATCAGAAAAGTTTCTTCGGCAGCCGTTTCATAGGTGCCGACATCGACAGCCCACCTTACGACGAAGTTGCACGACTTTGCCACGCTCAAGGCCTTGCTGCCGCCAGCCCGGATGAGCTGCAGACCGCTCTTTCACAAGCTCTTGCCGCGGACCAGCCGGCAGTCATTCATGTCAGGATCGACCCGGACGCCCTCAGCCCGCTGCGGCACGATCTGTTCGACAGGTGATGGAGGGATGAGAAGATGCCCAAGGGGGCATCTGGCGATCCGGCCGCTGGCGCTGAACCGCAAGAACGCCCTGTTCGCCAGCCACGACGCAGGCGCGGCGGCCTGGGCCCGCATCGCCTCACTGATCGGAACCGCCAAAATGAACCAGGTCAACC
>JAJDVC010000039.1 GCA_022826305.1 Gammaproteobacteria bacterium | reverse complement strand
CGGCAAATCATCGAAAAAGCCGGCAATCCGCGCACTGGTGGCTTCGGGGAGTATGAGCGGAGCAAGAAAACTGGTGTCAAGATGGCGCATTCGGACTGATTCGCCCTGTCACAACCCTTCATCCCGGAGCTCACGCAACAGCTCGGTAGTCGGATGCTGCTGTCGAGGCATGGTAGCCCGGAACTCGGCAAGGTCCCCAAAGGGAAGCGGCTTCCTGGGAGCGATTACGGCGGAAAGATGCGCGACAGCCTTGCCGCGACGGATGATTATTACTTCCTGACCTGCCTCCACCTTTTCCAGAAGCTCGCTGAGACGGGCTTTAGCCTGAGCAAGATTTACCCTGACCATGGCGGCCTCACATGGTCATGAAACTGGTCATATGATAATGGATATGGATCGGGCGGGCATCATGCCCTGAATGCTGGCCGGGTTTGACGGCATGCGCGTGGCCCTGGGGCCATCATGCCGAGGGTTATGGTGTTCCGCGCCACGAGGGGACACGTTCATTACTGCCCCCGCATTACTGAAATCCGGCTTGCCGACGGGGTCTCCCCACATGCCGAGTTCGTCAACTCGAAAATATTCATTGAAATGCTAATCATTATTGTTTAGATTACACTTGTTTGGCATCCCATTTTCATCAAGACAAATGACAGGAGTGGTAATTCCATGAATCCAAGGTATTATTTGGCGTCTGCCGTCGCCGGCTTCCTTGCGTTCAGCGGACCTGCGCTGGCAGATACCTACGGTCCCTTTCCCGTCACCGTCAAGGGGTACAGCGGGGACAAGTCCGATTCAACCGCATACACCGGCCAGGCTGCACGCCAGGTTCTCCACAATTCCCTCAAGAAGCTTGCCGGGAAGGGTGATGGGTCCAATGCTGCCGAGATCAGGTCGCAGATGATGGCGTACTATGCCGGCAAGGAAGAAGGACGTGCAATCCTGGATCCGAAATCCAGGGACGATTTCGTGATCCTCCAGACCGAGGTCGATCAGATTTCCAGGGGCAAGGACTTGAAAGGGAAAACCTATAAAGGCGTGATCAATGGCTGGCCCGGCAAGATGACGGGTCCCGAGGTCATTGAGTTCATGATCGACAAGGCGGCCTCGGCCAGGGGTGGTTTTGATCCGCTGACCGGATACAACTATCCCCAGTTGATTTCAAAATTTGCCATGGGCGCCGTGTTCTACAATCAGGCCGTGGACAACTACCTGGATGAAAGGCTGGCGGCCGACAACAAGCCCAACGACAAGCCGTACAGCGAGGGCAGGCATTACACCGGCAAGGAGCATTCCTGGGACGAGGCGTTCGGCTATTTCGGCGCTCCGGCACATGCCCTGATCCTCGACGCGAAGCAGGTCTACGGAATTGCCAAGAAGAAGGATATCGGTGTTGCGGATCACGACAAGGACGGGAAGGTGGACCTCTACCGGGAGATGACCTATGCCCATGCCTACTATGCCGCGGATGCGGACAAGAGCGGCACCAGCTATCTGCATACCATTTTCCAGGCTTTCCTGGACGGTCGCAAGCTGATCTCCGCTGCTGAGGGTGAGGCCCTGTCAGATGCCCAGCGTGCACAATTGATCGGTTATGCCGACACCATCAGGACCAACTGGGAAAAGGTCATTGCAGAAGCGACGTTCAAGTATGCGGGATCGGTATACAGGGATCTGGGAAAACTTCAGGCAATCGTCGAGTCCGGCGGGGATGCCAATGACGCTTTCAATGCCTACGGAAAACACTGGGGTGAACTGAAGGGATTCGCCATGGCGCTGGAGGCAGGGGGCAAGGATCTGGGTGAAGTCGGCGTCAGAATGAATCGCCTCATCGGCTACGGCCCGGTATTGCTTGGCGGCGGTCAGGTGACCGGCATCGATGATGGTGGAAATTACGTGATCGGCGGCAATCAGGACATGGGTAACTACATGGTCCACATGCTCAAGTTGCAGAAGCTGCTTGCAGAGGCATACGGCCTGAGCGCCAGGAAGAATGACGCCACGGCAGAACTTGAAGGGCTGGTCGAATCGCTGGGCGAAAGCCTTGCAGCGGAGAATGACTGATCATTCCGTAATGCCTTGCCATGTTTGAAATGGTCGCCCAGGACCTGTTGGCCGACTGGGCGGGGCAGTTCCTCGACCCTCGCAAGAGACTGTTCTGGGGGTATCTGGGCACGGCGTTCCTGATTGCGTTGTTCTGGACGGTGCTCCTCGGGCGTGAACGCCCCGTCAGTGCATGCAGGAAACTGCTTTCGCGGGACCTCTGGTGTTCCGCCAGTGCCCGCGCGGATTATGCGGTGTTCATGATCAATACCATCCTTCTGGGGTCTGTCGTGCCCCGACTGCTGGGTCATGCGACTGTGGCCGTGTTCTGCTTTTCGCTGCTGCATGACCTGTTCGATGGCAGGGCAAGCCTGTTTCCTGACGCGCCGGTCTGGGCGATTGCTGCCGGCTTTACCCTGGTGTTGTTCGTGACGGATGACCTGGCGCGGTACGTCGTCCATCGACTCATGCACGCCGTTCCGTTGCTGTGGGCATTCCACAAGGTGCATCACAGCGCGACCAGGCTGAATCCCCTGACGGTTCTGCGCACTCACCCGGTGGAGGGAGTCCTGTTTGCCCTGCGCGGTGCACTGGTGCAGGGGTTGTGCATCGGGATATTCGTGTACGGTTTTGGCGACCGTGCCAGCCTTGTCATGGTGCTCGGGGCCAACGCGTTCAAGTTTGCGTTCAATCTCCTGGGAGCCAACTTGCGCCACAGCGAGGTGCCCATCCGCTACTGGCCCTGGCTGGAAAATTTTCTGCTGTCGCCCGCGCAGCATCAGATTCACCATTCCGAGGATCCCCGGCATCATGACCGGAACTTCGGCGTGGCCCTGGCTTGCTGGGACCGATTGTTCGGTACTCACTGCCATTCCGAGCCGAACCAGGAACTTCGCTACGGCCTGGGGTCGGTAGCGGACGAACCACATTCACTGTACACCCTGTATCTCCTGCCTTTCCGGGAAGGGGCGGGGCCCTTCACCGAATGCTGGTCCAGGGCTGGCGCAGGCGACTGCACTCGCCTCTGGTGCAGACCGATCAATATCAAGGCAACTGAACCATCATATGAAACCGAATAGTTCACGAATTCCCCTGGCGTCCCTGGCATTGGCGCTGGCATCGATGATTGTGGGCTCCGCGCCGGTGGTTGCGGAGGATGTCGTCAATATCTATTCCGCGCGAAAGGAGGCGCTGATACTTCCGCTTCTGCAAAGATTCGAGGCGGACACGGGAATCGGGTTCCGGCTGGTTACCGGAAAGGCGGATGGCCTTCTGAAGCGGATTGAAATCGAGGGTGAGGCGACCCCAGCGGACATCTTTATCACGGTGGACGCCGGCCGTCTGCAACGCGCCAAGTCTGCGGGAATCCTGCAATCGATCAGGAATCCCGTTCTGAATGAAACCATTCCACTTCACCTGCGGGACAAGGACAGCCAGTGGTTCGGTCTTTCCCGTCGTGCCAGGGTTATCTTCTACGCCAGGGACCGGGTTGATCCGGAAGAGCTTTCCACCTATGAGGCGCTGGCGGACGAGAAATGGCGAGGTCGCCTTTGCATTCGCTCGTCGGGGAATATCTACAACCAGTCCCTGGTCGCCTCCATGATCAGGCATCTGGGCGAGGAAAGGACGGAGCAATGGGCCCGGGGGCTGGTGGCGAACCTTGCCCGCAAGCCTGGTGGAGGGGATACGGACCAACTGCATGCGGTAGCAGCCGGACAATGCGACCTTACGCTGGTCAATACCTATTATTTCGGGCGTCTTCTGAACAGCGACAAGGAAAAGGATCGCGCGGCGGCGGAAAAAATCGGTGTATTCTGGCCGAATCAGGACGGTCGTGGAGCCCATGTCAATGTCAGCGGTGCCGGCATTACTCGACATGCGCGTAACCGGGCCGCAGCCGAGGCCCTGCTGGAATTTCTTGTGACCCCGGAGTCGCAAGGCTGGTACGCCGAAGTCAGCAACGAGTATCCCGTAGTGCCCGTCGCACCCATTTCGGATACACTGCGCCGGCTGGGAGAGTTCAAGGCCGATACCCTCAACCTGACATTCCTGGGAGAAAACAACAAGGCGGCGTTGCAACTGATGGATCGGGCCGGTTGGCGTTGAGCGCCGGCTGAGGTGTCAGGCATAATGCGCAACCCGCCTCCCGGTTACTTGATCGTGTGTTGGCGCTGCCCGTAATCAGCCGGACTGATGCAGGGCATTGTCGCGTCGGCCCGCAGAGGGAGGCCAACGATTCGGTGCTCCAATGATGCGCAGTGCTGCATTGTCTGCCGGTGGAAACTCTCGGGGCCTGCAACGGTTGCCCAGTGGCTGGGCGATCGTCGGTGCGCTGACATCCCTGATCATACTGGTGCCCATCGGCGCCGTCTGCGTCTACCTGTTCACCCCTGCGAGCGAGAACTGGTCGCATCTTGTTGACACCGTCCTGCCGGAGTACATCAGGAACTCGTTGTGGCTCACGGTGGGTGTTGCCCTGGGTGCGGGGAGCATTGGCGTCACCACGGCATGGCTCACCAGCATGTATCGCTTCCCGGGACGGGACCTTCTGACCTGGTTGCTGCTGCTGCCCCTGGCGATGCCGGCATACATTATTGCCTACACGTATACCGGGATGCTGGATGTGAGCGGACCGCTCCAGGGATGGATCCGCAGGGCATTCGGACTGTCGTACGGGGAGTACTGGTTCCCGGAGGTGCGCTCGCTCGGCGGCGCCATTGTCATGTTTTCACTGGTGCTGTATCCCTACGTCTATCTGCTTGCCAGGGCGGCATTCATCGGCCAGTCGGTCTGTGTGCTGGAGGTGAGCAGAACCCTGGGCTGCAGTCCCTGGAAAAGTTTTTCCAAAGTCGCTGTTCCGTTGGCACGACCCGCGATCGTGGCCGGGCTGTCCCTGGCGCTCATGGAAACCCTGGCGGATTTCGGTACCGTGCAGTATTTTGGTGTCAGCACATTCACCACCGGCATCTACCGCACCTGGTTTGGCATGTTCGACGCCGTGGCGGCAGCGCAACTTTCGGCAGTTCTGCTGATCTTCGTGTTCGCCCTCATCCTGCTGGAACGCTGGTCCCGCCGCCGCGCACACTTTCATCATACAACCAACCGCTATCAGCGGTTGCCGGATATCAGACTTTCCCGAGGCTGGTCCGCACTCGCATTTATCGCCTGTCTGTTGCCGTTGCTGTTCGGCTTTATCATACCGACCGTCCAGCTGGTCATCTGGGCCCTGGAGACCTACGACACCATGGTCGACCGCAGGTTTGTCACCCTGGCCTGGCACAGTTTCGCGCTGGCGGCGGGCGCTGCCATGGTTGCACTGGTGCCGGCGCTGATCCTGGGGTACGGAAACCGCATTCACCCCTCCAGAGCCATGCGTTTTTTCTCGCGCCTGTCATCCATGGGCTACGCCATACCCGGCACCGTGATCGCCGTAGGCATACTGATACCGTTCGGTGCACTGGATAACGCATTGAATCACTGGACCCGGGAATATTTCGATATGGGTGTCGGGCTGGTGTTCAGCGGCACCGTGTTCGTCCTGCTGTTCGCCTACACGGTCCGTTTCCTTGCGATTTCCCTGCAAACCGTGGAAGCAGGACTTGAAAAAGTCAAGCCTTCCATGGATGATGCTGCACGATCCATGGGCAGCAACCGTGCTGCCGTGCTGCGTGATATTCACCTGCCGATCTTGAGGGGGAGCCTGCTGACCGCCATGGTGATCGTATTCGTGGATGTGATGAAGGAGTTGCCCGCCACGCTGATTCTCCGCCCGTTTGACTTCAACACCCTGGCAGTGCGAGCCTATGAACTGGCATCCGACGAACGACTGGCGGATTCCTCAACCGCCGCGCTCGCCATTGTCGCCGTGGGCATCATTCCCGTGATCTTGCTGAGCGGCGCCATCAGCAGGTCGCGGGCCGGTACCCGGCCGATATGAATACGAAAGCACACAATCATCTCGATATCATCGATGTCAGTGTTGAACTCGGGGGAAACCGGGTAGTCGACAACGTCAGCCTTTCCATGGAAGATGGCGAGACAGGCAGCTTGCTTGGCCCCAGTGGTTGCGGCAAGACAACCCTTCTGCGCGCTATCGCCGGCTTTGAACAGCCTTCCCGGGGCCGGGTCCAGATTCGCGGCCAGATTGTCTCCGGAACCGGACACCATCTGGCGCCGGAGCGTCGTGGTGTCGGCATGGTATTCCAGGATCTGGCGTTATTCCCGCATCTTACCGTTTTCGACAACGTCGGCTTCGGTATCCGGCACAAGGGCTCAGACGCCATCCGACGGCGTGTATACGAACTGCTGGAACTGGTCGGTCTGGAAAGACATGCGGACATGTATCCCCATGAGCTGTCCGGTGGCCAGCAACAACGGGTGGCATTGATCCGTGCCATCGCGCCGGAACCCGATTTGCTGCTTCTGGATGAGCCGTTCAGTGGCCAGGATCTGGAACTCAGGGAACAGCTGGCCCGTGAAGTGCGTGAGGTGCTGCGGTTAGATGGCGTGACCGCCCTGCTGGTTACCCATGACCAGCTGGAGGCGTTTGCATTTTCCGACCGGATGGGGGTCATCAACTGTGGCCGGTTGCATCAGTGGGATTCAGGTTACAACCTGTACCATTGGCCTGCGGACCGGTTTGTCGCCGAGTTTATCGGGCGTGGAGTCTTCATCCGGGCCAGGGTACTGGATGAAGACCGGTTGCATGCCGGCATCGGAGTGATATCCGGGGAAATGTCCATGTCCTATCCCGCTGGTACCGAGGTGGATGTCCTGCTCAGGCCGGATGATGTCCGCTATGATCCCCAGGGCTCCATCTCGGCCCGTGTCGAGTCCGCCGCATTTCGCGGCGCTGACCATCTCTACACCCTTGAACTGGGTGATGGGAGCCGGGTCATGTGCCATGTGCCAAGTCATCATGCCCATCAACCCGGAGAGGAGATCACAATCCGTCTGGACCTGCAGCACATGGTGGTGTTTCCGCGGGACAATTCTGCCTGATCGGACAGATGTCCAGTCGCTCATGAACTGATTCGGGTCTTGCGACAGATGGCGATCGGTTTTCGGTATCCTGCGGGTGTGGCGATTCGACAAGCTCTCCCTTGCGGTTAACCTCAGTCTTCCATCATGACCCATTCGCACATGAGGAGTGTCGGTACTGTCGGGAGATGCCACACGCATGTCTGATATCGAAGAGGCAGATGCTGTCCGTGGAATCGCGGACTGGTCAGGTTGCCGTAACCGGACGGCTGGCGGATCCGCCTAATTATCCCTGCATGCATGAAGTCCGGCGTTGTATTGGTCAGGCATGGAAGTATGGTCCCGGTTTTTCTGAAAAGCTGACGGATGATGGCAGATCGCTTGGCGACCGAAATCCCCCTGCCGCCATGTATGCGCTCACATTCTCCAGTTTTTCATCGGCAGGAAGACGGTGAATGGATCAACGGGCAGTTTCTGGGTGGACGCGAACCGGACCTGCACGGTCAGACAGGTGCACCATTGCTGACCCTCCAGAAGATTGCCATGCCGGACAAGGCTTCGGCGGCGGCCCGGATCACGGAAAACAGGGCATATGTGGTCGTATTCGAAAAACTGCATGGGCAGGGCATGCTGGCGAACCTCGATGCTGCCCATGAAGCCCTGCACCAAAGCACTGCCGTATTCGAGCTGACCACCGACGCCACGAGCATCTGCTGCCGGAGGAATGGCCCACAGGGAAATCCGTGCTCTGGGTCGGCATGTGCATTGATCCATCTGCACGAAAGGGATGGGCTGATGCACGCTTATGCAATGGGCCCGACATGAGAGCGCGAGAATACCGATCCGTTCACCGGGGATCCTGATGCGGGCCCGGGAACAGTTCTTGACACTGGATTGGGGGCACCTGAACGCATGGTTGATGGAACAAGAATCAGAAGCAATATTGTTCTTTTTAAAATCAAATACTTGCAAATAACTGGCGACTTTGTTACCCTTGAAAACCATTCCAGCAACAGTGGCAACGGCAACTGAATTGTCGCTAGCCCCAACAGTAGAGAAATCATCATGAAAGGGGATGAAATAGTCATCAGGCACCTGAACAAGGTCCTGAAAAACGAACTGACCGCCATCAACCAGTATTTCCTCCATGCGCGGATGCTGAAGGACTGGGGCCTGGTTGCCTTGGGAGAGCATGAATACCATGAGTCGGTTGACGAGATGAAACACGCCGACCAGCTCATCGAGCGGATTCTCTTCCTGGAAGGTCTTCCGAATCTGCAGAACCTCGGAAAACTGATGATCGGCCAGGATACCCGAGAGATACTGGAATGCGATCTGAAAATGGAGATGAAAGCGCACCCGGACCTGAAGGAGGCCATAGCAGATTGTGAAAAGGTCGGGGATTATGTTTCCAGGGAGCTATTTGAGTCCATTCTGGAGTCCGAAGAAGAGCATATCGATTGGCTGGAAACCCAGCTGGAGCTGATCGACAGGGTAGGACTGCAGAATTATCAGCAGTCACAGATGGCCCTCGGCCCTGAAGACTGAGACTCGCTGCTGCCAGCAGGCGACGCACCATGCTGGTCACGGATGGCCGCTGTCCCACAAGCCACAGCAGCCCGGTCGGCTGGTTCAGCAACTGGTGCAAATCCTCGGGTCAGCATCACGGATGGTGACAATGGCGCATCCGAGGGACGGATGCAGGGTATGCGTCTGTACATGCATGCAGTTCTCATTGTCTTCGGGATAATCCAACCCTGAAGGCCATTGTCTTTTCCGGGATAATCTGCCATTGGACTGGCATATGGTCAGTTCGTGCATGTGTTCGAAGCACGCCATGTCCGTGTGCGTGTTCCTCCGGGGTGGCTGGTCTGGAAGCATTCCCGATGCCTGGAAATTTGCCCAAAGTGCACTATCAGGCCAGATCAGGACCTCAAAAACCAGAGCCGAGTACTTGGCATCTCGTGTCTGAACCCATTGACCCCATTTGAAAAAAGCGGAAATTTCCATACTGCACAGGCAGTTTTTGACACGGCCTTTGCAAGCGGATCAATTCTCATTTATACTGCGATTTGCAATTACCGAACCTTGGGACATGTACGTCTGTATCTGCCAATCCGTAACCAACCATGATATCAGGGATGCCGTGGAACGAGGGGATGTTACATCCCTGTCGTGCTTGCGTAAGTGCCTCGGCATCGGTGCGGGATGCGGAATCTGCCTGGCATCCGCAAAAGAGTGTCTTTCCGATGCGCTGGCACGCAATCTGCCTTGTGATGCAATGGTGCAGTGCGAACCTCGGGAGAAAATCAGGACCACGGCAGCCTTAGCCTGATCCGGAACTTCCAGCAACGAACGGAATCGTTGAGGCGTTGTCATCCTCTCATGCAGGCCCACAGGCTGTGCCTGATTCGGGATATGGTTGCATGCTTCCACTGTCTGATGGCAGGAACCATCTTCGTGGTTTGTTGCCATGCGGCATTGAATGGCTGTATTTCCCCCAACCAGATATCCCATTACAGCGAATCCCGCCCTGCCGAGACTGAAGGTTCTCTCGATCCTGGAAGCAGGCGATACCCGGCACATGATCAAGCACCTCTGGCAGGAATTCTGCGCGTCTGCTTCAACCCGGAATGGCAGCCCGGCGATCCGGCCTTGCAGCGCACGCTGCAAGACCATGTGGGCAGCATCGCCGTCTAACCCGAAAAATGCATGAAGGAGCAGGGTGGAATCTCCGTTATGTGATATAATTCAATGTGTTATAAAGAAATTACCGGAGCTTCCACCCATGACACATTGTACCCGCAGAACGATCCGATTTTCAAACCGCAGACGGCGCAAGGTCGAAGCCGATTTCCGGGGCGGCGCCATCACCGGCAACGGCGGGGTGATGCTGGTGAGCGAACAGGATCGCCGACTCGGTCTGACCACCCGGATTGCCCGGTTGCTCGACGATCCGCGCCGGCAGGCGAGTTGCCGGCACAGCAGGCCGAATCTGCTGCGTCAGCGGCTGCATGCCCTGTGCCTGGGTCACGATGGCCTGAACGATCACGACGAGTTGCGCCACGATGAGGTGCTGCAGACGGCGGTTGACCGGGACACGGCGCTGTGCCGGTTCGAGTCGCAGGCGGAGCGTGCCTGGATGGTATCGATCCATGAGGTGCTGGTGGAGTTGTTCATCGAGTCGTTCAGCGAAGCGCCCGAGGAACTGATCCTGGATTTCGATGCGACGGACGACCGGGTGCATGGCAATCAGGCGGGGCGAGCCTGGCACGGGTATTACCGCAGTCACTGCTTCCTGCCGCTGTACGTGTTCTGCAAC
>JAJDVC010000220.1 GCA_022826305.1 Gammaproteobacteria bacterium | reverse complement strand
TGCCCGCGAAGCCGGATGAAGCTGAACTGAATCGGCTTGTGGTGACCAGCGGTGACTTTGGATTGGCCTACCTGACAGAAGGGTGGGCAGCGCGTTTCGTCAGCGAATTGTTCCGGAACTACGCGGTTTGCTTTGTCGGGTACAGTATCAATGATCCAGTGCTCCGCTACATGATGGACGCACTCGCTGCAGACCGGATGCTGGGTGAAGATATACCGCAAGCCTATGCCTTGGGATGCTGCGGTCCAGATGAGGAAACGACCAGTTCCAATGAATGGAAATCCAAAGGGGTGTTGCCAATACTTTATGGGATTCGTCCAGGAAAATATCCCCATTCTGCGCTGCAGGAGACGCTGAAAGTCTGGGCGGATACCCACCGTGACGGAATTTCCGGCAGGGAGAAAATCGTGGTCGAACTTGCACTGACACGACCCTCGGCAAGCACCCAAGAGGATGATTTTGTAGGCCGCATGCTTTGGGCTCTTTCGGACAGGTCCGGGCGTCCGGCCAGGCGTTTCGCGGAATTCAATCCAGCACCGCCACTTGACTGGCTGACGGCATTTTCCGAAAAGCACTTTCAGTATGGCGACTTGAGTCGCTTCGGGGTTTCTCCCCTGCCATCCACCGACGATGAACTCCGGTTCAGTCTCATCAGTCGACCTGCATCCTGCAAGCAAACCTCATGGATGGCTCTTTGTGGAGGCGGACACGACACGACCTGGGACACCGTGATGTCGCATATTGCCCGCTGGCTGATACGGCATCTCAACGATCCAATGTTGATCCATTGGGTATTGGAAAACGGGAGCAATTTGCATGACAAATTTGCTGATCTGATCGAGGGTCAACTCGACCATCAGGACAGACTCCTCCGCGAGAATAGAACTGACGAACTCGACCGGATTAGCACGGATTCACCAAATGCCATTCCTGATCAATGGATGCGAGTCCTGTGGCGTCTGTTTCTGGGAGGCCACATAAAGTCACGCCGAATTGGCCTTTACTGGAGGGTAAAGCACCTGGAACAGGATGGCCTGAGCACATTGTCGCGGATGGAGTTGCGTAATTCTCTTACGCCCTTGATTGCCTTGAGAAAGCCGTTTCGATGGCATGATGGATATGAAGAAACGGAACCATCTGGTCGCCTGAGGAATATTGTCCACCATGAACTCGTGCTCAGCGCTGATAATGTTCGCTCGGCTATTGGTGATCGGGATACCGAATTCTGGCAAAGCGCATTGCCCGCTCTGCTGGATGACCTCCAGCAACTGTTGCGCGATGCCCTGGACCTCTTGCAGCAACTGGGCCAGGCGGATGATTACAGAGACGGCTCATTCTCGGCCCTGCCATCGATCGAACCACACTGGCAGAACCGGAAATTCCGTAATTGGGTGCTGCTGATCGAGCTTCTGCGTGATGCATGGTTGGCGACATGGAGAAGTGAACCCGCAAGAGCGATTCTGATTGCGGAACGCTGGTTTGAACTTCCATATCCCACGTTCAAACGTCTCGCCTTCTTTGCCGCCAGTCAACAGGACTGTATCAGTTCGACACGGTGGTCTGACTGGCTGTTGTCCGATGGAAACTGGTGGTTGTGGTCCCTGGAAACAAAACGCGAGGTGATGCGCCTTCTGGTACTCCAGGGCCACAACCTGTCCGCATCTCGGGGAAAGCTCGAAGCCGCCATTCTGGATGGCCCTCCGCGCCGTATGTACAAGGAAAATCTTGAGCCTGGGCGTTGGGAAGAAATCGCGAATCGGAATGTGTGGTTGCTTCTGGCAAAACTGGACTCGTCAGGGCTGAATTTTGGGAATGAGGCGCGAAACCGCTTCGATGCCCTGTCTTCGGCGAATCCTGAATGGATATTGCTATCGCACGAGCAAGAAGAATTCTCGTCCTGGATGAGCATGACAGGAGATCCAGACTGCCAGGAATATCGCAGGATCGATTCCGCTCCCCGCAAGCATCGGCAGTTGATTGAATGGCTAAAGCAGTCTTCCCATCAGGAACATCAGTTCCATGGAGACAATTGGCCCGAAACTTGCGGTACCCGGTTTTTCCATTGTCTATGCGCCTTGCACGACTTGGCCAAAGACGGGATCTGGCCAGTGGCGCGCTGGCGAGAAGCATTGCCAGTATGGAGCAAGGAAGATCAGATACAAAGGTCGTGGCGCTATGCGGCTCCGCTGATCAGAACAATACCCGAAAACACCTTGCAGGAGGTCGTGCATGGTATTGCATGGTGGCTGAATGCAGCATCCAGATCCATAGAGAGACACGAAAACATACTGCTGGACTTGTGTCAACGTATTCTGGACCTTTCTCCCGATTCTGGATCTATCACGACACAGGGTGGCAAGTCGATACAGCGCCCTGTCGACGAATCAATAAACCATCCGGTCGGTCTTGTTGCTGAAGCTCTGCTGTCTTTCGTCTTCAGGTCCGAACCGAACGATGGTGATCGCCTGCCTACTGAAATTGAACCTCTCCTTACAGGAATCTGCAATATCCGGGAAACCCGTCTCCGTTACGGCAGGGTAATGCTGGCATCAAGGGTCATTTCGCTGTTCCGGGTCGATCCATCATGGACAAGTAAGCATCTTTTGCCGCATTTCTCATGGACGGAGAGGTCGGAGGAAGCCAGATTGGTTTGGGAGGGATTTCTTTGGTCTCCACGCCGTCATGCTCCCTTGCTGACGGCTTTCAGGGAGCAGTTTCTGGAAACCGCAAGACACTATTCTTGCCTGACCGAACATGGCCCGCAATATGCTGCCATCCTGACCTACGAGGCGCTTGAATACAGGGAACAGGACATGTTGGAGAAACTTCAGGAGGCCTTCAACGCCCTTCCCATTGAGGGGCTGGAGGAAGCAGCAAGAACCTTCCCGCAGATTCTCGATAGCATGGGTGAGCAACGTGAAGAGTACTGGGCGAATCGGATCCGGCCTTTCTGGCAAGATATCTGGCCAAAGTCGCATGAACATGTTTCAGATGACATCGTGAAATCTCTGGCGCTAACCAGCATATCCGCAGGTGACAGGTTCACAGAAGCAGTGGAATTGTTCCATGATTGGTTCCGACCGATAGAGCATCCCGATTACATTGCCCACCGGCTCCAAAACAGCGACCTCTGCAAAAGATTTCCAATGCCAGCACTGCAATTGCTGAATGCGGTCATCGGGATCCGCAATGGAGACCTTCCGACTTCCGAGTTAGATCAGTGTTTAGAGGATATTTCACAGGCGGCCCCGGAACTGAAAACCGATTACCGCTTTCAGGAAATGCTGGTTTGAGCGACTGGATTCGAACCAGGATATCCCTCGTTTGCATCAGGGCGTGCCCGCCTACACTCTGAAGCGCATCACTCGCCGCTATCCCGGAATGAGGACGTAGCCCGAATGGAGGGATTGCAACGGTGAAGGAACCAGCCCCTCGATAGCTCATGCCGCCGGGAAATGTCATCAATTCCGACTCCGGGATATACTGACAGAGATCATCATCCGGCGCAAGACCGGCCCGGTGCTTTCGGACCGAACAGGATCGCTTCAGTTGCCACGAGAATTCCATGCCAGCGATGTCATCGCCATCAGGGTGTAACCAGTGCCCCGGTGAAGACCTCCGCAGGCGGACGATAATCCGTCACCTTCCGGGGTCAGTGACTGATCCGGTCCGCCACTGCCCGGAACCGGGATGCCGTCACCACGCACAAGTCCGTCCCCTTCGGGAAGTACTGGCGGACCAGGCCGCTGGCGTGTTCGTTCAGGTCGCGCTCCCGGGCATGGCAGGGGTGGCGAAATGGAAATCCGCCGTCAGTGCCTCGGAAACCGCTTGGCACCCCGCGAATTCCCTGCCGTTATCCGCCGTGAAGGTGTGCACCCGATCCCGGATTCGACCCCCGATCCACCGCGTGACCAGGGCGCCCCGGCGCCTTGAGCCGATGACCGTATCCAGCTCCCGGTCCCCGATCCGGGACTTCTCCTCTACCACCGCAGGGCGCTCGGCAATGTCCACCCGGTCGGGAATGTGGCCGCGGCCGGCATGTCGGCC
>JAJDVC010000008.1 GCA_022826305.1 Gammaproteobacteria bacterium | reverse complement strand
TGTGGGTTCGCAACATGCCGATGGGGCAAGGCTGGGCGCGCCCAGCCTTGCCGCTGCAGGCCTGGTGGGAAGGGAAGCCGCCAATTGTCTGGCCCCGTTCCTGTACGACGAGAACAGTCTTTCGATCCCGCGCCGTTTATTCGATGGCGAAAGCCTGGCACGCAGGGTCAGGCAGGAAACACGGTGAACGGCCATCCCCGGCATTGCGACCGGAGTGCTGGACTACTCGGACCTGATAGTCATGCTGCATCGCGTTTCGCTCGTGGAAGGTGCTTCCCAAAAGACCCGCACAGGGCAAATAAGCCAGGTCCATTACCTCAATCCGTGTAATTGTCGAATGAATCAGCTACCTTGCACTCGCCTTGTGTACGGTATCTACAAGTACACGAACATGTGCCGGGTCAATTCCAGGATGAATGCCATGGCCCAGATTGAAGACATGCCCCTCGCCGGGACCAAAATCGGACAGGACCCTCGTGGCCTCGGCCCTGATTTTCTCTTCTGATGCGTACAATACGGTAGGATCCATATTCCCCTGGAGCGATACGCGGTGTCCCACACGCTGCCGGGCTGATTGAAGCGGAATGGTCCAGTCCAGCCCGATGGCATCACATCCGGTATCGGCAATCGCCTCAAGCCAGGATGCGCCACCCTTGGTAAACAACGTAATGGGAATTACGCCTGTCTCAGGATCCGATTTCAGTGCAGAGACGATTTTGGACATCGACTCCAGGGAATATTCCACATAATCGGTGGTGGAAAGGATACCTCCCCAGGTATCGAATAGCATCAGCGACTGCGCACCGGCCCTGACCTGCTCCTTCAGGTAATCCACCACCACCCGGGTAATCTTGTCAAGCAGCAGCAGCATGGTATGCGGACTGTCATGCATCATGGATTTCACATATCGGAACTCCTTGCTGCTCCCTCCCTCCACCATGTAGGTCGCCAGAGTCCAGGGACTGCCACTGAATCCGATCAGCGGAACCTTGCCTGAGAGTTCACGGCGAACCATGCGAACGGCACTCATGACATAACCGAGCTTCTCCAGCACATCCACATCGGGAAGGCGGTCGATGTCGCCCCTTGTTCTCAAGGATCTTTCAAACCGGGGACCGACTCCGTCCTTCACGGACAATCCCAGTCCCATTGCATCGGGAATCGTGAGGATATCGGAAAAGATAATCGCGGCATCCAGATCAAATCGCATGATTGGCTGTAACGTTACCTCAGCCGCAAGCTCCGGAGTCTTGCACAGGGACAGGAAACTTCCAGCCCTTTCCCGGGATGCACGATACTCGGGCAGGTATCGCCCCGCCTGGCGCATGATCCATATCGGTGTACAATCTACAGGTTCACGCCGCAGGGCCTTGAGATACCGATCATTCATTCGGTCTTCTCCATGCCCGGTAAAAACAGACATTGAGCCACCAAGAAGGCGCCGAAACAATACAACCTGCAGGTCGGACGCATCTGCGAAACTCCGGAAGCCCGCGGCAGATTATCCTGTCTGAACGAAACAATGTTCATGACCGACTGCTTTACCCCTGCTGGCAAATTGCTAGCCGGGCAGGTCACTATGCCCTTGCAGAAAACGGTCAACAGCCCGTGCACATTGGCGGCCCTCATGAATAGCCCATACGACAAGCGACTGGCCTCTGCGCATGTCTCCCGCAGAAAACACCTTCCGTGTACTGGTCTGATATGCATCATCCCCGGTAACTGGTGCCGAAACGTTGCCCCTGGCGTCATGCTCGACCCCCATTTCCTTCAGGAGTCCTTCATGGACGGGATGCATGAATCCCATTGCCAACAGGACCAGATCAGCCTTGAGGGAAAACTCCGATCCCGCTATATCACGCATCTGCCACCTGTTCTCGCCCCGGGTCCATGCAACCTTGATGCAGTTCAAGACAGATACCCTGCCCCGGGTATCTCCTGTCATGGAAATGGTCTTGACATCCCAGATTCTGTCACAGCCCTCCTCCTGCGAAGAAGATGTGCGTAACTTGTGTGGCCAGTTCGGCCAGGTAAGCGCCTTGTCCTCCCGATCTGGGGGCCTGGAAAGAATCTCGATCTGTGTCACGGATCTTGCCTGCTGGCGGATTGAGGTTCCGATACAGTCTGAACCCGTATCACCACCGCCGATTACCACGACATGCTTTCCTTCGGCCGAGATGAATTCATCATCGTCCACAAGCCCTCCCTGTACCCTGTGGTTATTGGTACGGAGAAATTCCATAGCGAAATGGACACCCTCAAGTTCACGGCCTGCCACGTCGATATCCCTCGGCTGCTCTGCGCCTCCAGCCAGAATGATGGCATCAAAAGCCCCGATGAGATCAGGAACTGGAATGTCGACACCAATATGAACGCCGGTATGGAACTTCACCCCTTCGGTTTTCATCTGAGCCATACGTCGGTCAATGACCAGTTTATCGAGCTTGAAGTCCGGAATTCCGTAGCGCAGCAACCCTCCACTGCGCTTCTGCTTCTCATACAGGGATACCGAATGACCGGCTCTTGCCAATTGCTGGGCACAAGCCAGCCCAGCCGGACCGGATCCGACGACGGCAACCCGTTTTCCAGTTCGGTGCCGTGGGATTTCGGGCTGAACCCAGCCTTGTTGCCAGGCATGCTCGACAATGCTTTTTTCTATGTGCTTGATCGTCACCGGATTGTCCTGGATATTGAGTGTGCAAGAAGCCTCGCAGGGTGCCGGACATATCCTCCCCGTGAATTCTGGAAAATTGTTTGTGGAATGCAGAACCTCGCTTGCAAGCTTCCAGTCGCCATTGTATACAAGATCATTCCAGTCAGGAATGATGTTGTT
>JAJDVC010000003.1 GCA_022826305.1 Gammaproteobacteria bacterium | reverse complement strand
GGGCGCCGGCAAGTCGGCGCTGATGGCGGAGTGCATGGAGGCGGTCAGGCGTCATTCGACCCCCGAAGATCCCTGGGTCGCGGTGGCCATCCAGCCCGATTCCCTGCAGTCTCCGGTCGATGTCGTCGAGGTGCTGGTGGCAGCCGCCAACGCCGAGCGCGGGCGTCTCGGAAACATCGCCTCCGGAACATCGGTCATCAGGGTGCTGGACAATGTGGCCGGTCTCGCCAGGAAGCTGTACCGGGGATTGTCGGCACGTGGTGGCGGCGCATTCGGCGTGGCGGTCGGGGGGCGTCGGGATGAGGGCGTGACGGCCGGGCGGGTGTTCCGCAATGCCGCCCCGCTGCTTGGCCGGTTCCGCTTCGTGATCTGTGTGGACGAAGCCCAGAACACACCGGTTTGCGACAATACGAAGGGGGTGATGGACTGTCTGCACCGGGACCCCCAGGGGATTCCCCTGGTGGCGGCGTTCTTCGGTCTGAGCGACACCCAGCAGGTGCTGCGCGAGTGCGGCCTGTCGAGATTCGCCGACGAACGGATCATGACCCTCCAGCCGCTGCCGGATGAAGATGCGGCCTGCGCCATTCGGGGCGTCTTCGACGCCTACGGTTTCACGGGCACGCCGGAAGATCGGGAAGTGTGGGTGAATGAACTGGCCGGACTGTCCCAGGGGTGGCCGCAGCACATCAACCGGGTAGCCGTGGCGGCGTCCCGGGTGATCCGTGACAACGGCGGACGCATCGATGGAGCAATTCTGGAGCAGGCCCTGGAAGGCGGCAGGAAACGGAAGGATGCCTACTATGCCGGGCGCCTTGCCGCCGGTTCCAGCCGGGCCTGGGTCTACCGGAGTCTGGCCCTGGCCGCGGAAGGGAATGACGACCAATTGTCCTACGACAGGATCGAGTCACTCACAGAGGAGATGCGCGGGAAAGCAGGACAGTCCATGGATGATTTCCTGACCAATGCCCTGCATGCCGGGCTACTGGCCCCGTCTCGGGACATGCCCGATCATTACCGGATCCCGATTCCGTCTTTCGGGGATTATCTGCGGGCGTTGCCGGTGGATTTGCCAACACAAATTTGAAGCCTGTTCAATGGCGGGCCACGGAACTGATATCGACGTTGCGCGGGAAGAACGCCAGCCTCCGGGCAAGGATGCGGAACCGGGATGCACAGCACGATGAACTGGCCGCCCGCGCCGAGCAGCTGGAACGCGAGAACGAGAGACTCCACCTGACTCCCGGCAAAACCGGTCACCGACCGGGGGTCACCTCGTATCCCGGTTCCTCCGGTTCGTCGTCCTCGATCTGCGCCGGAAATCCCGGTGCCCGTATATCCAGCCCCGTCGCCTCCTCGAGCAGGCGGATGATGTTCGGTGAATATTCCCGCCCTCCGTAGCGTTCGCACCCTTCGCGGAATATCTCCTCCATGATCGGCGACAGCCGAAGCGGAATACTGTTGCGGTTCGCCACTTTCCCGAACAGCCCGATGTCCTTGCACACGAGATCCATCGTGAAACTGATGTCACGGCTACCGTTCAGAATCACCTGGCTTTCGGTTTCATGGACAAAGGAATTGCCCGATGAGATGCGGATGGCCTCATAGGTCGTGTTGAGATCCATGCCGGCCGCCCTGGCAGTAACCAGCGCTTCACACAGCGCAAGCAGGTTGGCCGTTGCCAGGTAATTGGTCACGACCTTCAGGATGGATGCAGAGCCAAGCGGTCCGGTGTGCAGTATTCGCCTCCCCATGGTGGTCAGTACCGGCAGCATCCGTTCGAACACACCTCTGTCGCATCCGGCAAAAATGGCGATATTCCCCGTTGCCGCACGATGGCATCCACCTGATACCGGACAATCGACAGGATCTGCTCCGGTAGCGGCGACCAGTCCGCCCAGTCTGCGGATTTCGGCCTCATCGGTCGTGCTCATTTCAGCCCATATCCTGCCCGCAGCCAGACCGGACAGGGCGCCCTGCTCCCCTTCCATGGTTTGTGCGCTCGCCACGGGACTGGGCAGACAGGTAATCAGGATATCCACGTCCCGGGCCATCTGGACCGGACTCGTCCCCAGGCGGGCCCCTGCATTCACAAACGGCCTGACCGCCGAATCATCCAGATCCCTGACGGTCAGGTCGTAGCCATTGCGCAACAGGCTTGCGGCAAGCTTCCCGCCCACGTTTCCCAGACCGATGAATCCGATCTTCGTATGCGCCTTGTCCATCGAATCACCCTTCATTCTCGTTTACTACGGTTTGCAATCCGAATTGCCGGATTCCGGGCGATTATAGGGCCTGACACGCCCATTGCCTATTGATCACATCACCTTTCAGGACAATCCAGGAACCGCAGGAAGGATGATATCCCACCCGGAGCTCCCTGCCGGCACCAGGATTGTCATGCGCCCGACCGGCTATCCGGATGGCGGGATCTGCCGACGCCGGGTCTTGCTATCGCATGCGAGCAACCTTTTTCACTGTCTGTCGAATTGAATCCAGTCGACACCGTCCAGGCCATGGATACGGTGTTCAACCCTGATGACCCGGGATTGAAGAGGAAGTGCGCGATGATCGACGAGGAAATCGTCCGGCACCTTCAATGGGACAAGCCAGCCATGGCAGGAAGAGGAGAAGAACAGTAAACGCCGGGACAGTACCGGAGACACCTTGTTCACCGTCATTCTCCTGTTCGACCTTGCCATTGTCGCGATTGTGGCAACGTGGCCATTTTTCAATCGAAACGCTTGCAAAACGGCCACCTGGGTTCGACGAGAACCATTCCTTGCCGACATCACTTCCGGCAGGTATCCAGGCCTGCTGGAGGGCAACGACAGACTGCGGACAAAGCGTATCAGGCGCAGGTTGCAGGATGCCCCCGGAACCATCCGGGGAACATCCGGTCATTTCGCAACCGCTCCTGCTGGACGGGACTTCTTCAGGGAAGGAGGAAGACCGAAATGCACATTTTCCACGACTCCATCCATCGTCGAGATCTCGACCTGCGCGAATTCACACAGTTTCCCGATGAGTTCCTGAACCAGTTCCTCGGGCGTGGAGGCGCCGGCGGTAATGCCGATGGCACTGCATCCCCGGAACCACCTGCGGTCAACTTGCGAGGGATCCTCGACCAGATAACTCGGCACCCCGCTATCGTTGCTCACTTCGCACAGACGATTTGAGTTGGAGCTGTTTTGCGCACCGACGACCAGAACCAGATCCACCTGTGCCGCCAGTGCCCGTACTGCTGCCTGACGATTCTGGGTCGCATAGCAGATATCCTTGGTATCGGGCCCTGCAATATTCGGGAACCGCCTGCGCAGTGCATCGATGACATCCCGGGTATCGTCGACCGACAATGTGGTCTGTGTAACAAAAGCGACCTTGTCAGGGTTCCGCACCTCCAGCGCTTCGACATCCTCGACCTCGCTGACCAGGAATACCGGACCGGGAATCTGACCGAGCGTCCCTTCGACCTCGGGATGGTTCTCATGACCGATAAGGATGATGTCATAACCTTTCGCGGCATATCTCTGGCCCTCCTTGTGCACCTTCGAGACCAGCGGACAGGTGGCATCGAGCACTTCGAGGGAGCGCGCCTTCGCGTCTTCCTCCACCTGCCTTGATACGCCGTGCGCACTGAACACGGCAACTGCCTGACCTGGAATCTGTTCGACTTCCTCGACGAATTTCACGCCCTTTGCCTTGAGCCTCTGCACGACCCGCTGGTTATGGACGATTTCATGTCGCACGTAAACCGGGGTATGGTACTTGTCCACCGCGCCCTCCACGATCGCGATGGCGCGGTCAACTCCGGCACAGAAGCCGCGTGGTTGCGCCAGAATGACGCGCAAGGTTGCCGTTTCTGCCATCTGCACCAATACTTGCCTGTCAAGTTTCCGCTACTCTACACCAAACCCCGCCGTGCATCCAGATGCCAGGCCTGCAAACTGGCCCGCATGAAGCGCAACCGACGGCAAACCGGGAGCCGGATGTCACGGCTGGAATGGATGATACCTGCCCCCGGGGCGGGGGAGGCGCTTGACAAGCAGTCGAAAAACCAGCCTCAAGGCGGGGTTCAGGCGTACCAGGGCCCGGGTAATGGCGGTTACCGCCCGCACGCTGCGTCGGGAAATCCTGACTTCCCGACCACTCCGGAACGAAGGCATGGCGTGAATGTTCCGCAAGGTCAGCACTGCCATCCCCAGCGCCCACAGGCAGTGCAGCCTGATACCCGTTTCCCGTGCCGGGATCATCAGGATGTACTCGAGTGCGCTTTCAAGATGGCAGCAAGCGATGGAAACCATCCGGTCCATGCCCCTGACAAATCCGGGATCAGTCTCCCCGGGGCTCAGGCGGTCCAGTTCGAAACCCGTCTCGAGAAAGATATCTCTTGGCAACCAGCAGACGCCCCGTTCCTGGTCGTCCCAGATGTCCTTGAGGATATTGGTCATCTGCAATCCCTGCCCGAAGGAACGGCCCAGGACCAGAAGATCATCCCGCCGAACACGGATTTCTTCGGAATACTCGCAAAACAGTTCGGTAAGCATCTCGCCAACCACGCCAGCGACATGATAACAGTATCGGTCAAATCCGGGCAGGTCCTTCAGCCCGCAAAGGGACGCCTCCTTCTGGAACTCCGCCATTCCGCCCGACATGATCCTCACACAACGCTCGAGTATCGCTCTCTGGGCGGGACTGAACCGGTTGGTGACACGAATGATCCGTTCGGTATTGGCGATCAGGTCATGCTCGTCGTCCGAAATCGATGGAGACAGCAGTGCTCCCAGGTCGCGGGCAAATGTCCCGGCATCCTCCCGGCCTGCGACAGTCCTGGCGAAACGCCCGGAAAACACTCCTTTCTGTTCCGCAGTCAGCCCGGGATCGTCTTCTATGGTATCCGTGATCCGGCATAGCAGATAGGCATTGCCCACGACCTCGCACAAACCCTTCGGCAACTGCGGAATCGTCAGGGCAAAGGTGCGTGACACCCCGTCCAGAGCCTTGACCTGGTAGGCAAGATCGCTGCTGTTCTGGTCATCCGGAAGCATCTGCCCGGCCCTCCGGTTATCCCGATCCTGTCGCTCGACAATGCGCTGAAGCCCGTCCGGGTCCACCTTTTATCGAGTCTTTTCTGCACATGCTCACCATCACGCCTGTCTGCCGCGGAACCCGGCAGTCTCCATGCTGCATTGTACCACCGAACCGGATTTCGAATGGCACGGCCCGACCTTCCCCGGGTCGGCAGCATATGTCGGGACAGTCGCGAGAGGGTTTCCGGTATCCCGGCATTTTTGCAGAACATGCGCGTTTCCTTCCGCATGGCCGGTATAATGTACCCGGCAATGGGTTTCTGAATGACCAATCCCCCTGAACGAAACATGAAGACAATCTGCGTGTATTGTGGTTCCAGATCCGGAAATGATCCGGATTTCGGAAAAGCGGCCTCCCTGCTCGGCAGCGGCATGGCACGTCGCAATATGGGACTGGTATACGGCGGCGCCAGCATCGGGCTGATGGGGACAATCGCGGAGGCCGTGCTTGAAGGCGGTGGGCAGGTTACCGGCGTGATCCCCCGGAACCTGTTCAGGAACGAGGTGATCCACCCGGGCATGACGCAGCAAGTCATGGTGGACGGCATGCATCAGCGAAAGGAGAAGATGGCTGATCTGGCCGATGGATTCATCGCGATGCCCGGTGGCTTCGGCACCTTCGAGGAACTGTTCGAAGCCATCACGTGGAACCAGCTGGAGATCCAGGACAAGCCGATCGGAATTCTCAACGTCAACGGCTACTACGATAGCCTGAATGCCTTCATCGAACAGGCAATCGACCAGGGATTCATCCAGCCCCGGCATCGGAGCCTGTACAGGGTCGATCCGGACCCGGAAAACCTGCTCGACAGTCTTGAGCGCCAATGTGCAGACTGAATTACGGCCGACCGGAATTCCTGAAAACGGGACTCAGGCCCTGAGCCTTTCTCCCGCAGGATCGAACAGGGGCCTGTCCAGCAGACGGGCAGGCTGCGAGACCCCGACAATAGCCACCTCGAAACCGTCTCCGGGCACGGCGTGCCCGGTATCTACATAACCAAGCGCGACGGATTTTCCGGCAGTGAAACTGTACGAGCCGGACGTGATCCGCCCGACGTATTGCCCATCCCGGAAGATGCTTTCACCGCCCCACGCATCGGAACCGGTTTTCCCCGGTCGAGTCTCGATCGAGAACTGGCACAAAAGCTGCCTGGGTGGTTGTTCCCTGATCTGCATCCAGGCATCGCGACCGGCGAAGGACGGCTTTGCGATCTTGACCAGCCTCTCGACCCCGGATTCATCCGGACGCCACTCCGGGGAATATTCCCTTCCCCAGCTCCCGTAGCCCTTCTCGATCCGCAAGGAGGCCAATGCCCGGCTACCGACCGGTCGGATACCGAACTCGGCACCCGCCTCCAGTGCAGTGCGGTACAGTTCCAGATGGTACGCAGCATCGACGTAAATCTCGAAACCGAGGTCTCCGCTGAAGGAAACGCGCATGATCATTGCATCATGACCGTTGATCCGCACCTGTGCCACATGCATGAACGGCAACGCCTCGGAAGACAGATCCCTGTCCGTCAGCCTTTCAATCACGCGCCTGGCCTGCGGACCCGCCACATTGACACCGCACAACTGTTCGGTGACGCACTCGAAAGTCACCCCCCTTGCCGGCAGGAACTCATCGAAAATCCGCAGGTGGTAATCTTCCGCCATGCCGGATCCGATCATGAACAGCTGCCGGTCGGACACCCGACCCACTGTCATGTCTCCGGACACCCCCGCACGCAAGCCAAGCAGCGGAGTCAGGCACATCCGTCCGTTCTCCCCCGGCACATGGTTGGCGATGATACGGTCAAGCCAGCTGACGGCATTGGGACCGCTGATGCGATACTTTGCGAAATTCGATACATCAATCAGGCCTGCCGACTGCCTGAGCCCCAGGGCCTCCTGGCCCATCATCTCGAACCAGCGCGGACGCTCGAAACTGAACTCATCTTCCTGAACGGTTCCGGCGCTCGCAAACCAGTGCGGATGCTCCCAGCCATAGGACAGGCCGAATACCGCACCAAGCGACTTCTGCAGTTCGTAGGCCGGCCGGGTTTTCAGCGGCCGGCCGGCCATGATTTCCTGATTGGGAAAATGAATCCGGAAACGCGAGCCGTAGGCGTCCAGGGCGGCCGCCCGGGCGTATGACCGGGTCGTCCATGAGCCGAAACGCGCCACGTCCCATACGAACATGTCGCTCTCCGGCTCTCCCTCCACAATCCATTCGGCAACGGTCTTGCCGAGTCCTGCGCTCTGGCTGAATCCCGGGATAATGCCATTGCATACGAAGTAGTTCTTCAGCCCCCTTACCGGTCCGATGAGCGCCGACGCATCGGGCGACCAGATCATCGGGCCGTTGATCACTCGCTTGATTCCCGCTTCGGCAAGCGCCGGAACGCGGCTACAGGCCCCCATCACGATATCCGAGATCCGATCGAGATCCGGATCAAACAGGTCGTGGCCGAAATCCTCGGGAGTGCCGGCCTCGGCCCAGACCTTCCCAGCCTTCTCGTAGGCGCCGACCAGCAGCCCGTTGCCTTCCTGGCGCAGGTAGTATTCCTTGTCGCGTTCGGCAACCGAAGCCAGTTCCCGGTCAAGTCCGGATATCCGGGGAATGTCTTCAGTCACGAAATACTGATGCTCGATCGGTATCAGCGGCAGGCGGAAGCCGGCCATCCGGGCCACTTCCCTGCCCCATAGTCCTGCTGCATTGACCACCACTTCTGCATGCAGCGTCCCGCCCAGCGTGACCACGTTCCAGCTTCCGTCCTCCCTGACCCGGGTCTCGATCACGGGCGTGTGACGGTGGATTGTCGCACCCCGTGTCCTGGCCGCCCTGGCATAGGCTTGCGTGACAGCCGACGGATCCAGGTAGCCGCCGAGCGGTTCGTACATGGCGAGCCGCACCCCCTCCGTATTCAGCAACGGATTGAGATCCAGCAATTCGGAGCCCGACACTTCATAAAACTCCGCACCGTAGGCAGGGGCCCTGGATGCCTGAATCCTCAACTGGTGCTCCCTTTGCCGGGTACCGGCCAGATACAGCGTTCCGGGCTGATGAATCCCCAGGGACATGCCGGTTTCCCGTTCCAGTTCCCGGTACAGTTGCAGGGTGTAGTACTGCATGCGCGACACATTATTGTTGTCGTGGAGCCCGTGCAGACCGCCAGCGGCGTGCCAGGTGGAACCCGAGGTCAGTTCATCCCGCTCCAGCAGGACCACATCCCGCCACCCGAGTTTCGTCAGGTGGTACAGGACACTGCAACCGGCCACGCCGCCCCCGATCACGGCAACCTGTACATGGGACTGCATGGTCACGGCATCATTCCGGCAAGTTCCGGGGGCCGGACATCATGCCGTGTCACTCACCAGGTCCGCGCAGCATCTGACAAGCCGGTCGCAGGCCTGGCGCAGACGCACAGCCGGCGCACAGAGACTGATCCTCACAAAGTTCCTGCAGGTGGACCCGAATCCGTCGCAAGGCAGAAGGGAAACCCGGTACCGATCCAGCATGATACGTGCGAAACGCTGGCTGCCTACCCCGATCCCGCCTATGTCAAGCAGCAGGTACATGCTTCCCGGGGTGCTGAAAACCCTGAGCCGGGGGACATCCGTCAGGCAGTTTTCCACCACGGCACGGCGACGATTCATGGTGTCCCGTACCGTATCGGCAGTGGCGTTCCCTGTCCCGAAAGCCGTAACCGCAGCATCCATTATGAATGCCGGCAATCCATAGATCATGCACATCGAGAGATTGTAGAGATTGGCAATCAGTTCATCGGGACCCACGACCCAGCCCACACGCCATCCCGTCATCCTGTGAGACTTTGACAGGCTTGAAACCGTAATGCACACCTTGTCCGCGCCACGGAGTCCGGCCGGGCTGGCACGGTCTCCCGGAGGCAGGAGTTCCTGATACACCGCATCATGAACCAGCCAGACATTCCGCTCGACGCAGGCATTGACCAGCGGTTCGAGCTGTTCCGGGGTATACACGGTTCCCACCGGGTTGTTGGGGGAATTGATCAGCACTGCGCGGGTCCTGGGCGTCATGGCCGCGATGATCTCTTCCGGCACCAGCCGGAATCCGTTGTCGGAACGTGTCGGAATCGCGACGATCGATGCACCGCCACAGGATACTGTCGCCGGATAGGTCGTGTAGTAAGGTTCGATCAGTATCACCTCGTCTCCGTGCTCAAGCAGGCATTGCGAAACCGCGAACAAGGCGTTTTGCGCCCCGGCAAAGACGGCACAGTTGCGCGCATCAGCCTGTTGCCCGGTCAATTCCCGGTGGCGTCTTGCGATCGCCTGCCTGAGAGGCATGATCCCTTCAACCGGCGTATAGTGGTGGCGCCCGTTCCTGAGACCTGCAACCGCCTCCTCGACAATGCTCCCGGGGGTATGTTCATCCGATTCCTGACCCACGCTCAGCAGGATGATGTCTTCACCGGCGTTCAGCCTGTCCAGCGCCTCATAGTGCACCGACCATGCCTCCACGCTTTCGCCTGAAATACGCCGGGTCAGGCTGGAAAATTTCATGACAGGATTCCCGGAAGCGCCGTATGACTGATCGGATGGTATCATTAAAATCAGGCAAAGCCGGCAGGGAATTTTGATAAGATCGCGGTACGGCAGTCAACAGAAAAGATGGCTTCTCTTCCAAAGATGAAAGACGCCGAGCAACGCGTCCTGCACATGACACATGACCGAACGGTGAAGCTGGTCCGGTCACTGATGGAGCAGGCCAGGGGGGTGCTGCTCGGCAAGGATCACCAGATACGGCTCGCGCTGAGCACCCTGTTCGCTGACGGCCACCTGCTCATCAACGACATACCCGGGGTCGGAAAAACCACGCTGTCCGGCCTGCTGGCAAGGCTGCTGGACCTGGATTGCCAGCGCATACAGTTCACCAGCGACATGTTGCCGGCCGATATCATCGGCGTGACCGTATTCAATCAGGAAAAAGGGGAATTCAGGTTCCATCCCGGGCCGATCTTCCGGCAACTGGTAATTGCCGACGAGATCAACCGGGCCAGCCCGAAAACCCAGAGTGCATTACTCGAGGCGATGGAGGAGAAACAGGTCTCGGTAGACGGCAAGACCCTGCCGCTGCCGCGGCCCTTCTTCGTGATCGCCACGCAAAACCCCCAGGAGCACGCCGGCACGTTTCCGCTGCCGGAATCCCAGCTGGACCGATTCATGCTGTCCATCAATCTCGGCTACCCGGATCAATCCCATGAACGCACGATGCTGCAATCTGCGGACCCCCGCAGGAAACTGGAGACCATGGAGCCGGTGATTCGCGTGGACGACCTGATCGATATCCAGAACCGGATTATCCAGGTGCATGCCTCGGATGCCCTGCTGGACTACCTGCAGGCTATCGTCGCATTCAGCCGTAGCGGCACGACCCTGACCAGCGGCTATTCCCCCCGGGCAGCCATGTCGCTGCTCAGGGCGAGCAAGGCGTGGGCCTACATCGACGGCCGCCGTGCCGTGATCCCGGAAGACCTGCAGGCAATCATCCCGGGGACACTGCATCACCTCAGAAACGGAACCGCACGGGTAGATGTCCATGAAGACCTCCTCAGACACGTCCCGATTCCCTAGCCCAGGCACTGCCGCAAGCATCGGCTGGCAGTTCATCCGCGCACCATTCAGC
>JAJDVC010000192.1 GCA_022826305.1 Gammaproteobacteria bacterium | reverse complement strand
CTGATCGACCGGCGGGACAAGAACATGCTTGATCTGCTCTGCAGGTTGATTCGTGGTGCACAAGATCCTCCAGAACAATTGTCGATTGCCAGCGACAGTCTTGAAGAACTGATGAACATTTCCAGTTCCACGCTGGAAAGGACCTGGCTGGAATTCATCCAGGCAAATGGATATGCCCCGCCCGACAAGGGCCAGTCCCTGCTGAAGAAACACAATACCCGACCCGACTACGCCTATTCACAGCATAGCGCTCTCATCTACATTGACGGATCACACCATCGGGGACAGCGGCGAAGAGTCATGGATACGGATACCACAAGACAGCTTGAGGATGAGGGATTTACTGTCGTGCGTTTCAACGAAGACCGGACATCATGGAAACGTGTCGTGGATGAATATGCCTGGATATTCGGCCCAGGCATGTCATCGAGTCAGAATCAGAACACATGACCGCATCAGTTCAATTCAAGCCGGGAGATCTGGTCAGGGCCCGGAAAAGGGAATGGGTGGTGCTGCCGGAGCAAAGGGATGATCTGCTGAAACTTCGTCCACTCGGTGGAGCGGAAGAGGATGCCACGCTCATCTACCTCCCGCTTGAGCCTGAACAACCGACGCATGCAACCTTCGATCTCCCGGATCCTGACAAGCCTGGGTCGCAACAGGCAGCACTCCTGTTGCGTGATGCACTCAGGCTCAAGCTGCGGGCCGGTGCCGGTCCCTTTCGGAGCTTCGGCAACCTCAATGTAGAGCCCCGCACCTATCAGTTGGTACCTCTGCTCATGGCGTTGAAGCTCGACACGATCAGGCTGCTCGTGGCCGATGATGTAGGGATCGGAAAAACCATTGAAGCGGGGCTCATCGCGCGGGAACTGCTTGATCGGGGAGAAATCAATCGACTGGCGGTTATCTGCCCGCCTCATCTGTGTGAACAGTGGCAGTGGGAACTCTCCGGAAAGTTCAATCTAGATGCCGAGGTTGTCCGGACCGGTACGGCCACCCGACTTGAGCGGGGACTGCGACCGGACGAATCGATATTCGAGGTGTACCCGTTCACAGTAGTGTCCCTGGATTACATCAAGTCAGACCGTCGCCGAAGCGACTTCCTGCGCGCCTGCCCGGAATTCGTCATCGTGGACGAGGCCCACACCTGCGTCCAGGCAAACACCAGTACGCGCCATCAACGTTATCAGCTGCTGAAAGGTCTCGCCGACAGTGACCCTCCGAGGGATATCGTGTTTCTGACCGCTACCCCGCACTCCGGCGATGACATTGCATTTCATAACCTTCTTGGCTTGTTGGCGCCACATTTCACCCAGCTTCTGGACATGCCGGACGGAGCACAACGACGCTCGCTACGCGAGAAACTCGCATTGCATTTCGTGCAGCGCCGCCGGGGGGACATCGCAGAATGGAGGGATGACGCCGGCTTTCCCGTGCGCGAAAGCCGCGAAGCCACCTATCGGCTGACCGGTGACCTGGGAAAAATATTCAATGACGTGCTTTCCTATGCAAAAACCATGGTTCGGCGAGCCGAACAGGGCACAAGGCTTCAGCAACGCATGTCCTGGTGGGCCGCCCTGGCACTGCTGCGCTGTGTTTCATCCAGCCCGGCAGCTGCATCCCTGGCCCTGAGAACGCGTCTGCAGGCGGCCGAAGGGACATCGGAAAAAGAGCAGATCGACAATCTGGATCAGGTGGCAAGCGAAACGGTCATGGACGAGGCGGGGGATGGTCTGCTCACCTTCGTGGAAAGCGTGCCCGCCGGCACCGTCGAAGATCCGGAAGATGTCACGAAACTTCGTCAACTCATCAGCCGGGCAGACAATCTTCGCGGCTCGCGGAAGGATCCCAAGCTCAAGTCCCTTGTCGACGAAATCGGACAACTCGTGCGGGACGGGTTCAGGCCCGTCGTGTTTTGCCGATATATCGCCACCGCGCATTATGTCGGCGAAGAACTCGGGGCGTCACTGGGCGCGGAAATGGTACATGTCTCCGTGGTGACAGGGGAGCTTACACCGGACCAGCGTGAGGAGCGGGTTGAGGCCATGGGAAAGCTTGAGGGCAAGACTGTCCCCGTGCTCGTCGCCACTGACTGCCTCTCCGAAGGAGTGAACCTTCAGAATCACTTCAATGCGATCATTCATTACGACCTGACATGGAACCCTACCCGCCATGAACAGCGTGAGGGCCGTGCGGATCGTTTCGGGCAGGCATCCCGCACCGTCCGGGCGCTGATGCTCTACGGAGAGGACAATCCGGTCGATGGCGCCGTACTTCGCGTCATCCTCCGAAAGGCTGAAAAAATCCGCCAGGAGCTGGGGGTATCGGTTCCGCTCCCAACCGACAACAACAAGGTCGTCGATGCGATCATGAAGGCTGTTCTTCTCCACAGCGACGGGGTGCAGGCCACCCAGAAAGATATCTTCAATGAGCCTGAGGCCGAGATGGAGCGTGAGTGGGAAACGGTCGGCCGCAAGATTTCACGCACGGTCTTTGCCCAGCGACGGCTGACACCGGATGATGTGTTGCCGGAGTGGAAGAAAGTCGTATCGGTACTTGGCGGACCGGATGACGTTTCCCGATTTGTACGCCTGGCTGCGGAACGTCTGGGCGCACCACTCGACAAGCGCAAGGACTACGTCAGGCTACCCGCTTCGCACTTTCCGAAACCACTGCAAGACCGTCTCGATTCCGTCGGAATCAGTGCATCCGCGAAAATCTCGTTCACGCAACCCGCACCGGTTGCAACAAGCCACATTCATCGCGCGCACCCGTTGGTCACGGTATTTGCAGATTACATCGCTGAACAGTCGCTCGACAACAATGAATCCGGGATTGGAGCCCGCGCCAGCGCCATCTTCACCAGGGAAATCGATACCCGCACCACTCTCTGGATTTTGCGTCTGCGCCACCAGATACAGGTGGAACACCGTGGACCGGATGATCGGTATGCCCCGCTCAAGTCCCTTCTTGCCGAGGAATGCCTCGGCATCGCCGTACGAGGCACTTCTGCCCCCGAGTTGCTGGAAGAGGATGCATCATTGTCGCTTCTCTCGCTTGAACCCGGCAAGAACATGTCTGACGGTCAGAAATCCCACCTCCTGCGCCAGGCGATGGAATATCTGCCAACTCTGGAGAACACCTTCGAACGTGTTGCACATGAACGGGCTCGGCGTCTGCTTGCGGATCATCGTCGCATCCGTGAAGCCAGCGACATGAAGGGCCTTCGTTACAACGTGACTCCAGCCCTTCCGGTCGACAAGATCGGTGTCCATGTCTTCATGCCGGTAGCGAACTTGTGACACGGCCGGTTTTCCCAAGAGCCCGAGGATACACGGCCCTGAAAATGGAAGGCGGGATTCTGCCACCGGAATTCCTCCAGTGTGTTGCCGCACTCGAAGCACCTGCCCAGTCCAGCGGCGACTATGGGCTATCGAAGTCGCTGGCAATCAAGGAAGAACTCGCCCGATACTGGCGTATCGCCAACGATCTCCACGGACACCATGCCAAACGTCGCCCGCGACAGGACCTGCGTGATCCGCAGGTCGATGTCGAAGAGTGGCTTGAGCCGCTGCTGGAGCAAATCCTTGGCCATGATGATCTGGTCATCGCGGACAGCGTCATGCTGGAAGATCGTCTGTTCAGGCTGACGCATCGCTCCTGTAACGGTTCCGTGCCGCTCCTGCTCGTACCCCGCGACTTCGATCTTGACAGGGCCGACGATCGTCTCGGACTCGACGGGAGGAAACAGGCGCCCCATGGACTGATGCAGGAATATCTCAATGCCGAAGACGCTTCCCTGTGGGGGATAGTATCCAACGGATCGAAACTCCGCATTCTGCGCAACAATGTCAGCCTGACGCGCCCCGCCTATATCGAGGCCGACCTTGATCTCGTGTTTTCGGAAGGACTCTACCCCGACTTCTCCGCACTCTGGCTTATCGCTCATGCCAGCCGCTTCAAACCCACCGACGGTAATCCGGCAAACTGCGTCATCGAAACCTGGCGGTCCAGATCACACCAGGCTGGCGAACGGGCACGGGAAAATCTTCGCGACGGCGTCACGGAATCCCTGCGTCAGATCGGCAACGGTTTCCTGCAACACCCGTCCAATGACGAGTTGCGGGAGAATCTCAAGACCGGAGTGCTGTCGCCGGACCGATACTATCAGCAACTCCTTCGCCTCGTTTACCGCTTGCTTTTTCTCTTTACTGCAGAGGAGCGCAACCTGCTGCACGCGCCGGAAGCCACCGACGAGCAACGAGCAGTTTTTTCCGACGGCTATTCCCTCTCCCGACTCCGGGAACGTGCTCTTCGTCGTCGGCATTACGACAGGAACCAGGATCTCTGGCAGGGTCTGCAGGTCACTTTCCGGGCACTCGGCAATGGAGCGCCGGGCATCGGACTGCCTGCGCTTGGCGGACTGTTCCGAGCAGACCAGTGCCCGCATCTGGACAATGCGATCATCGCCAATGAGCATGCCCTCGAAGCCATTCGCACCCTTGCCTTCTTCCGTTCGGGCAGCGGTCTTTCCCGTGTCAACTATCGTGACATGGATACCGAGGAACTGGGGTCAGTCTATGAAAGCCTGCTTGAGCTTCAGCCAACCGTTGACGTGAGCACGTCGCCATGGACTTTCAGGTTTGTGGGTGGAGAGAATACAAAGGGGTCCCAACGCAAATTGACCGGTTCGTTCTATACTCCGCCCAACCTGGTACACGAGATCATCAGGTCAACGCTTGACCCAGTGATTGCACAGACAATCGCCAGCCATCCCGATGACCCACGCACGGCCATCCTCAACCTGAAGATCCTCGATCCGGCCTGCGGATCCGGGCATTTCCTGCTGGCGGCGGCGCGTCGGCTTGCACAGGAAATAGCCCGCATCGAGTCGGGTGCCGATACGCCGGATGAAGGCACACGACAACACGCATTGCGCGAGGTTGTGCAGCACTGCATTTACGGTGTAGACCGCAATCCTCTTGCGGTGGAGCTCTGCAAGACAGCTTTATGGATCGAGACCATCGAGCCGGGCAAACCGCTTACGTTTCTTGATCATCACATTGTCAAGGGCGATAGCCTGGCAGGCATTCTTGATCCCGCAATCACCGCAGACGGGATTCCGGACAAGGCATACGCGCCTCTGACCGGAGATGACAAGAAATCCTGCGCCAGCCACAAGGAACACAACAGGCAACCACGCGGCCAGTCCGATCTTTTCGACGATGAGGCTGTTCTCGATGTTGCGGTAGCAAGCGTGGATATAGATGCCATGCCCGAAGACACCCTCGTGGAGGTCGAACAGAAGCGCAAGGCCTGGCAATCGGGACAGGACAATGAAACCCTTGCTCGGGAGACCCTGCGCGCCAACCTGTTCCTGGGAGCATTTTTCACATCAAAAAACCCAGAAACCATTGACATCGTTCCGCATAGTCAGGATCTCAGACAGCTTGAGAATCCGCCGTCCTGGCGGCGTCCTGTCGGAGAATCCGTGACGAAACTTGCCGATACGCACGGCTTCTTTCACTGGCATCTCTCATTTGCCGAGATCATGCAGGACGGAGGATTCGATGTCGTGTTGGGAAATCCACCCTGGGAACGCATCAAGTTGCAGGAAAAGGAATTCTTTGCGCCCCGATCTCCGGAAATCGCATCTGCGCCAAACAAGGCCGCACGCGATCGTCTCATTCAGGCATTGAATCGGGATGAGGCATCCTTGGCGGAAAAGGCCCTTTACAAGACTTTCGAGACAACAAAACGCCAGTCAGAGGCGGCAAGTCAGTTCGTGCGTACCAGCGGGCGGTTTCCGTTGACGGGAGTGGGCGATGTGAACACCTATGCGGTTTTTGCCGAACTGTTTCTCCAGCTGGTCAATCCCAAGGGCCGGGCCGGCCTTATCGTGCCCACGGGCATCGCCACGGATGACTCCACAAAAAACTTCTTCGAACATGTCGTGACAGGACAAAGGCTCGTCAGCCTGTTCGATTTCGAGAATCGTGAGGCTGTATTCCCGGGCGTTCATCGATCATACAAATTCTGCCTTCTGACGCTGAGCGGCAAGGAGCGGCCAGTGGCCGAAGCCGAATTCGCCTTCTTTGTGCACCAGACCGAACAACTGAAGGAAAGGGAACGCCGGTTCACGCTGTCCCCGGAGGATTTCTGCCTGTTCAATCCCAACACCAGGACATGTCCGATCTTTCGCACCCGGCGCGACATGGAAATCGCTCGCAAGATGTACAGGCGTGCAGGCATACTCTGGCAGGAGGCCAGCGGCTCACGACCGGAGAGCAATCCCTGGGGGGTTTCGTTTCAAAGCATGTTTCATATGTCGAATGACTCCGGCTTGTTCAGAACCCGCCAGGAACTGGAGGATGATGGCTGGAAGCTTGACGGCAATGTATTCGTGCGCAACGATGAACGTTTTCTGCCACTGTACGAGGCCAAGCTGTTCCACCAGTACGATCACAGGTTTGCCACCTTCGACGGAGCTTCGGACAGGGAGATGAGGAACGGCAAGGCCCGACCGATGACTTCGAAGGAGAAGCTTGATCCGGCTACCGTCGTCATTCCGAGGTACTGGGTTCCGGAAAGGGAAGTTGCACAAAGACTTGACAGGGGCGGAATGAGCAATACAATCTTGCACAGCACAGCACAGCACAGCACAGCACAGCACAGCACAGCACAGCACAGCACA
>JAJDVC010000113.1 GCA_022826305.1 Gammaproteobacteria bacterium | reverse complement strand
CTTGCCGGGAAGGTCTGCTTGTCAAGGAGCGCGGGCAACTCCAGTGTCGTGACTGTGGTCAATCTGTTGAAACATGTCCCGAGTGTGATGGCTGGCTGCAGACCAGGATGGGCAGGTACGGTCGCTTTTGGGGATGCACGGGCTATCCGATCTGCACCTATACCCGGAAGATTAGACCCGGTGATTCGAAAAACAGGCGTGTGGCCAGGAGAGACAGGGCTTGAGTGTGCAGGCCAAATCTGCGTGAATCCTCTGGATCTGGTACCAGTCCCTTGTACATTCGGTACATGTCTCGCAATCGGTTAACCCGCATCTATCGTCAGCAGTTCAGCCGGAAAGGTTGTTCCATGACAAGGATTCCGCCTTGGGATTGCGGCTCAGAAGGGCAGTTACCGCTTGTGCAGGATCAGCATTTTCATGCACGATATGGAAAACCTGATGCGTGATCGGCATTTCGACATGGCGTGTCAGGGCCATCTCATGCAATGCGGCTACGGTATTTATACCTTCTATTTCCTGTCCGATTTCTTTCTGGACCTGTATCGAGGATTTCCCCTGCCCGATACCCAGGCCGAAGCGTCTGTTACGTGATTGGTTGTCCGTGCAGGTCAGAATCAGGTCCCCTACACCGGTCAATCCCATGAAGGTTTCCGCCCTGCCTCCCAGAGAAATCCCCAGCCTGTTCAACTCGAAGAGTCCCCGGGTGATCAGGGCGGCACGGGCATTCGCGCCGTAACCCAGGCCATCACTGATTCCTGCGGCGATGGCAATGACATTCTTTATTGCACTGCCGAGTTGTACGCCCACCACATCGTTGCTGTAATATACCCGGGTGGAATCCGTGCGAAACCAGCATGCAAGTTCCGTTGCTTCCTTGATTGAGTCGCAGGCCATGGTTAATGCTGTCGGAAGACCGGCTGCGGTTTCCCGTGCAAAGCTCGGTCCGGAGATGACCCCTTGCCTGGCATCAGGCAACTCTTCGCGGCACACTTCGCCAAGCAGTTTTCCGCTGGCATGTTCGAAACCCTTGGATGCCCATGCTACAGTGACTGCCCGTGTCGTTTGACCCTCATTCGCAATCGCTTCCTTCAATAGCCTGATCGTCGGCCGGAAGCTCTGGCTGGGAACTGCCAGGACAAGACGACATGGTTCATCCAGCGTATCAGCCAGGGAAGAGGTGACAATGACGTTATCAGGTATTCTGATGTCTGGCAGGTACCGGGTATTGACTCGGCTGGCAGCCATTTCCTGCAATGCCTGATTGTTTCTGCCCCACAGAAAAACGGCATCAAAGTTTCGTGATAGCGAAACGGCGAGTGCAGTGCCCCATGACCCGGCGCCGAGTACTGAAATGGAACCTGAAAACATTGATGGCGGGATGGTCAGGGGTGGTTCGCCGACTCCTTCGGGTCTGCCGGAGCGTCCTGATTCCTGTTTTCCTGCAACTTTCTCTGGTACAGCAGATCAAAGTTGATTGGCGTCAGTAGAAAGGCGGAAAAACCACCCTTGGTGACCAGATGATTTATCTCTTCCCGGATAAAAGGCAGGAGAACATGTGCGCAATTGACCTCCAGCGCCACTTCAAGGGCCTCAGGGTCCGGATGAACTATCCGGAACAGTCCTCCCTGCTGAACTTCACACAGGTAGTGTGTTTTCTCTCCTTGCGTACAGGTGACAGTAACATGGAGAAGCACCTCAACCAGATCCTGATGCGTTTCTATTGTCCTGTGTTCCAGTCGGAAATCCACCTGAAACCGGGTTTGATCGGCTTTCTGGAGAAATACATCCGGGGTTGCCGGCGCCTCGAACGAAACGTCTTTCAGGTACACCTTGAGGAATTCAAATTTTATATCCGACGAGTTGACTTCACTGGAGGAATCCTGGGGAAGAGGGGGCAGGTCACTGTTTTTCATGCTGGATATGTGATATGAGTCAGTCGGTAGCTGCTACGACTTTTCCAGAGGGAGGTTTTCCTTTTTCCATGAGGCCAGTCCTCCTGACAGGACATAGATATCTGAAAAATCATTTTTTTTCAGGATATGCACTGCCTTGCGGGAATTCGCACCGTTCTCGCAGGCGAGTATTACCGGTTTGCCCTGGTATTTCCGCAGTTTCCCAATCGAATCCCCGAGTGCGCTGAACGGGATATTGATTGATTGGGAAATGTGCCCTTCCTTGAACCGTGTCTTGTCGTTGATGTCGATAATGACGGCATGTTCCCGGGCTTGCAGCTGTGGAAGCTGCGACGGGTTCAGCATCTTGGAGCCCCCGGCTCCTCGCTGGGCGGGGTCCATGCTCAGCAGGAACACGATCACCATGAGCATGGCAAAGAGGTACCAGTACTCGGTCATGAACTCCACGTACATAAGATTATCCGATATTGGTTGGGCGAGATAACGGTTCGAGTGGAACTATCGCCGACAGCCAGGGGTGCCTGGCTACCATCCCCGATGCAATCAGCAAGCAGCCAAATCAATACATCTGGCAGGAATTATACACTAACTCGGAATCATGGTTTCCTGGTGGTGTCCACGGTGTATGCGGGCGCTGAAGGGTTTTCCCGGATGAGAGAATGATGATTCGCCCGGGGTATATAGCCGGAAGTTGCGGATATGTCTTGATGTTGCTGTTGTGGGTTGTGGAAGTCCGGGACAATGAAGAGCAGGCGAAAGATGGATTGAGATCGGTTCAGTCTCGGCTTGCTGGCTGGCAGGCACGGCCTGAACAGGACACGGCGGCGGGGAATTCCTTTTGCCCGGAAGTACAGAGATTGGAGCGAAAGCTCATGGAACGGAAAGTCAGGCAGGAGAAAATCTACCTTGGGCTTGAGAATCTCAGGGGTATTTTTTCGTGGGAAAACGGTTTCGGCAGGCTGGCATCGGGTCTCGGGAGCACTGGGTACGGGCAGGGGAGGTCCTCATGCCATGGGGTGATCGGGTTTCAGGGGAAAGGGACAGCCGCTGGAGTGAGCTCCACACCTTTCCGGAAACGGATGCATGCGGTTCCGCGGATGCATCATGATCAGGTCCTCCTGAAATGCCACAACTCAGCCCGGCACCGCCTTGACCGCGGCCGGACTGCCGTCCCGGCCGCAGGCGATGCCGATCAGGTGGATCGGTTCTCCCCGGTCCCGGTACTTGTCGGCATAACCCCTGTCCCGGATCTGTTCGATGGCCTGCCGGACTGCAGTGTCCCTTGTGTCCTCTCCATCGGCGACCTTGAACTCGAACACGAACACCTGGCCGCCATGCAGCACCACCATGTCGGCCCGACCCCGGCTGGAGGAATCCTCCACCCGCAGGTCCAGCCCGATGGTGCGGAAGCAGGCGTACAGCATCCCGGCGTACCACGCCTCGTG
>JAJDVC010000094.1 GCA_022826305.1 Gammaproteobacteria bacterium | reverse complement strand
GGCGGCGGGTGCCTTCCTTGTCCGATTTCGGAGGGGGCAGGCTGCTGCAGGCCTGCCAGGGCTTGTGGATCAGGACACGCTCGGCCAGAAGCAGCCTGTCCGATGACTCCAGGAACTCGTGATGCCTGGCCAGTACCAGCCAGGCGATCTTCGTTACGGACGCGATGACGCTGGCGAGGTTTTCGCTCCCTGCCGCGAACCCCGCAAGTTCCGCAAGATCCCGGTGATCCGGTTCCTGAAGGAGCAGCCGGGTTCGCAGGTGCCGGATGCAGCGGCAGACCACATCCGCTTCCATCTCCTCGAGGAACCCGGCCAGCTGAAGTGGCAGGTTCCGTCCCAGCTTGCCTGCCGCCCGTTCGGCAAGGCTGCTGCCCCGTTCGCTGATTCCCTGCAGCATGACGGCGGGATGCGTACCGGTGTTGTGGCTTTTTCCAAGGCCGATCCTGACCAGGGTGAATCGGTTCCTTTCCCAGAATTCCAGCAGGGATTCATCAAGGCCGTAGGACGTTCCCAGCAGATCTGCCTGGCCGTGATAGTACTGTTTCACCCGATCCAGCAGCCGACTGCCCAGACCCTTGCGCCGCAGCGGCTGCTTGACCGCGATGCGAACCACGCGCACCGCCGACATTGACAGGGCGTCGGCAAACCCCAACTGTGCGCACAGCACCTCGGGTAGCAGGTTGTGCGGCGGTCTCCTGCGGTTGGTCCAGATGGAGGTCACCATCTCGTCTGGCAGGCCGCCTTCCTCGGCCACCAGGCAGACCGCCAGGGTTTCCCCGCGGTCATGCAGCCTGAACGCCCGCAGGTTTTCCCCGTCCAGCAACCGGACAAGGTCGGTCGGCCGCGTCCGGTAGTGGGCCTGGGTCAGCAGGGCGAACACGTCTCTCAGCAGGGCTTCGTCCTGCAGTAGCGCCTGCGGCGGGAGAAACTGGAAGCAGGCAGAGTCGGGCGCATCCGGAACCGATGCCGTTTCAGCCGGTTCCGCGTCCAGGACCAGCATCTCGCGAGTCAGCCGTTCCAGAGGATCCCCGGCCGCCCAGCGGATCGGCTCCTCCAGCCTCACATGCCGCCAGCTGCGGGTCAGTCGATCCAGAATCTGGTGGAATTTCAGGACGAATCCCCTGCCGGTTCCCTCGTACCCGTGTACCGTGCTGGCAAACGCGATGCGGGAATAGTGTTTCAGCAGTTGCTCCAGCATCGGCAGGGGGATGGTTGCAGCCTCATCGACGAGCAGCAGTTCCAGATCCGGTTCTTCCCGGATCAGTCGGTCCGGTGCGTAAAACGGCAGGGCGCAGGCCTGGTCTGCCGACTGATCGGCGGCGTGGGCCAGCAGCGTGGCGACCGAGAACCTGTTCAGGCCGGTCACGGCAAGCCGGGCATGTCCGGACTGCAGCAGTTCCCTGGCGGCGATGCCAAGGGCAGCGGACTTGCCCCGTCCGCGGTCCGCCTCGAGAACCGTGGGGCGCCGCCTCTGGCCGCGGACCACCTGCTTGATCGCGGCAATGGCGGCCTGCTGGTCCCGGAAAGCCGGATCGTGCCCGTCGCCGGACGAATGCGCCGGGGGAGGCGTTTCCAGCCCTCTTTCCTGCGTGATCCGGGTAATCAGCGCACTGTCGGCCAGGATACGGGCGATTCGCGAGATGTAGTTCGGCATGCCGGGAGTGCGCCCCGGCTCGGTCGCCCAGTCGGCCAGCGAAGGAGTGCAGATCACCAGGATGCCGCCTGCCCGGATGCTGCCGGAGAGGATGCCGAGGGCATCCGGGTCAAATCCATCGTGGCAGACGAGAACAGCGCCGGGGAGGTCGGACCCCAGGTAGCGGCGCGCCTGTACGGGCCGGATGATGCATTGCTCATCGAAAGGGAGTGGCCTGGAACTGCCGAAACTGACGACTACCGGGTCCTGAAGTCCAGGGGAATCCAGGAGTCTGGCGGCGACCCGGACGGTCCAGTCGGGTTCGCCGCTTACCAGTACCGGGCTCCGGAATCGCAGGTGCCTGCCGGACCCGGCAAGCCGGGCACCGAGTTCAGCGTAGTGCATGGACTTCACGAGGCGGCGGTGTGCTCCATGAGATGCCGGTACTTCAGCAGCAGCTGTTCCGGGGTTTCAACATGCGCCGGATCGACCGGAATGCAGTCCACCGGGCATATCTCCACGCACTGGCTGGTTTCGAAATGACCGACGCATTCCGTGCATCTGGTCCAGTCGATCTCGTAGATGAGTTCACCCTGGTAGATGGCATCATTGGGGCACTCCGGTTCGCAGACGTCGCAATTGATGCACTCGTCGGTAATGTACAGCGCCATGGCGGATTCCTACCGGTATTTTTCCGTCAGGGCGGCATGCACAAGGGAGTGCACGAAGGTGCTGACATCTCCGCCGTAACGCGCCACCTCCTTGACCAGGCTGGCGGAGACGAACGTGTAATGCTCGGAAGGAGTGAGAAAAACCGTTTCGATCCCGCTGTCGAGTTTCCGGTTCATGGATGCGAGCTGGAATTCGTACTCGAAATCGGAAACGGCGCGCAGTCCCCGTATGACCACCTGGGCGTTGACCTCCCTGGCACAATCGATGAGTAGCCCGGAGAAGCCCATTACCTCTACTCCTTCGGTATCGCCGAGCACCTCACGGCCCATCCGGATCCGCTCCTCCAGATCGAACAGGGGGGATTTCTCGCGGTTATGGGCAATTGCCAGGACAACCCTGTCAAACATCCGGCAGGCACGGTGGACCAGTTCCGTATGCCCATTGGTAATCGGGTCGAAAGTTCCGGGATAGATGGCGGTTCTGTTCATGGGGCGGTGTTTTCAGGTGCTGATGAGCAGGGAATTCACGATTCCGCAGGATGATTGGCGAATGATATGCCAATCCGCAGGAATTGGTAAGGGCAGTACGGTCCGATCGGTTTCGACATAGATCATTGCCCGCTGGTTGAGTATTCGTCCGTCCGACAGTCTGGAAAACACCGGTTCCAGGACCGCCTTGGCAAAGGGTGGATCCAGAAAGACGATATCATAACCCGAATCGACTGATTCGAGATACCGGATGGCATCGCATTGATGCACATGGACGATGAACTCGCCGCCCGGCAACATGCTGTTGCGCAGCAGGGTTCTGCAGGCCACGGGATGGCTGTCGACCAGGTCAACCCGCGCGGCGCCGCGCGAGGCCGCTTCCAGTCCCAGTGCTCCGGTCCCGGCGAACAGGTCCAGACAGGCGGCCCCCTCGACAAGACCACTCAGCCAGTTGAATACGGTTTCCCTGCTGGCATCGGGTGTGGGGCGCAAGCCCGGCAGCACGGGAACGGCCAGTTTTCGCCGTTTCCATTTTCCGCCGATTATGCGAATTCTTCCCCGGGAGTTGTTGTGCACTGGCAAATGCTTACACATTAGAATATGCAGTTGCTGATGATACGACACCAGACTGACTGAATTCGATGTTTTCCCGATCACGCATCTCCAGGACATGGCACACATGATCTCGGGCGACGGACTGTTTGCCCGGCTTGCCAGGACCCGGCAATCCCTGTCCGGCAGGCTCGGGCACCTCTTCACTTCGTCGGCGAGGCTGGATGAATCAGTGTATGAGGAGATCGAGGATCACCTGATCATGGCGGACATGGGCGTCGCAACCGCCCGGTCCGTGACCGAGAGGCTGAGGAAAAAGGCGGCAAGCGGCAGGGTCTCCTCCCGTTCGGAATTGCCGGGCATGCTCAAGGACGTTATCGTGGAGGTGCTCGGCAAGGATCGGGCCGGCCTGCCGGGCCTGCCCGAAACCCGGCCCGCCGTGGTCCTCATGGTCGGTGTCAACGGCGTGGGCAAGACCACTACGCTTGCGAAGCTTGCGCATTACTGCCGCACGAATGGCCACAGCGTGATGATGGCGGCGTGCGATACCTTCCGGGCGGCGGCCATAGAACAGTTGCAGGCATGGGGCGAACGGCTGGACATTCCGGTGGTGGCACAGGCGCACGGATCGGATGCGGCTGCGGTCGCCTTTGATGCACTGAGTTCGGCCAGGGCAAGGCAGATGGATTACCTGCTGATCGACTCTGCAGGCCGCCAGCATACACAGGGCGGACTGATGGACCAGCTCGGGAAGATCAGGCGGGTGCTGGGCAAGATCGATGAAACCGCCCCACATGAAGTGCTGCTCACGGTGGATGCCGGAAACGGACAGAACGTGTTGTCCCAGGTGGAAAGCTTCAACCGGGTGATACCCCTGACCGGCCTGTGCGTGGCCAAGCTGGACGGTACCGCCAGGGGTGGAGTCGTCGTTTCCCTGGCCGGGCGGCATGACCTGCCCATCCGGTTCGTCGGCCTGGGAGAGGGGATAGAGGATATCAGGCCCTTTTCGGCGGAGGAATTCGTCGCTGCGCTGGTACCGGACCTGACCGGGTGACCTGATCGTCCGTGACCGTTTTCAGGAATGTTCGGAAACGCTGTCCCAACGGCCACGTTTCTGACCAGATACTCCGGGGTCGGCAAGAGCTCGTTGCTGAACTGATCGCCCTGAGCGGAATCGCCGCGCGGGGCCGGATGCCGGTCAACGATGTCAATCTCTCCAGGCTTCGCGGAAACCGCAGTGTCCCGTTATCGCAGAACGACAGGTTGCGTCCGGATAGGACTGGTGCAACTCCCGTCTTCACCATGCGGCCTTTCCGGCAACGACTTCCGAATCCGCATGTTGCCGTTGCGGAACAGTGCTTCGGTTGTCTTCGTACCGTATCTGACGGGCTGGTTGTCGGAGAGCATGACAATCCGGGGACATATCCGCTCTAGCGTGCGCGAAATGTGATGCGGCCCTTGGTCAGGTCGTACGGCGTGAGCTGAACCGTCACCTTGTCTCCTCGCAGTATGCGTATGTAGTGCTTGCGCATCTTGCCGGAAATATGGGCGATGATCTCGTGACCGTTCTCAAGTTTTACCCGGAACAGGGTATTGGGCAGGGTCTCGACGATGGTGCCTTCCATCTCAATACTCTCTTCTTTGGCCATGCACAGTTCAGCTACGGTGGAATCGGGGAACCGAGTTTAAAGAAGATTCCGCTCAAGGGCAATGCAAAGACCGCCTATTGAAGCGAGGTGGCATTGCCTGTTCGGGAAAATGCCCGGGTGCTGAAAGCCGTCCGCCATGCTGGTGGGCGGGGCCGCCTCGGGAAATTGTTGAAAAAAACATTGAACCCGGCAAGGGTTTTTACTATGGTCTGACGGATTCAGGATTCCTCAGGTTCTCCGTACATGTCCGATCCGGGCCAGCTCGGCAATCCCCATACCCTGACGACGTTCAGCCGCATCAAGCGCGAGGGCGGAAAGTTCGCCTGCCTGACCGCCTATGACTACTGCAGTGCCCTTGCCGCGAGCACATCGGGCATTTCGCTGATTCTGGTCGGCGATTCGCTCGGCATGGTCATGCAGGGCCATGACAGCAGTCTGCCGGTAACCATTGACGATATCGCCTACCACATGCGTTGCGTGAAGCGCGGAAACCAGGGGGCGCTGCTGGTCGCGGACCTGCCGTTCATGAGCTACTACTCCGAAACGGAGAGTCTGCGCAATGCCGCCATACTGATGCGCGAAGGGGCCCAGATGGTCAAGCTTGAAGGTGGGGCGTGGCTGGCGGAGACCACGCGGTTGCTGACGGAGCGGGGCATTCCGGTATGCGCCCACATGGGACTTACCCCGCAGGCGGTAAATCATCTCGGGGGCTACCGGGTGCAGGGCCGCGATCCTGCCCAGGGCGAGGCGATCATTGCCGAAGCCAGGGTGCTTGAGGAGGCCGGAGCACGCATGATCCTGGTCGAGTGCGTGCCCGCTTCGCTCGGTGTGCAGTTGACGCAGGCGCTGGATGTGCCGGTGATCGGGATCGGCGCAGGACCCGGCACGGACGGCCAGATACTGGTATGGCATGACCTGCTCGGCCTGTATCCGGGCAAGCAGGCGAAGTTCGTCAAGAATTTCCTGTCGGGAAATCCCGAGGGGATTCAGGGCGCCATCAGGGAGTATGTCAGGCAGATCAGGACCGGGGAGTTTCCGGATGCGGAACACAGTTACAGCTGATCCGATCATGTCGCACACCGGCTGGTGCGCCCCGCCCCGGGGTTGCAGATGCGGTTTCGCAGCATCGGAGGAATGCAGTTGATGAGTCCGGGCGACCTCAGGAAGATGCATCTGTGGCCGGTCACGGTGGTGCAGGACAGGTTACCCGACCACGAGCGGGTGAACCGGGAACTGATCATCCTGTTTTCAGCGTACCGGGCCGAACATTCACCAGGGCCCGCCGCCGCGTTCGTGAGCCCGGACAACTTTTCCCTCGACCTCGACAATCCGGCACTGGATACACTCAGGAGGTTCATCATGGATACGGTGTTCGACGTGTCCCGTGAACTGAACCAGGAATACTGGCGCCAGTTCCGGCTTCGGGACATCCGCGTGGATCTGACCGGGATGTGGTTCCAGATCTGTAACGACCATGCATTTCACGAGACCCATGTGCATGGCAACTGTTCCTGGTCCGGGGTCTACTATGTGCAGGCGGGTTCGGCGAGCAGGGATCGCGACGATCGGCTTCCCAACGGCATGGCGAACGGCGTGACCCAGTTCTATGGGCCGGATATCGAGCATGCTGCGGCCGGTCACGGCGACTGGGGCAACTACTACCTGACCCAGAACACCTTCACCAGTTATCCGCAGGATGGCGTCCTGGTGGTATTTCCCTCCCATCTCAAGCACATGGCCTTCCCCTACAAGGGAGAGCAGGATCGGGTCATCGTCTCCTTCCACGCCCAGGTCAACGCGACCCGTCCGATCGAGTACCGCTACGGATTGAGTTCGGATACCGACTGACTGCCCGGCACCGGACAGGGAGCCCCGTCAGCTGTCGGTCGGTTCGGCTTCGGGCTGGTCGAACAGCAGCACGAGATTCTGCAGCAACGCCGCAACCCGGGTCGGGTCGGATTCGAGTTCAACCCACTCGAATCTGGATAGCTTCCTGGCGTAGTGGATGCCTTTCTTTGCAATTGAACGGTGGCCGACATGCAGCGCAGTCCGGCTGTCGGACAGCCGCTCGAAACGCACGCGATACCGGTCCAGCGTCGTCTTGCGATTGGTCAGCTGTGTGATGAGATCACTCGCCAGCCTGAGCATCCTGGAACCGCTTTCCTCATCCTCGTACTCGGCTTCCTCGATCCAGTCGGTTTCCATGAGGCCGGCTTCCGGGTTGTACTCCACCAGATTGACATTGCTGAGCGCCCAGTACTCCATGACCGCCTTCCAGGTCGATTCGACATCCGCATCAACCTCAAGCCATCGCTCGTCTCCATCCTGAACAACCCGGGCGCCGATGACCTCCGGCAGGATTCTTTCTTCCCTGATATCGAAGCTCTGGATGTTATTCCGGACCCCGGCATTGACGGAGGAAACGAGATCGGGAGGCAGTTCCAGCTGCTTGCTGGTCTGCACCGTGTACAGCTTGGCCTTGGTCCGTGACTTGGTACCGAGTCCGCTGCGGATGGGCTTGGCATCCGGATCAAGCTTTCTGGGGGAGCCGAGCTGTTCCGAGGCGGACTTGTCGCTGGAACTGCAGGAAACGAGAAACAGTGCGGCGAAGAGAATCGATGCGATACGGGTTGTCAGGGAACTGCTGTACATGTATTGCTTGCAGGGAATGGATGCAGATGTCGAGAAGGCGTAGGCTAGCATATGCCGGAACATCTATCCACCTCATGGACCAATTGTAATGATCGTGCCGATGCCCGGACCTGACAGGGGAAGCGATGCGTGGGGCTGGTCCGATTCGCGATTTCACCCTGAACAGGATTCTTCTTCCACGCAGCACAAATACCTGAAACATGATGACATTGCAGGAATCCGAGGAAAAATCAGG
>JAJDVC010000076.1 GCA_022826305.1 Gammaproteobacteria bacterium | reverse complement strand
GGTTCATGCGCTCAAGGATGTCAGCTTTACGCTCAAGGGAGGAGAGATCCTGTCGGTACTCGGCCCCTCCGGATGTGGCAAGACAACCCTGTTGAACATTGTTGCCGGATTCCTGCATCCAACAGGCGGCACGATAAGGCTGGGCGGCAACATCATTGACAGCCCTGGCGTTGATCGCGGAATGGTTTTTCAGCAGGGTGCACTGTTCGAATGGCTGACCGTATCGGACAACGTCAACTTCGGGTTGCGCATGAAAAATGCCGATCCGGCCGAAACAGCCGCCAGGGTTACCGAGTGGCTGGACATCGTCGGCCTGCAGGGATTCGGCGACACCCCCACCTACCAGCTATCGGGGGGCATGCAGCAACGCGTCGCCCTGGCACGGTGCCTGATCAATGATCCGGACGTGATCCTGATGGATGAGCCCCTGGGAGCCCTGGATGCCCTGACCCGGGAAAAAATGCAGACACTGGTGCTCAAGATCTGGAAGGAAACGGGGAAAACCATAATGATCATCACCCACTCCGTGGAAGAAGCCCTGCTTCTCGGTGAGCGCCTGTTCGTCATGGCTCCCCGCCCCGGAAGACTACACAAGGAGTACAGGCTGCCCTTTGCGGAACTTGGCCTGACCGAGGACCCCAGAGAGATCAAGAATGCGGAGGATTTCGTCACAACACGGGAGGAAATCCTTTCGATGATATGGAACATGGAAGAGGAAATCATGGGCAGAACGGAGGCCGCATGAAATGATCGTCGGTACAATCTACGTAGCGCTCATCATTTCGCTGGCCTGGTCCATCGCTTACGGTCGCAGGCTGATCCGCAATGAACGCACGGATGCGGTTTTCGGGAACCCGGTTCGTGCTCTGGGAGGATGGCACTGGGTTGTATGCGGCGTATCAAGCATCCTGCTTATCTGGTACACCTTCTCGTGGGATGCCGCCCGCGCCTTTTTCCCGGGAGCAGGGAACGAACTGTGTCAGGTTGCCAAGCTGAACCGGGCACTGAACCCCATACGTTCTGCCTATCCGCTGGATGAGCGGCTCCTGCTCGGCACCCGTCTGCTGGAACGCGAAAACCGGCAGATAGACCGGCTTCATGAAACCCTTGATTCAATCGAGACAGGTGATGAAAACAGGGTGCTGCTGAACCGGGTTATCGATGACATGCGCGTAGCGCTCCTTGCACAGGCGAATCCGGACATGCTGGCACCGGACATATCCGGTCAGTTCGAATCCATCGCCGAACGGATCGACCAGCTGATCCGCGACATGTCGCAGGAGGGCTATCCCGGACCACTTGACGAAGACCTTCATGCCGAGGCCATGGCCCAGCCCAAATGGGGCGAATCAAGCACCGAAATCCCGAACCTCCCCAGGACCGACAGGGGGCGGATATTCGATAGTGCGGCCAACGTGGCGGAAGGAATTGCCAAGGATTACGGCAAGATCCGTAACACTGGCCCCGAGATCATGGCGCTGCTGGATGACCTCAAGCAACGCATAGAGAGCCTGCATCCTGATGCCGAAGCCAGCAGTTCTTCCAGAATGCAGCAGGAAGAACTCATCGGACAGATAGAGAAGATATACAAGCGCATCGATGACGTAAGGATTTTCCCGGCACAGGTTACGGAGGTCGTGGAAAACGCCCTGATCAGGCTCGACAGGACACAGAAGAACCTACAGGGCACATTACTGTATATCAACCGGCTGGCGTTGCCGGGCGGTGAAATCCTGGCAGGAAACAACAACTGTTCCGAGCAGGGTTCGGGCAGGTGGCTGCCGAAACCCTCGGACACCCTGGCCACCTTCCTGCGCATGGCCCATCCTGACGAAGGATACAAGGGCTTTCCCCTGCTGTGGATCAAGATGAAGCCGATTGCCGAAATGATCGGATTCGTGATTCCGGACTTCATCGCCGACATGCTGCCCGGGGAATATGCCCGGCATGACGATGACGGCGCTGTAGAACTGAAATTCAAGGACAGCGTATACAACTTCGCCACCGGAAACTTTGAATCATTCTCCATCCCGGTTCCCACCGGGCACATCTGGGATTCGATCATGCGGGTCCTGGCCGGGCTTTTCCTCGGAATCGTGCTGGGCGTTCCCCTGGGACTGTTCATGGGATTGTCGCGATTTGCCAAAGGCTACTTCGACCCGCTGATAGAACTTTACCGGCCAGTGCCACCACTGGCCTGGGCGCCCTTGATCCTGACCATTTTCGGTATTCAGGACGATGGAAAGATATTCCTGCTCTTCATGGTCGCTTTCGCCATCATGGTGATCTCGGCAAGAACCGGAGCAACCGGCACGCAACTTTCGAAAATCCATGCCGCCCACTCTCTGGGTGCTACCAATCGCCAGATCATCCGCCAGGTCATTCTCCCCAATTCGCTCCCTGAAATCCTGACCGGCATAAGAATTTCCATCGGCGTCTGCTGGGGCACCCTGGTAGCAGCGGAAATGCTGGCAGGCACCACGGGCATCGGCTTTGTTGAAAATGTAGCGCGCAAGCAATCCGATTACGAAATCATCTGGATGACCATCATCATCCTGGGAATACTTGGCCTGCTTTTCGACATCGTCATGCGCTGGATCATAGACAAGTCAATACCCTGGCGGGGCAAGGGCTGAACCGGAACCCGGGTCGCCCATCGCATCCTGCGGAGAGGCGGAACCAGATGGTACGTGTTCTAGCAGCGAACTTCAGTTTCCGGCGCGCCGGATTCCCAACCGCCTGGCCGCCTGTGCTGATGTCGCGGGCTCCCTGCCCGTTTCCCGGATAATCCTTGCGGCCCGTTCAACCAGTTCAACGTTGGTGGCAAACCTGCCCTTGTCCAGATACAGGTTGTCTTCCAGGCCGACACGACAATTGCCCTGCTGAGCAGCGGATTGCGCCACGATATCGAACTCTGACCGGGATATGCCGAACGCGCTCCAGTTCGCACCCTCCGGCAACAGGTGTTTCATGAGGGACAGGACTTCGGGAACAGCCGGTGCAGCATGGGGAATGCCCAGACACAACTGGAACATGGGCGGGAGGTCGATCAACCCCTCTTCGATAAGCTTGCGGGAGAACATGACATGGCCGGGTTCAAACACCTCCAGTTCCGGCTTGACCCCCAGGTTCTGTATGGTTTTCGCCATGATGCGCAGGTGATCGGGAGTGTTGACAAAGACTGCCTCGCCGAAGTTGAAGGTTCCCATGTCCAGGGTGCAGATATCCGGCTTCAGTTCCTCGATATGGCGCAATCGCTCCTCAGGCTGCACGAGGGTAGTCCCCGGTCCCCCTGTTCCCGCCTGTTCCCGCCCAGGTACAAACCGGGCGCCTTCACTGGTCGTCAGATTTATCAGGATATCCGACCCGGAATCCCTGATCCGATGTACAACTTCCCTGAAAAGCGCAGGATCTCCGGATCGCACGCCGGTTTCCGGATCCCGGACATGGATGTGTGCTATGGCCGCTCCGGCCTTGCCCGCCTCGATGCAGTTCTCGGCAATCTGCTTCGGTGTGATCGGGTAGTCGGGATGCTTCCCCTGATTGCCGTGCCCGCCACTGACCGCACAGGTAAGGATCACTTCATTGCTCATGGTCCTTCACTGTCTGCATGCACCTTGCAGGGCCTCCTGATCAGGCGAAATCCGCCCGGGTCCGGATCAATGCCGCAACATCCTGATCGGGAGCCGGCATCAGGGGAGAGCGGACATTTGCCCACCGGTCATCGTTGTACTGTCTGGACAGTACGCCCTTCATCACCGGAATGGGCGCGTATACCTCCACGCTCTTCCTGATGGAGAGCATCCTGTTCTCGATGCGATCAAGGTCGCCTGACATGTCGTGTGAGACCATTGCGTCATAAGCCTCGCGGATGCCTGCCGGATTGATGTTGCAGGTAGCCGAGATACAGCCGGCACAGCCATTTTCCAGACCCCTGCGCAGGAACCGTTCGGATCCGGGAAACACGGAAATATCCGGCGCGACGCCCCTGATCGACAAGGTGTTTTCCCAATCCCCGGAACTGTCCTTGTAGGCAATCACGACCCCGGGGAAGTCCATCGCGAGACGCTCGGTCAGGCCGGGGGAAAACCCTGTGGTTGCCATGGGCGGTATGTGATACAGGCAGATCTTCAGCCTGGATCCGCCTGCAGCTTCCACCAGGGATGCGAAGTAGGTGTACAGCCCCTCATCACTGACCGGCTTGATGTAGAAAGGCGGCAGCATCATTACGGCCGCACATCCTGCGTCCATCGCATGACGGACCAGCTCCAGCGATTCCGGAAGATTGCACAGACCTGCGCCGGGCATCAGGACTCCCGGATCAATCCCGTCATCGATCAGCGTTTCCACGGCCTTCATGCGCTCGGCAACAGACAGGCTGAGCGCCTCTCCTGTCGTGCCGAACGGAGAAATGTAATGGATGCCCTCGTCCAGCAGCCAATGCGCATGCTGTACATACAGCTCAGCACAAAAACTCCTGTCGTGATTGAAGGGTGTAAGAATGGGGCAGATCACGCCCCCCATGCGGACGCCGGGAGAAGACATGTCATGAATTTGCAGGAGGTCAGTAAACGCAGTTCGAGTATACTTCAAGAAATCCGTACCGGAAACCGGCACATGTCACGCATTACCCCCGACCAGATGGTGGCCAATGATGACTGGAGCAATCTGGAGTCCATCCGCAGCAGGCCGGAAATCGACATGGGCAGGATGCATGCATATCGCATGGGCAGGCTCAAGCAGGAAATGGCGCGTCACGATGTCTCCCTGTGCGTCCTTCTGAGTCCGATCAGCCTCCGTTATGCGCTGAATTATCGGAACTATGCCGCATTCATGTCCCACATCCCGAGCACCTACCTGTTTCTTCCGGCCGATGGCCCGTACATGCTGTACAACGCCTTTGATCCGACCATTCCGGCATCAGGCAAACGCACGGGACACCCGGTCTCATATTTCTACGGGGGAGAAGATCTCGGTTACTTCGCGGATGAAATCGCGAAGGACATCATCCGCTATCTTTCGGAGATCGGGTCCGACAATCGCAAGGTGGCGGTTGAATACGTCAATCCCAGCGTCACGCTGGCGCTTGATCGGCGCGGTATTGAAGTCATTGACGGCGTGCTGATTTCGGAGCGGGCGAGGCTGATCAAGTCCGAAGATGAAATATCCTGCATCCGCTGGTCCATGGCGGTAGCGGAGCATGGGGCCGCCAGGGTCAGGGAAGCTGTCAGGCCAGGCGTTTCAGAGGTCCAGCTCTGGGCCCTGCTCAACTACGCCAATCTCGCCAACAACGGTGACTGGCACGACGGCCGGATGCTGGCTTCCGGGTCAAGAATCAATCCCTGGCTGCAGGAAGCATCCGAAAGAAAGCTTGAAGCGGGCGATCTGGTGGGATTCGACACCGACATGATCGGTCCAATGGGATACTTTGCGGATCTTTCCCGCACCATGTTCTGCGGCCCGGGGAAATCCAGCCCAAGACAAAGACAGCTGTATCGCCTGGCCCTGGCTGAAATCCGGCACAATCTGGAGCTGATCCGTCCGGGCAACCTGCTCAGCACCATCCAGCAACAGGCCTATCCGGTGCCTGAAGAATTTCACCGGAATGCCTATCCCTGCATTGTGCACGGAATCGGAATGTGCGATGAGTATCCCAACATCCCTCCGGGGTTCAGATGCCCGGTCCATTACGATGAACCATTGCAGCCGGGCATGGTGCTGTGCGTGGAAAGCTACATGGGAGCGGAAGGAGAGCGTGACGGAGTCAAGCTCGAGCAACAGGTTCTGGTTACCGATGCAGGGCATGAACTGATCTCGACCTTCCCCTTCGATGAAGAGCTCATGTAGACAGCAGAGGATGGTCTGGCGAACCATCCCGGTGGGACAGCCCGGAAAACTGGCTGGGGTGGGAGGATTCGAACCTCCGAATGCCGGAATCAGAATCCGGTGCCTTGGGCCGCTTGGCTACACCCCAGAATCCGGAAAAGCCGAATCGGTCCGTGATTCTATCATGATCATGTCTCCCAGTTGGAACAATGACCAGACCGGGAATGGAAACAGCGATGGCGGATCACCTGAATTCGGTGACCTGCCAATGACGTCAGACTCCGGTCATGTCAGTACACGCACCTGCTTCACGGCCTGCGTCCCTTCATCTTTCCCGATCCGATCAGCCATGTGCCAAGCGCCGGCAACAGGACAACGGCCCCCACCATGTTTACCAGAAACATGAACGTCAGAACCGTGCCCATGTCTGCCTGAAACTTGAGGGGAGAGACTATCCATGTCGCGACTCCTGCCGCAAGCGTCAGACCTGTCAGAATGACGCTCGCTCCGGTCGTGGCGAGAGTCTTCTCATAAGCCTCCGCGAAGCTGGCGCCCTGCTCAAGATACGTGCGCAGCCGTCCATAGATGTAGATGCCGTAATCCACCCCGATCCCCACGCCAAGCGCCACGACCGGCAGGGTCGATACCTTCAGGCCGATCTCGAGCAGGGCCATCAGTGCATAAGCAAGCAGCGAGACACCGGCAAGCGGCACGACAATGCAGAGCGTTGCCGCAATCGATCGGAACGAGATCAGGCACAGCACGATAACCGCTGCATAGACATGAATCAGCACCGGGAACTGGGATGCAAACGACGTGTCCATCAGCGTTCCATCATTCTGGCTCATATACAGAAGAGCGCGAATGCCCAGTAATTCCAAAGCGTTCTCTATGCCCCGAATAGTCGTCTCTGCCGTTTCGCCGAGGCAGGCGTTCAGTGCGGCGGCATTCTCACGCTCCAGAAGCCCCATTCGTCCGTTCTCGTGCGACATGCAGACCCGTAAATCGGGAGCAACTTCTCCGATGAGCGCTGCCGCCTCAATTTCATGTGTCGGATCAACGGGTGAGAACACACCGCACACCG
>JAJDVC010000059.1 GCA_022826305.1 Gammaproteobacteria bacterium | reverse complement strand
AGAAAGGATAAAAATTTTATATAATTCAGTATGTTATATTCAATGATAAGTATTGAGATTCTTCATCATGACAACTTGACAGCGTAACGGACCCTCGCAAGGGCAAGAATCCGCCTGTCAGACAATCCATCCTCAAGGGCCCGGTACAGATATCTTGAACCACATGGAAAGGACGGCCATCAAACTCGGGACTGTCCCATGATCCTTTTACCGCCTCTGGTCCATCGGGAATCTACCGACCCTTATCCGGGTCTAACACTGCGCAATCGGTCTCCGGCCTGAAGATCGCTCCCGGCAGCATATTCCGAAGCGGACGCTGCAAAGGTTGTCTGACACGCTCAGAAGATCGGACCTGATTGACATGCTGGAGTCTATCGGCCGAGATTTTACCGGTCCGTATAATCTTGCAACGCCTCCGTTGAAACAATGCCTGAAAATGCACACTGTTCAGGTACCGACTTTACGGCTTGTGACCAGTCGGAGTCGGAGATTGCGCAGCCCCGGGCCTAACTGCCCAACCGGTCTCCCGCCTGAAGACTGGTGTCCGAGGCATATTCCCAAGCGGATACCTTTCCGCCATCGGCCCTTACCCGCTTGATCCGGATCAGCCCGTCCGCAGAAGCCACCACGATACCCTGATCATCTATCCGCAGTACTTCTCCAGGCTGACCGCTGCCGCTGACGCACTCGCTGTCGTAAATCCTGAGATCAGAACCATCCCGGGTGGTCCATGCCCCCGGCTGTGGGTTCGCGGCCCGGATGATGTTGTAGACCCGGGATGCCGGCTCATCCCAGTCAATCCTGGCCTGCTCCCGTCCAAACCAGGACTCATAGGATCCCTTATCAAGATCCTGCTCGATCCTCGGAGCCTTGCCTGCCTTCAGCAGGTCCAGGGACTCGATCATGGCATCCACCCCCATGGGAAACAGTTTCCTGAAATAGATGTCGCCAAGCGTCTCGGTCGGGCCGATCTCGCAGGTCTTCTGCATCAGGATCGGTCCTTCGTCCAGACCATCGTCGGGCCAGAATATCGTCAGGCCGGTCCGTGTCGCGCCCATGGCAATCGGCCAGTTGATGGATGAGGGGCCCCGGTGCATGGGCAGAAGGGATGGGTGATACTGAAACGAACCGAGCCGTGGTGCATCCAGTACATTCGAGGGTACGAAAAGCAGCACATACGCCATCATGCACACATCCGCCTCGAACGACCGCATGAGCGCCTCGGCTTCCGGGGTTTTCCACGAGGCTGGCTGATGCACCGGCAATCCCCGTTCGAGCGCCAGTTCCTTCAACGGGTCCGTCGGCCGACCAGCCTTGTCGGGCGCAGTACAGACAGCGACCACGTCTTCCCCCCTGTCGAGGAGCCTTTCCAGGACAGCCTGCCCGAATGCCTGCTGCCCGTGAACAACGATTCTCATGGCGTCTTCTCCCGTCTTCTAGATAGCTCCCGCATCCCGGATGGATACGATCTCTTCGTCGGAGTAGCCGAGCACCTCCCTCAGTATTTCATCCGTATGCTCCCCGAGCAGCGGAGACCGTACGACATCCACGGGAGAATCCGACATCTTGATGGGACATCCGACCGTCAGGTACTTGCCGCGTTCAGGGTGATCCACTTCCACGACCGTACCGGACTCGCGCAGGGACGGCTCGACCGACAACTCCTTCATTGAAAGAATCGGGCCGACCGGTATGTTCAACGGATTGCAGATGTCCATTACCTCGAACTTGGTCTTGGTCATTGTCCACTGCTCAATGGCCCCGAACACCTCATTCAGCCTGGGCAGCCTTGCAGGCGGGGTCGCGTAGTCCGGATCGGTCTTCCATTCCGGCCTGCCGATAACGTCGCAGATGGATTCCCACACCGCAGCCTGTGTGATGAAGTAGGTATAGGAGTCGGGATCATCCTCCCAGCCCCTGCACTTGAGGATACGGCCCGGCTGACCGCCGCCTGAATCATTTCCGGCGCGCGGCGTCGCGTCACCGAAAGGAATGCCCTCACCATACTGGGAGTATTCCTTCAGGGGACCATGTTCCAGTCTCTGCTGGTCACGCAGCTTCACCCTGCACAGGTTCAGGACGCCGTCCTGCATCGGGGCCAGAACCCTTTGCCCGCGGCCCGACCTTTCCCGCTGGTACAGGGCGGCCACTATGCCAAGGCACAGATGCAAACCAGTGCCGGAATCCCCGATCTGGGCACCGGTAACCAGCGGAGGACCATCGAGAAAACCGGTCGTTGACGCCGCACCGCCTGCACACTGGGCAACATTCTCGTAGACCTTGCAATCCTCGTATGGTCCGGGCCCGAATCCCTTGACGGAGGCCATGATCATGCGCGGGTTTATTTCCTGTACGCGTTCCCAGGAAAACCCCATTCTGTCCAGCGCCCCTGGGGCAAAATTCTCCACCATGACATCGCAGATCCGGATCAGGCGTTCAAGCACCGCCTTGCCGGACTCGTGTTTCGTGTTGAGAGTCAGGGAGCGCTTGTTGTGGTTGAGCATGGTGAAATAGAGGGAATCGGCTCCCTCCACATCTACCAGCTGCTTGCGTGTGGCATCACCGACGCCTGGCCGTTCCACCTTGATCACATCAGCTCCGAACCAGCCCAGCAACTGGGTGCAGGTCGGCCCCGACTGTACATGCGTGAAATCGAGTATCCTGATCCCCTCGAGTGCTTTCATCTACCGCCCCCCGTATCTGTTTGAAACCTGTCTTCGCCTGTCTACTTGTACATGGTCTGCGCCTTGGTGCCCGGCGCATACTCGTCCGGGTCCACCCAGACGTTCACCACGGCACATTTGCCGGTTTTTGCAATGGCCTCGCGGGCCCGTTGCAGGGCAGGCTGGATGTCGCGGGCCTCGTGCACTTCCTCTCCATGACCACCAATCATCTCGCCGAACCTGCTGAACGGCACTTCCCCGAGCTTGTTTCCGACACTGCCGCGCTCCTTGCCGTACTTGGCTATCTGCCCGTAACGGATCTGGTTCATGGCGGAGTTGTTGCCCACGATCGCGAGATACGGCGCGCCGAAACGCTGTGCGGTTTCCATGTCAAAGGCGGTCATTCCGAAAGACCCGTCCCCGTAGAGGCAAACCACTTCCTTGTCCGGATTGGCCAGCTTGGCCGCCATGGAAAAACCCGTCCCGACCCCCAGGGAACCCAGTGCGCCGGGGTCCATCCACTGCCCGGGGTTTCTCGGTCGCACGGCCTGCGCGGAAATCGTCACGATATCCCCTCCATCCCCAATGTAGATCGTGTCTTCCCCGAGAAACTCGTTGATTTCATAGGCAAGACGATACGGATGTATGGGGTTCTGATCAGTCGTGAACATCGGCATCAG
>JAJDVC010000063.1 GCA_022826305.1 Gammaproteobacteria bacterium | reverse complement strand
AAACACAAGTCAACATGCATGTTCATATTACATGGCAACATATATACAAGACAAACGACCCTCTGTATACAGAATTCACTTGCTTTTGCAAGAACTTGCGAACGATTGTCGCGGACTTGCTATGATGAAGTTCCGATTAATAACGTTGTCGCGGCGCGAAAGGGGAGTTTGTCTGATTACCACCAACTTCGACAATCGGTTCGCCGAGGCTGGACTGGAAGAGGAGTTCATCGACGCAGCGCCCAAGCTACCCGTTCCGAAACCACATGATTGGTCCAGCTTGGTTCATTTGCACGGACGGATCATGTTGAATGAAGACGGAACCAATCTAGTTCTGACGGCAGCAGACTTTGGTCGTGCGTATTTGATCGATCAGTGGGCAGCAAGATTCGTCACCGAGTTGTTCCGTGAATTCACGGTGGTGTTCGTAGGTTACGGCGTCGGTGATCCGGTAATGGGTTACATGGTGGATGCCCTTGCTGGTGAACGTGCAAAAGGTGCTCGGTTCGCCACGGCGTTCGCATTCGCAAGCCACAACGGAACCTCCGACGGGAAACAGAAGGCACGAGATGGTTGGCTGGCGAAGAACATCAAGCCAATTCTCTATTCCGATCAAGATAACCACGAACTGTTGCGTGAGACACTGATTCAATGGGCACAAATTCGAAGCAACCCGTTTCGGACACGGGCACAGATTGCGATAAACGAGATGTCGAAACTCCCGAGCGGCCCAGATGATCCGGCTGTCGAACGGGTTCTGTGGGCACTACAGGATCCAGTGGCCGCAAAGGCACTCGCCGACGAGCCTCCAATTAAGGACGAATCAGAATTCACGAAGGTCGAAAAATGGCTCGAACTGTTCGCTGAATTTGGCTTGCTGCGAAGCACAACGGTAGATGCCAATGCGAATGGCGGGGATGAAGGGCCGACATTGATTAATCTGGTCGACAGCGGGTTACAGGTCGTCAGTTTGAATACCGTCGATATGACAAGGATGCACCTCGCGCGTTGGCTGGCTGGTTATATGCATGTGCCACAGGCTCTTGCTTGGGTGCTGAGAATGGGTGGGCATATGCATCCTCACCTGCGCCAGGAAATTCGGCGACGATTGACCGATAAAGAACTGCGAATCCCCTCCAGATTGAGGCTTCTATGGACCGTTCTCGTGGACCAGAAACCTCGCGACCCTTGGAGGTTTCTCTGGATTCTGGATCATTACCGCGCTACGGATTCTGAAGTCGAACGTCGATGGATCGAGGATGAGGTAGTCAGGTACCTCGCTCCACGTCTTTCCGTAATGCCGGGTCCAGGGTCTCGACTCACGTTGCGGCAATTTTATAACGGAGAGGTAGAACCGATACTTCCCATCGATGCCTGCGGCCACCTTAAACTTGTGTCGTGTGACAGGGATACATGGCACCAAGTCAAGGAGTTGTTCGAAGACCCCGATTTACTGGCCCGACACGTCGTGACGCTGAGCGGCTATCTCGAACAAGCGTTCATGCTCGGCGAGGCAAGTGACACAGCATACGGGGATTCGTATCTCCATCGGCCTTCGATCGCAGCACACAAACAGAATCGGGAACACGACAACTGGACAAAACTTGTAGACCTAGTCCGTGATGGCTATTTCGCATTAGTAGGTGTGGATCGTGGACGTGCTGACAATTTGCCCAATCGCTGGGTCCTGTCTAGGCAGTCTATCTTCAAAAGGCTTGCCCTGCACGCTCTGACCGAGAATCCAAAGGCCGACATCCACCTTGCGAGGAGACTATTGGTTGCAGGTCGCAAGCCCGGGGTTTGGGAATTCGATTTGCACCGCGAGGTACTGCGGTTCTTGCGAAAAGCTGGCCGACGGTTGCCCCGTAGTCTCCGTGTCGAGATCGTGCGTGCTATTCATGCGGGTCCGAGAGCCAAGAGAAAAATGTCGCGGGAGGATTATGCGCGATTAATTCGGCGAGAGAAGTCGTTGCGTCTTCACAAACTGGGCGAATCAGGTGCGCGATTGGACAAGAAGTCAAGGGCCTTGGCCGATGAAGTCCCCATTGGTGGTCCTGAAGAACATGCTGAATTCCCGACTTGGGATGACGAGGGAGGGTGGGTGAGTGTTGCTGAATTCGCGCCGAAGGCATTGCTTGAAGGTTCGGTGACCGATGCAGTGGATCTATTCGATACCAAAGAGTTCGGTCAGGATGCATACCGCGGATTTGTATCGGTGCAACACGGCAAAGCTGCGGTCGTACTACAGCGGGTCGCGGCGCGCGGAAAGTGGCCACCCGCCGCTTGGCAGGGATTCCTCTGGGGGCTTGATGTGCTAGGCGAAAAACCAATTCTCAAGCGTAGAATACAGTACTATGTTGCCCGACTCCTTGCCGATGCCCCAGATGAATTGTTCACGAATACCGGTACTGCTATTGCAGGATTTGTGAACGATCTGGCCGAGGTATGCGATATCGATAAGGAGCAGGAGTTTATGGTACTTTGGAGAAAGGCTTGGGGTGGAATTAGTGGGAAGGATTCCGAAGTGTTTGGACTCGACGACCCATTGACCGCTGCCCTTAACCACACAGCGGGGAAGCTGGCGGAAGCCGCCTTAATCAGACTGTGGAAGTACGGGCCTATAGCGGGGGCGGGTTTTCCAGCGACAGTGAAGCCCTACTTCGATGTAATCGGGACCGATCCCAATAGCCACCTCGGTCGAGTGATCTTAGCGACTGGGTTGCATCCGCTGTTTGCAATTGAACCAGATTGGGCACGCGAGTATATTATCTCACGGCTTGATCCCAACTGTTCGGATGAGGCAGATTCGTTGTGGTCTGCTTATGGCTGGTCGCAGAGCGTTGGGCCGGATCTCCTTCAAGCATTCAAGAAACCGTTTCTTGAAATGTTGTCCAGTGATCGAGACATCGGTCGAGGGAGGTCAAAGCTCACAAAGTTATTCATGGCAATCTGCCTCGAAGCTCCGAACGATCTGAACGCTGAGGAGATTGGCCATGTGGTCGGAGCGTTGTCCGATGATGCGTTGACAACCACTGTGATATCCCTAAGCAATCGCTTGAGGGGCAGTGATGATGAGCGGGCAAGAATCTGGCGGGAGAAAATTTCTCCTTGGCTTCAAGAATATTGGCCACGGCAAGCCGATAGAAATACTGCGAAAACATCATTAGCGATGCTGCAGTTGTTGTTGGAGTGTGGGGATGCCTTCCCCGACGCGGCTGCTTGGTCGTTACACTATCTTCGGCCTGTGGATGGTCACGGCCTCTCTCGGCTCGGTAGGAGCCCTCATGCGAGCAGGTGTCCGGACTCAATGCTCGATATCCTTGATGCAGTGTGCGTAGATAATGTTCTTCCTGCTCATCAAAGGCATACGCTTCACGAAACACTGGATGGACTTGAAACAGCGAAACCAGTGCTCAGAAGTGATCCCAGGTTTCAACGGTTATATAGGCTTGCTACAAGGTAAGTGTTTCACTCATTTCCGATACCTGTCCGATAGACTGTTCGCGTGGGATCGAAGAAACAGGTTTTCTACGGATAGAAACCAGTGCCAATCGGACTATAGTAGCTAAACACGCGGCGGTAACCAGTAAGTTGTAGAGAGCCAATTCATTTGAATAAAATGGTATCTATGTATCAAGTTGACGAAGTGCTATTATCTCCTATCTGATTACTTCTGGATCGTTACCTAATTGTGGGCCGACACTAACGTTAGGTTGTGATACTAACGGTTGCTGTTCAGAAAAAAGACTGTCTGAATTTGATAACCCAAGTTTTTCTTGCAATTCATGTAGTTGAGCATTTATCGTTTCAACTATATGTCGAGCCTCCTGCTTTGATTGTGGAACTGGATCTCCTTTCTCGTCAATAAGGCCATCAGGAACAGGCAACTTTTTTCGATATAAAGTCGATGTGATGGCGTTTTCGAAAAGTTTTAAGGTGTCATCGGAGGATAAGGCTCCCTGAGGAAGAATTATGTTTGTAGATCTATTTCCTTCTGTAACACTTAGTTCAGGTGATTGTTTGATTTTGTTGTCAACTTGTTGATGTGAGAGGAACCAAAATATACAAATTGTGATGAACAGTAAAACAAAGAACAAAAATGGCAACCAGATAGGAATACCTCGCGAATAAAAGTCAATTGTATAGACAAGTGAAATACCGAAAAGAATGACTAGCCCGAACATTGCACGAGCACGGAGAAGCTGGTGAGATTGACGATATCAGGAGACGGTGAGGTCGGTATCGGCGACAGGCAGCAGTTTTGCCCGGCATTTCCTGCGGTGAAAGCCGCTTCAGAGGGCCGGCAACCGGCCTCCAGGCCGTCGCTTGCGGTGGTTGCCGGAGGTCCCGGGCAAGGGTCTTGATCAGGGATCAAGAGACCCGTTGCCAGCCGGCCCGAAGCCGCTTTTCCACGAAAAAATGCCCCTGAAATCTCCTGCACATCACCCAGACCCGCAATACCGTGCCTTCATGTCGATAATTCCCAATGCTCACTGGCGCTCGTGCAATGTTCGGGCCAGGGTTAACTTCCACGGCAGATGAAAGTACAATTCAGTCTTTTTTCAAGCTTGAGAAAGACTAACGCCTCACCGTTAAGGAGCCGATTGCAATGCCTGGTACGACAGACGACCTCAGAATCAAGCGCATCAAGGATGTGGTTACCCCCCGGGAACTGGTCGATTCATTGCCGATCACGGATCGCGCGGTCACCACGACCATCAGCACCCGAGAGTCCATACAGCGCATTCTCGCAGGCAAGGACGACCGACTGCTCGTCGTTTGTGGCCCCTGTTCCATCCATGATCCTGATGCAGCCATGGAGTATGCCGGGAAGCTCAATGTGCATCGGCAGGCATTCAGCAACGACCTGCTGATCATCATGCGGGTCTACTTCGAGAAGCCCCGCACCACGGTCGGCTGGAAAGGCCTGATCAACGACCCGGACCTTGACGACAGTTTCGACATCAACAAGGGACTGCGCCTGGCCAGGACCTTCCTGCTCGGGATCAATGAAACGGGCATGCCGGCTGGTACCGAGTATCTGGACATCATCACGCCGCAGTACGTGGCAGACCTGATCTCCTGGGGAGCGATCGGGGCACGCACTACGGAAAGCCAGGTGCACCGTGAACTGGCTTCCGGGCTGTCCTGTCCCGTGGGACTCAAGAACGGCACCAACGGCAATCTCGATATTGCGGTGGACGGCATTCGCGCAGCCCGGTGCCCTCACCATTTCCTGTCCCTCAGGAAATCCGGGCACTCCGCCATCTTCGAGACCACGGGAAATCCGGACTGCCATATCATCCTGCGGGGCGGTCGGGAACCGAACCATGACCAGGCAAGCGTCGACGAGGCCTGCAGCAAGCTCAAGGCCGCCGGACTGATCCCCCAGGTCATGATCGACTTCAGCCATGCCAACAGCAGAAAGATACCGGAAAACCAGGTGCGGGTCGGGCAGGACGTGGCGGACCAGATCGCAGCGGGCGACCGACGCATTATCGGAGCAATGATCGAAAGCCACCTTGTCGCTGGCAGACAGGACGTCGTGGACGGGGCAGCCCGCACGCGCGGTCAGAGCATCACCGATGCATGCATCGATCTGCCCACGACGGAAAACGTGTTGGGAACACTTGCACAAGCCGTCCGGGAACGCCGCGCACAAACCGGGTAGCCGCATGATACGCCCCCACGGATCCTCCGAACTCAAGCCGCTTTGCGTTCCGCCTGGCCCGGCGCATCAGGCCGGACTTGAGCGCGCCGCCGGCATGGCATCCGTCATGGCGAGTTCGGCAGGCGCCAGCAATGCCGTCATGCTGGGCGCCGGATACTTTACCCCGCTCGGCGGCTACATGAACCGGGAGGATGCGCTCAGCGTCGCCCGCACCATGTATACCCGCGATGGGCTGTTCTGGCCGGTACCGATCCTCTGCCTTGTCGACGAAAGGCCTGATGTCCAGGCCGGAAATCCCGTTGCCATACGGGATCCGAACGTACCCGGGAACCCGGTCTTGGCCGTGATCGAGGCTGTCGAGATTGAAACCCTGTCGGAGCGCGACATGGACGAAATCTGCTTCGAGGTCTACCGGACCCGCGATACCGGACACCCGGGAGTCGGCGAATTCCTCGCCCAGGGCCGCATCCTGCTTTCCGGATCGCTGCAGGTATTCAACTACAGCTACTTCAAAACCGAGTTCGCGGACACGTTCCGTACCGCCGTGCAGATACGCCAGGCCATCGAAGCAGCGGGCTGGCGCACCACGGTCGCCTTCCAGACCCGTAATCCGATGCACCGTGCACATGAAGAACTCTGCCGCATCGCCATGGCGCGTACCGGCGCGCAGGGATGCGTGGTGCACATGCTGCTCGGCAAGCTCAAGCCGGGAGACATACCGGCGGAAGTCCGGGATGCGGCAATCCGAAAGATGGTCGAGTGCTATTTCCCGCCAAACACGATGATGATCACCGGGTACGGGTTCGATATGCTCTATGCCGGTCCCAGGGAAGCCGTGCTGCACGCCATCTTCCGGCAGAACATGGGGGCCACCCATTTCATTATCGGCAGGGACCACGCCGGTGTCGATGATTACTATGGCGCCTTCGATGCCCAGACGATCTTCGACGATTCCGTACCGCAGGATGCTCTGGAAATCGAGATCTTCCGAGCCGATCACACTGCCTGGTCCCGGAAACTGGAAAAGGTCGTCATGATGCGCGAGGCGCCTGACCATGTCACGGAGGACTTCGTCCTGCTTTCCGGCACCCGGGTGCGTGAAATGCTGTCCGCCGGCATTTCACTGCCGGAAGAATTTTCCCGCCCCGAGGTAGCCAGCATCCTGATGGACCACTACCGGAACCCGGGTACTGGCTGACATGGAGAAAGACCGGCGCTGCAAACTGCTGATACTCGGTTCCGGCCCGGCCGGATACACGGCGGCCGTCTATGCCTCCCGAGCAAACCTCGAGCCGGTACTGGTCACCGGGATCGAACAGGGCGGCCAGCTGATGACGACTACCGACGTGGACAACTGGCCGGGCGACGATCAGGGGGTTCAGGGACCGGAACTGATGGAACGCATGAAACGTCATGCCGAACGGTTCAGCGCAGATGTCATACTGGATCACATCAACGCAGCCGATCTTGGCCAGAGGCCCTTCCGCCTTGCCGGAGATGCGGGCAACTACTTCTGCGACGCCCTGATCATCGCCACTGGCGCATCGGCGCGGTACCTGGGCCTGCCGTCGGAAGAGGCATTCAAGGGACGTGGGGTTTCCGCATGCGCCACCTGCGACGGCTTCTTCTACCGCAACCAGAAAGTCGCGGTCGTCGGCGGCGGCAACACCGCGGTCGAGGAGGCGCTGTACCTGTCCAGCATTGCCTCGGAAGTCATTCTGGTGCACCGGCGCGACGAATTGCGAGCCGAAGCCATTCTCGTTGATCGGCTGATGTCGAAATCTGTCGGCAACGGCGGAAACATCGACATCATGTGGAGCCATACGCTGCATGAGGTCACCGGAAACCAGGGCGGCGTCACCGGCATGCGGCTGGCGTCGGTCAGCACCGGTGCAGTCACGGATTTCGCGCTACAGGGCGTCTTCATTGCCATTGGTCACACGCCCAATACCGGCCTGTTCGAAGGACAGATCGAAATGGCCGACAGCTACATCGTCACGACCGGGGGGGCGGACGGCAACGCGACACAGACCAGCATACCGGGAGTCTTTGCGGCGGGCGACGTGATGGATCACGTCTATCGACAGGCAGTGACTTCCGCAGCGACTGGGTGCATGGCGGCGCTGGATGCAGACCGCTACCTGAAACACCTCCCGGATTCCCCATGATCGCCGGACGGGACGAAGACCTGGCCTTCTTCAGAAAGGCGATGTCGGGGGTCGACCCGCTGCACGAAAGGTCCCGGGATGCGAAAGCCTTGCACCGCGGGGCATCATCCGGCCCTGCGCCGAAACAGCGACCCGCACGCTCCGTGGCGCCTCCGGCTCCCCAGTCTGCAGCGATACCGGACGGGCCGCCGATTCACGGCCCGGTACTGCATGTGCGCCCGGGGCTGCAGAGGCAGGTCGTGCGAAAGCTCAAGCGGGGCGGTTTTGCCGTCGAGGGCAGTCTGGACCTTCACGGACTGGACAAGACCGGGGCCGGGAAAGCGCTGGAACGGTTCCTGCATGACTGCGTACTGGACGGCTGCCGGTGTGTACTGGTGATCCACGGGAAAGGAAACCGGTCCGCCGGCGGGCATGGCGTGCTCAAGCCCTACACCGTGAACTGGCTCAAGCAGCATGCTTCGGTGCTCGGATTCTGCTCCACCCAGCCCAGGGACGGCGGAACCGGTTCCGTCTACGTCCTGCTGAGATCCCCGGCACGTTCCTGGAGATAGCCGGCAAGAAGCCCTGCCCAGGCCCGTTCCGGGCATACCGCTACCTGCGCTGTGCACGGTTCAGCCAAGCACCTGCCGGAAGGTCAGGTTGATACGTGGCTGGGTCAGCGTCCGAGACCTCGGCACGGAATGCTTCCAGTGCTGCTGGCAGCGCCCGTACATCAGCAGCAGCGATCCGTGCACCAGCATGACATGCCGCGCTTCCCGGCTGTTTCCCCTTTTCGGATGCAACACGAACATTCGCCTGCCGCCGAGGCTCAACGAGGCAATCAGGGGACACGGCCCGAGTTCGCGCTCGTCGTCGCTGTGCCGGCCCATGCAGTCGTTACCGTCGCGGTAGTAGTTCAGCAGCACGCTGTTGAAGGCTGTCCCGGTATGCTCCTCGACGTTCCGCCGGATCGCATCAAGGGGTGCTATCCAGGGCAGCGGAACATGCGTCGTGCCGGAATACCGGTAGACGGCCCCGGCATCCCCGTACCAGGCGGTCAGGCGCGGTGTTGCGTAGGTATTGTCGAAAACCCGGACCTCGTGCCGTGCCCATTGCGCCTCGTTGCGCAGTTGCTCGAAAAACCCGAACCCCCGTGAGTCGCCCAGAAACCCGAGAACCAGATGACATTCCTTCGGAACTACCGTAATGTGTCCTGTCACTCGAAGATTTTTCCGGGATTCAGGATATTGTCCGGGTCCAGAGCCTGCTTGACCAGCTTCATCGGCTCGACGGCAGCACCGTGCTCGATCTTCAGGAAGTCGCACTTGCCGTATCCGATCCCGTGTTCCCCGGTGCAGGTTCCGTCCATTTCAAGCGCACGGCCTACCATTCTTCCGTGCAGGGCCTCGGCCCTTGCAACTTCTGCGGGGTTGTCGTGATCCACCAGCAGCAGCAGATGGAAATTGCCGTCCCCGACATGCCCCACCATCGGGGCCAGGATACCGGTTTCGTCGATATCCCGACGGGTTTCGTTGATGCAGTCAGCCAGACGGGATATGGGGACGCAAACGTCCGTCGACCAGATCTGACCCCGTGGATGCAGCAACTTGCTCGAATAAGCGACATCATGCCTGGCGCGCCACATCCGGTTGCGCTCCTCGGTGGTCCGGGCCCATACGAAATCGCTTCCGCCATTCTCGCCCGCTATCTCGCCAGTCAGTTCCACCTGCTCCCTGACGGTCTGTTCCGATCCGTGAAACTCGAAGAACAGCGTCGGCGCCACGGGAAAATCGGTCCTGGAATAGCTGTTCAGGGCGCTCATCGTCTGCTCGTCCAGCAGTTCCACCCTGGCAACGGGGATGCCGTACTGGATCATGGCGATAACCGTATCCACGGCGCCCTCGACGGAGCCGAAGGCACAGGATGCGGACATGATGGATTCCGGCACCGGGTACAGTTTCACGGTCAATTCCGTGATGACGCCGAGCGTTCCCTCGGAGCCCACCATCAGGCGGGTCAGGTCGTATCCCGCAGCCGACTTGCATGCACGACGGGCGGTGCGGATCAGGCTGCCGTCGGCGAGTACCACCTCGAGGTTGACAACATTTTCCCGCATGGAACCGTAACGCACGGCGTTGGTTCCGGAGGCCCTGGTCGAAGCCATGCCCCCCAGGGTCGCGTCGGCGCCCGGATCAATGGGGAAGAACAGACCGGTATCCTTCAGGTGCCGGTTCAGCTGCCGGCGCGTCACGCCCGGCTGCACCACCACGTCGAAGTCGTCGTGGTTGACGGCGACGACCCGGTTCATGCTGGCGGTGTCTATGCACACGCCGCCGTTTACCGCGAGGCAGTTTCCTTCCAGGGAAGTGCCCGCCCCCCGGGGAACCACCGGCATCCGGTGCCTGGCGCACAGCCTGACGATTTCCTGGACTTCCTCTCGGGTTTCCGGCTGAATCACGCCGTGCGGAGGGCGCGATACGTGAAAGGACTCGTCCCGGGTATAGAGCCTGCATGCGGACTCGGAGGTCACGAACCGTTCTCCGAAGGCCGCTGTCAGTTCCGACAGGGCTTCGGAGAAATCCTGCTCAATATGGGGATAATTCATGGCTGGCCCTCTGTTCCGACTCCGTGTGTCGATAATGCGTCCCGGAAAGATCGGGAATCGAAGAAGTAATGGCAGACTTCCTCCCGATCAACGACGATCACGGGAATGTGTTCCCGATAGTGATCGAACCAGTCGGTGCGTTCCTCGATATCCCGGTACCGGACTGCCACATCCTCCTCAAGCGCATGCTCCCGGATGAACAGGCTGATCTGTCTGTTCATCTCGTCACACAGATGGCAGTCCGATCGGTAGAACAACTCGATTTCCAATGGCGTATTCATGTCCTGATTATCTTACCAGACCCCGGTTTTCCGGCAAGCATCTCCCGGAACCCGGCCTCGTCGAGCACCTTCACCCCGAGCACTTCGGCCGATGTGGCCTTGGATCCCGGATTGTCCCCGCAGACGAGGAAGTCCGTCTTGCCTGAAACGTTGCCCGCAATCCTTGCCCCGGCAAACTGCAACAGCTTCTTCGCCTCGTTCCTCGGTATGGACAGCGTACCCGTCAGGACCACCGTGCTGCCGAAAAACGGACCTTCGGTCTGCCCGGCAGGCTGTTCCGGCTCAGGCCACGCCACTTCTGCCTCGCGCAGCCGCCTGACGATTTCACGGTTGTACTTCTCGCTGAAAAAGGCCGTTACGCTACCTGCTACGCCCGGCCCGATATCCGGCACCTGCTGGAGCAATTCGTCATCCGCCTCGGCCAGTCGGTCGATATCCCCGAAGGCAAGGGCCAGGGCTTCGGCGGTTGTCTCACCCACCAGGGGGATGCCCAGGGCGAAAATGAACCGGGGCAGAGTCGTATCCCGACTCCTGTCGATTGCCGCCACGAGATTCGATGCAGATTTCTCCGCCATGCGCTCCAGGTTCCCGATGCGCTCCGCATCAAGGGAAAACAGGTCCGCCACGCTGTCGATCAGCTTCTCATTGATCATCTGTTCCACCAACCGGACACCCAACCCCCTGATGTTCATGGCATGCCTTGAGGCGAAGTGGAGAATGCTCCGTATCTTCTGAGCCTGGCAGAACAGCCCGCCGCTGCACCGGGCAACGACGTTCTGCTCTTCCTGCACGATGGCGGCCCCGCACACCGGGCATGCCCGCGGGAACTCGAACTCGGGGAAATCGGCGGTCCGTCCCGCCTCCACGACGGACACCACCTCGGGGATCACATCCCCGGCGCGCCGGATGATCACCTGGTCACCAACGCGTATGTCCAGCCGCCTGATCTCGTCCTGGTTATGCAGGGTCGCATTGGATACTGTCGCGCCGCCGACGAATACCGGCTCGAGCCTCGCCACGGGTGTAATCGCGCCGGTGCGCCCGACCTGGACATCGATCGCCGTCACCCGTGTCATGGATTCCTCGGCGGGAAACTTGTAGGCAACGGCCCATCTCGGAGTCCTCGCGGTGAATCCCAGGGACTGCTGCCAGTCCAGCCTGGCAACCTTGTACACCACGCCGTCCACATCGAACGGCAGTTCGTCCCTTCGCTCAAGCATGCGCCGATAGTAATCCAGGCAACCATCCATTCCCGTCACCGGTTCAGCCAGGTCCGAGACCGGCAGGCCGAAGTCTCCGATCCAGCGCAACATGTCCTGTTGCGTCTGCAGCGGTTCCCCGGGCTGCACCTCCCCGAGCGCATAGCAGCACAGGGTCAGGCTTCTCTTCGCAGTTACCGCCGGGTCAAGCTGCCTCAGGCTGCCTGCCGCAGCGTTTCTCGGGTTGATGTAGTGCTTCTCGCCCTTTTCCTTCTGCCGCACGTTCAGGCGGGCGAATTCCTCGCGCGTCATGAAGACCTCCCCCCGGATCTCGACCACATCCGGAATCCGGGCGCCCGCAAGATGCGTACCCCCCTTGAGCACCGAGCGCATGTTCCGGGTCACGTTCTCCCCCGTCTGCCCGTCGCCCCGGGTTGCCGCCGTGACCAGCCACCCCTTCTCGTATCTCAGGCTGATCGCGAGCCCGTCCAGCTTGGGTTCGGCAATGTAGTCGACTGTCTGCATTCCCGTCAGTTCCCGAACCCTGCGGTCGAAGTCGTGCAGTTCCGACTCGTCGAATGCGTTGCCCAGAGAACGCATTGGCACGACATGCTGCACCTCGCCAAAGGGTGCGGCGACCGTGCCCGCGACGCGCCTTGTGGGCGTGTCCGGCAACACCAGATCCGGGTGCCGGGATTCCAGCACCTCAAGCTCCCGGAACAGCTTGTCGTATGCGCTGTCCGGAATCTCCGGATCATCCAGAACATAATAACGGTGGTTGTGATAGTCGATCTGCTCTGCCAGCTCAACCATCCGCTCCCTGGGACGATTCTTCATAAGCCGACCGGCACAGGAAGCACGGAGGGCCGACGGACGTCGGTATCGTACCGCGGCCCGGCCCGCACGGCAACCATATCAATTCGCATCTTTGCCGAAGATGCGGACAGCTTCATCGCTGCCGGACATGATGCCGAGCGCCTCTATCCTGCGGACCCTGGACTCGATCTGCCTGCGACATCGTTCGGTCTCCTCCTGTGTCAGGGGCGCGGCGTCGGGGAGCATGGCCTGCGCCCTGAAACTGGATGCGAACGCCCTGGCGCTGTCCGCCATCTCCGAGAAAACCGCGCCGGGAGAATTGTGCAGGATCGGAAGACTGTAGAACACCACGCCTCTCGTCAGTTCCTCCCTGAGACTGGAAAAGTCGAACGTCCCGTCCCTCGTCATGTTGACGAGAGAGTACAGGGTCACCTTGTTCTTGCCGACCGTCTTGTGTCGGACATAAAACCCCGGATCGACGGGATGCAGGCCGCGCCGGCTTGCAAAATTGTGAATTTCCTCTCCGTGAAAGTCCTTCCCCTTGTCCGACACGACCGTAATGGAACAGACCGGCTGGTATGTCTGCGCGAAACTGACAATGCTGTGCGCCTGCTTCATGGCGTTCTGCGGAGACGCCATGAAAGTGAGCTCTTTCCCGGTGCCCTTCGCGATCCGCGTATTCATTGAAATGTACTTTTCCATCGAGGAACGGGAAATAGTCGCATGCCTGTCCGCCAACTGGACCGTGATCACGACATCCCGAACCGGTGTCGTATCCGGCTCATGCCTGAGATTCCGCCATTCCATTTCCGGCAGGCACAGACCGTAGATCTGGGTCAACTCGGAAATCAGCGGCGCAGCGTGATTGTAAAACGGCATGACCTGCTGACAGTCCGCGTCCTGTCCGCCGGAGATTTTCGCCCAGTAATCGATCTGGCTGATCATCGTGAACCCTTCGATCTCGGGATATTCGAATTTTCCGTCATCCTCCGGATCAGAAGATTCCTCGGGTCGCGGGGAATCCTGGGGTGCTTCCTTGACTGGTGGCTCTTCCGGCGACCCGGTTTCGGATTCTTCAGGATGATCGTCGAACAGGTCCAGTTGCGGACCGACCCTTTTCGAATCGAACGAGCCGGTCAGCCCGTCCGTTCCCGCATCATCCGAACCAAGGCTGTCGGACAGGGACTCGCGTGCCTGCTCCCTGTCGGCCTGAACCGACGAGTTCCTGCCGCCACCTTTCCCGCGCCCGAACGGACGGAACAGGAACCTGAACGTATCGGCGAGCCGGGATATGCCGGACGCTTTCGGGACATCATCCCGGGAAGGCAGCGGCGGATTCCCGAAATTGTCGTCTTCCGCAAAGAGCAACGAGGCCGTTGCCGACTCCCTGTCAACGCGTTGATCATGTCCGGGCACGGACTCGGGATTGTCATGTGTTCGGTCCAGGGTCGGGGGAACCCAGCCTTCATCCTGATCCGAGATCATGGCGTCGACCGCCAGACCCGGTTCTGCCGGATCATCCTCGTCATCCCACGCATACTCATCGCCCAGGCGATATTCGGACAGGTTCATCACCTCGTCTTCCGGGGGGTCCGCATCATCGGGAAAGGGATTGTTGAGCGGTCCGAATTCATCCGCCTTGCCGTCCGGTTCTTTCGGGTGCGTCGCATCTTCGCCGTCCGTTCGACGCCCGCTCAAGATACCCTTCCAGATTCGCTGAATGCTTGACTGAAAACCAATCAGCAGCACGAACACGACACCCAGAACCACGAGCGCCTGGGCAAGGGGCTGGTTCATCGGCAAGAATCCGGGAAAGTCAGCCTTGCGGGGCTGACGGCGGAATTCGCATCCGTGCAGGTCGCCTGCATAACGATCATCGTCACCTGCACCTGATTCAGGTTAGTCCCTGAGGGAGTCATCACCCGCCCCGGCATATCAGTGCCCCATCATGCCGGCTGCCATCTTGACATCCACAGACACCATCCTGGATACCCCGGCTTCCGCCATTGTAACACCCACAAGATGTTCCATGGACTCCATCGTGGTCTTGTTGTGCGTCACGATGATCATCTGGCTTCTGCGGGACAGTTGCTGGAGCGTTTCGCAGTACCTGGCCACGTTGGCGTCGTCAAGCGACGCATCAACCTCGTCCAGCATGCAGAATGGCGAAGGATTCAACTCGAAGAAGGAGAACAGCAACGCGACTGCCGTCAGGGCCTTTTCACCACCTGACAGCAGATGGATGTGGCTGTTATGCTTTCCCGGCGGGCGGGCGATCACGGATATGCCTGCCGTCAGGTAGTCGTCGCTGTTCAGCACCAGTTCGGCGCGCCCCCCGCCGAACAGCGTGGGGAAGAAACCGCTGAAACTCGTATTGATCCGCTCGAACGTATCCCTGAACCGCGTCCGCGACTCCCTGTCTATCTTCCGCATCACGCCTTCCAGGGTTTCCAGCGCCTCGACAAGATCCGCATGCTGCTCGTCCAGATAGGATTTCTTGCGGGCCTCTTCCGCATATTCCTCCATCGCAACAAGGTTTACCGGACCAAGCCGGGTTATCTTCTCCGAGACAACCTCCAGCTTTTCGTCCCAGGCATCGACGGTGGCGGCCTCTGGCAGTTCGGCCTCGCAGGCGGATATGTCGAATCCAAGTTCCGTGACAGACTCGAGATGCGTGTCCCGGCGTACCTGCGCCTCCTGGCGCACGAGTTGCTGCTGCTCCAGATCTCCGCGGCGCCTATTGACCCGGTCAACAGCCTCGGCATGGCGCTCCCTGCACCCCTTGAGTTCCTCCTCGAGATCCGACAGGCGAACCTGTACCGCTTCGAACCGTTCATCGGCGGCTTCCCTTGCGGCAATCTGTTCCTTCAGCCTGGTCTCGAGATCAGCCAGGGACTCTTCCGGCTCATCGGGGGAACCGCCGGATTCCCCGACCCGCGCGTTTGCCCGCGCCTGCTCCGCCTGCAGGCGCCTGAGACTCTCTTCCAGGACCCCGATCTCGGAACGGTGTTGCTGATGGACCAGTTCGATCCGGTGATGGGCATCGCGTTCGGCGTGCAACTCGCCCCTTTTTTGCTTGACCTGCTGTTCCAACTGCTCGCGTCGCGCCTGGTGTTGCTGCCTTTCGAATCCCAGAGTGCTGACCTTGCTCGCCGCATCCGCCTCCGATGCCGTAATGGCCGTGATTTGGCCGCATATCGATTCGATGCGCGCTTCGGCCTCCTTGAACTGCGCCCGCATTTTTTCACGCTGACCGAGAACCTCCTGCATCGTTGCGTCCTCCCTGGCAAAACGCGTGTGCAGTTCGGCATTGGCCGAACGCAGCCGGGACAGCTCCTCGCGCCGGATCTTCAATGCCTGTTCGATGCCGGAGCGCTCGTCCTCAAGCATCCCGATCGACTGCTCAATGCCGGCTATCCCGGTTTCAATCTTCCGCTGGCTGCGCTCAAGCTGGTCGATTTCCTCCTCGCGGGCCGAAAAGCCGGCCTTCAACTGCTTCCTGCTGGAATAGCTGATCCACGAAGCGCCCATCAGAGTCCCATCCCGGGTCACCACGATCTCCCGGTTCCCTAATCTGCCGCGCAGGTCCAGCGCCTGTTCGACGGAATCTGCCGCATAGATCCCGTCAAGCAGTCCGGCGAGCCTTTCCCTGGGGCGAACCACGTGATCCAGCAACGGGGTCATGCCTTCCCGACGGGAAGCGGCATCATCTCCCGCGGGGATGAACAGGGAGATACTGGAATCAGGGAGACTCCTGAGCATGCTTGCAGTGATCTCCCGTACGGGGACTGCCCCGTGAAAGCCTCCCAGTACCCGATCAAGGGCCCTGCCCCAGCCCACCTCGACCGACAGATCGTTCGCCAGCCTGTCGTGCATGTCCAGGCCCTGCTGCTTCAGCCAGTCAGCCAGGACCTCGTCGGCCTCGACGAGTTCGAGGCTGCGGATCTCCCGCAGGGAATCCGCCCGCGAACGAATCTCGTGAAGCTGGTTGTAGAGCATCGAACGTTCCTGCCTCTTCTGCTCCAGATTATCGAGCAACACCTTGTGTTCCCGCTCGCTCTCAAGCAGGCCGCTCTCCGCTTCACTGCAGGACCGGTCGCTTCGCTTTACTTCCGCACGCAGCGCCTCGACATCGGTCCTGTCGCTTTGCCGGTCGGCCAGGTCGATCCGACTCTGCAGATCCTGTTTCTCCCTGATGGAGCGGGCATTATGGTCCTGCAGGTACTGGAGCCTCGATCGCTGGATCTCCATCTGCTGCTGGAACCTCCGGTGATCTTCACCGACAGCGTCCATCTCGTTCAGGCATTCCCCAAGCGCACGTTCGGCCTCGTCCAGCCCGTCCCGGGCCGCCCGCTCGGACTGGTTCTTGTCCTGGATATCCTCCTGCAGGGAATCGAGTCTCTCCCGGAGTTCCGCACAACGTTTCCGGTCGGCGTCAATTTGTGCGCGGCGCTCGGCCTGCTCCGCCTGGAGCCGCTCGGCCTCCTGTCTGTTCCGCATTTCGGACTTCCTGCGGTAATCGATTTCCTGCTCGACGCTCCGGACCCGCGCAACGGCTTCGTAGTGTTCCTTCTGGGCTCCGTCATGCTGCGACTGCACCTCTTCGCGCTGCTGGTTGATCCGTTCCATCTCGGCTTCCGTCCGGCGCTGGTCGGCCCGTGCGGACTCCACCCTGTTGGACTGCTCGGCACTCAGCCTGTCCTGCGCGGACAGCAGATGGTTGAGATGTGCCAGGCGCAGGGTCTGCAACTGGTTGTTCAGCGTACGCTTGTGCTCCTTCAGATCCTTGTAGCGCCTGGCCGTTTCGGACTGATCCTTCAACCTCTTGAGCTGCTTTTCCTTTTCCTTGCGGATGCCGTCGAGCCGCTCCAGATTCTCGCGCACATTCTCCATGCGGTTCTCCGTCTCGCGCCGACGACTCTTGTATTTGGACGTTCCGGCCGCCTCCTCGACGAAGGCGCGCAGGTCTTCCGGCCTGGCCTCGATGATGCGACTTACCGTCCCCTGCTCGATGATCGAGTACGAGCGGGGGCCGAGACCGGTTCCCATGAAAAGTTCGAGTACGTCCTTGCGACGCGTCCTGATCTTGTTGATCTGGTAGACGGACTGGCCGTCCCGGGTCAGGGTTCGCTTGACCGCGATCTCGGAAAACTGTCCGTAGTGCCCGGGAACCTTCCCTTCGTTGTTGTCGAAGATCAGTTCGACCGAGGCCTTGCTGACGGGCTTTCGCTTGGTGGACCCGTTGAAGATGACATCCTCCATGTTGTCTCCCCTCAGGGTCTTGGCAGACGACTCTCCCATCACCCAGCGCACGGCGTCGATGACATTGGACTTGCCGCAACCGTTGGGGCCGACGACACCGACGAGGCTGGACGGAAACCGGATATCCGAGAGGTCCACGAACGACTTGAAGCCGGAAATGAGGATTTTCTTAAGTCGCATTCAGCAGTTTCTCGTGAGGCACTTGATCAGGGGGAACCGGGCGGCCTTGCCGTGGAGTATACGTTACCCGTACCTGTATTCTCCTCCCTGCCTTGATGGAAACGATCCGTACAGGGATTGATGAAGAAAAATTTGTTGTGCAAGTCAACAGGCTACAAGATTTTTCAGCATATCCTCGTCCCTGAAGATTGTACTGCCAAATCCCTGACCATTCCAAAAGCTCAACTCCCCGAGTCGAGCCTGATCAGGGCCTCCCGGAAATCCGTCAGAACCCTGTCGTATTCCTGCTCCAGATTGCTGATCTCGGCAAGCGCATTGTCGATAATCTCGTTGTAGGCTTCCATAGCCTCCTCCCGCTCCCTGATCAGTTTCCTGACCTTGTCGGTCTGTTCCCGGGAACGCAGTTCCTCGAGGTCGGACTCAATCCCCACTTTCAGCCTGCGCGTGACATCCAGATTGTTCCGGATCGCAGAAAGCTTGCGATCCCGGGTGGAAATCACCATGGCTTCGGTACCGTACGTCTGCACCAAATTCTGATCCCTGGCCTGCTGCATCTTCTGCAACTCGGCATCTTCGGCAGCCTGCTGCTTCATCCGGTCCTGCTCCTCCAGCTCGTCTTCCGTAGGTGGCGGGGCCTCGCGGTCGATGATCACGCCATCCGAACTGAGCGTGATGACTTCGGAAGCGCTGCACGCTTCGTTGGCATAGGTCCCGTAATGCCACTGCCCCTGCTCATCCTGGCATTTCCGTATGTTCGAAGCCATCGACTGGAGTGACCAGAAAGCAACCAGAACAACGACGAATGACAGACAATGTTTACCCGGCACGATTCTGATCAAGTATGTCCTCCGTAATCAATTAAACCTGCTTCGCAGCATGAAGTAAAGCCCCAGGAGAATCATGGGCATGCTGAGCAGCTGCCCCATCGTCATCCAGTCCAGGGCAACCAGCCCGAGATGAGCATCCGGTTGGCGGACGAACTCGACCAGGAACCTTGCCACGCCGTAGCCAAGCAGGAACAGCCCGGTTACCGCGCCGGCAGGCCGCTTCCGCGCGGAAAACCACCACAACAGGACAAACAGTACCAACCCCTCCAGCAAGGCCTCGTAGATCTGCGATGGATGCCGGGCGGGTGGACCTGCGGACTGGAACAGAACGGCCCATGGAACATCCGACACTCGACCCCACAGTTCCTGGTTGATGAAGTTTCCCAGCCTGCCGAAGAATAGTCCGGGAGGGATCAGCGGGACCAGGAAATCACACGCTGGCAGGAAACCTTTCCCGGTTCTCGCTGCATAGATCAGCGTCGCAACGGCAACACCAATCAATCCCCCGTGAAATGACATGCCCCCCTGCCATATGGCGATGATCTCCAGGGGATGCTCCAGGTAGTAGCCAGACTGATAGAAAAGGACATACCCCAGTCGCCCCCCTGCGATGACGCCCATCGCGATGTAGAACAGCAGATCCATCACGTCATTGGGGCTGAAATCCGACATGTCGCGGGCGGCCCGGTAACGCCCCAGCACCAGCCCGCTCATGAAGCCGAGCAAGTACATCAGCCCATACCAGTGCACGGACAACGGCCCTATGGAAAACGCAACACTGTCGGGGTTTGGATGTACAATCATGGGACTATCAATGGAACGCCATCGGGAACGGTCCGCCCGGCAGGACAAACCGGGAAAACCGGATCAGGCCGCGGCCCTTTGGAACCGACAAGTCATTTTACCATGCCCAACCGCCTGGCTCACGAATCCAGCCCCTATCTGTTGCAACACGCCGGCAATCCGGTACAGTGGCATCCATGGGATCGGCAGGCCCTCGATCTCGCCGAACAACAGGATCGTCCAATCCTGCTGTCGATCGGCTACTCCGCCTGTCACTGGTGTCACGTCATGGAACGCGAGTGCTTTGAAGACGCGGATATCGCCAAGGTCATGAACGAACTGTTCGTCTGCATAAAGGTGGACAGGGAAGAGCGACCCGATCTTGACAGGATCTACCAGCTTTCCCACCAGATACTGATGCAGCGGCCGGGTGGCTGGCCGCTCACGGTGGCGCTGACCCCCAGGGGCCATGCACCGTTCTTCGCCGGAACCTACTTTCCTCCGGAGCCCCGCTTCCAACTGCCAGGGTTTGCAGATGTGCTCAGGCAGGTCTGCGGACATTACCGGGAGAACCGTGACAAGTTCGACGGTTACGTGGTTTCGTTCAGCCAGGCCTTGTCAAAACTCAACCCGGCTGTCCCCGGGGCTTCCCCGACCGACCCCGATGTCCTGCTGAAATCTGCCGTATCGACCCTGCAGAAGCAGTACGACAGGACCTTCGGCGGATTCGGCGATGCGCCGAAATTCCCCCACCCGACGCAGCTTGAACTGCTGCTGCTCGGCACCGCACGGCTCCCCCAAGATGACAGCCGGCACTGCCGGGAGATGGCTCTGGCCTCCCTCAGGCACATGGCGCAGGGCGGCCTGTTCGACCAGCTTGGGGGCGGATTCTTCCGCTACTCGGTGGACCGGGAATGGAAGATTCCCCATTTCGAGAAGATGCTCTACGACAACGCCCAGTTACTCTGCCTGTATTGCGATGCCTGGACTCTGACCCGGGAAAACCTCTACCAGGGAATTGCCGCCGAAACCTGCAACTGGGTACAGGCGGAAATGCAGGATCGGACAGGAGGCTACACGGCGACGCTGGATGCGGACTCCGACGGCGAGGAGGGCAGATTCTACGTATGGAGCGAAACCGATCTGAGGGGCATACTGTCCGAACCCCATTACGAGGCGATCGAAGAGCACTTTGCCCTGTACGGGGAACCGAACTTCGAAGGGAAATGGCATTTCAATGTCAATCCCCAGCGCGATTCCGTCATCTCGCAGGATCCCCGCCACCTCAGGGCGATACAGGAGGCAAGGGCAACCCTGCTGCAGGTGCGCAGCACGCGGAATCGGCCGAACATGGACACCAAGATACTGGCCGCCTGGAACGGCCTGATGATCAAGGGGATGGCCCGGGCTGGCCGCATACTTGACGCGCCAGCCTGTATCCGGTCAGCCAGGCGGGCTATCGACTGCATCCGGAACAACCTGTGGACCGGCCACCGTCTCAAGGCCTGTCTCGCCGGGAACAGGGCGCAACTGAACGGCTATCTCGACGATTACGCCTTCATGCTCGAAGGCCTGCTGGAAATGCTGCAGACCGAGTGGTCGACGGATGACGCCGCTTTCGCGACAGGAATCTGCGACGCGATGCTGGATCTTTTCGAAGATCCCGAGCTTGGCGGATTCCACTTCACCTCCCATGACCATGAAGCCCTGTTATGCCGGATCAAGTCGGGAGCGGACGACGCGATCCCGTCAGGCAACGCCTCCGCGATCCGCAGCCTGATCATGCTGGGCACCCTGCTGGGGAACTCCCGGTACCTGCAAAGTGCCGACAGGGCCCTTGGACTGTTTTCACCGGAAACGGCCAGGCAGCCATCAGTCAATGCGCTGATGACCATCGCCTCCGACCAGGCCGCAAGGGGCGCACTTGTCATCGTGCGTGCCGCAGCAAGGGACATGGATTCGTGGAAACAGGCAATGAACAGCCGCTACCGGCCGTCGGACAGCATGTACTGCATAGGCCGGGATCTGAAAAACCTGCCCGGTGCGCTGGCGCAAAAGAACCCCGGCACTTCCGGCATCGCCTATGTCTGCCGGGGCATGCAATGCTCTCCGCCCGCAAACTCGATACAGGACCTGCTCCAGGAACTGGACGGATAGTCGCGGCAATCCGAGGGTCTGCCGCATCGTCAACGGCACTTTTTCATGATGATGTCGCGGACCTCCCGACCCTGCCTGATTCCTCTGCTCTCGAACTTCGTCAGCGGTCGCTCCGCAGGACGGTCTGAAAAATTGCCCGGACCAGCCAGGTTGACAAGATCCCCGCACTCTCCGAACCGCTCGAGCGCCTCCTCGGCATAATCGTGCCAATCCGTCGCGAAATGGATCCTGCCGCCGGTTTTCAGCCGGTCGGCAATCAACCCTATAAAGTCCGCCTGGAGAATCCTGCGCTTGTGATGCTTCTTTTTCGGCCAGGGATCCGGAAAGAACAGGCAGATCCGATCAAAGGTGCCGCAGCCGAACGACTGGCGCAGTATGGTAACGGCGTCACCGAGCATCACCCTGACATTCCCGAGACCGAGAGCATCCAGTTGCAGCAGCAGGTGCCCCATACCCGGCCGGTACACCTCAATACCGAGAAAGTCCCGGTCCGGGTCCTGACGCGCCATCTCCAGCAATGACTCGCCGTCGCCGAACCCAATTTCCAGGGTTACCGGGTTTTTCCGGCCAAACGCACGCACGAAATCCACCCGCGCATCACCCCCGGACGGCATCTGGATAGCGTATTCAGGATAACATTGTTCCAGGGCGTTCTTCTGCCCCTCGGTCATCCTGCCTTCCCGGATAACGAAGCTTCTGATAGACCGGTCAGTCTCAGGCGGGCTCTGCTTCATTGAAAGGATTCTCCATTCAGACGAAATTTGCATATCAATTTTCCCTTATTGCCGGAGGTTTTCAAACAACCCCGAAATAGTTTTCCCGAAGATTACAACCCACTACGTATGCCTTTCACGGAATTTCATGCTGGAATCTGCGATCCGGGGGCCACGGGAACATAGTGAGGAAAGCTCATCCACAGATGTAACGGTGTAACCAAGATTTCCGCTGACTGCCGGGCATCCTGATTTCTCAATACCGACTGCGCCAAATAACTGCCCTTCTGCCGTGATTTAGGCACGCGCTTGCGCTATCATGTCTTTTGTTTTCGAGGAGAGACTGCTCCATGATAAACCGATGCTCCATGACCGGGAGAACGATCGAAGGTTCCGCTGACGCCGTATGGGACGACGGTGAATGGATCAGCTGGGACTGGATCAATGACCAGATTCATGAACAGGAACTTGCCGAGCGGTATCCCGAAGCAGATACGGATGTCGTAAGAATTTTCG
>JAJDVC010000241.1 GCA_022826305.1 Gammaproteobacteria bacterium | reverse complement strand
TCGCCAAGGTCATTCGGGGAGTTCCATTTGAAAACGGAATAGAGCAGAATCACGATACTGTCAATCAATCCCGGGCCGCCTGAGTCGATGCGGCCATACACCACTTTCGGGTATAGCTCCAGCATTTCCGGGTATTTTTCCCTCGGTGCCGGCAACACCAGAACCAGGCCATCCACCCAAGGATTTATGAAACCCGCCCGGTGTGTCATCCTTTTACGGGTAGCCACAAATATTGCGGGCAGGCCCAAGGGGCTACCTATGATGATGAAGCCAGAATGCCCCCCGGAGGCAAGAATCACCCGGCCCGGGCCTTACAACTGCCCACAGTTGACTCAGCAAGCCTGACCCGGCACATTTCCGGGTGGCATGCAGGGCATGCAGGTCTGAACTTCCCCTGGATATTCGGCTGTTTTCGTATCCAGGTTTCTGATTGGTCGGGATTTTCGGGTATTCGGCACAGGAAATCTGTACCCATGCAATAGCTGTCCAGACCGCATGCCTGCTTCAGATGAAAAGCTTGATACTGATGGAGATCTTCACCAGAGAGAGCACATGTCCATGTACATGGAATCCGCAACACGATCCGTTTTTCAAGTTGCAAAACCGCACCTTCATACCGATGATTTCGAATATCTTGCAGCATTCATGCATTGTCCGGGCTAAATCGGCTTGACCACCACCAGCACCACTATCGCTACCAGATACAGCACCGGCAGTTCATTCATCAGTCGATAATGGACATGACTTCTGGTATTCCTGTCCTCCCTGAAACGGATCAGCGCTGCATAACACCAGAGATGGTGAACAACCACCAGGCCTACCAGCAACAGCTTGGCATTCATCCAGCCGCCGGAGAATCCATAGCCCACCCACAACCATGTTCCAAGCAGAACAGTCACAACGGCGCCCGGGGTCATGATGCCGAAAAACAGCTTCCGCTCCATGATCTTGAACCGCTCCAGGCTGGTCTCGTCGCTGGACTGTGCATGATAGACAAACAGTCTTGGCAAATAGAACAGCCCGGCGAACCATGTCACCATCGCGATGATATGAAAGGCCTTTATCCAGAGCACGAAAGATATCGGGGAAAGCAGATTACCACTCGATTCTATCAGGGTTGCAGGCGGATACGCCCGGAAGCGGGGGCTGTTTCACGCAACACGGAAGAAGTGGGCGGCCGAAACAGTTATCTTGCGAAGCTTCCGGCTGACGGTTTGGCGTGGTCGGAAACACCCCCCCGATACCTGCTCTGGTGCTGGTTTCCCAATCATCCTTCTGTGCCAGACTGCCCATGGCGTTCCCTGCCATGGACTGCTGACTTGCCGCGCCCCGTATCCAGGCAAGGATCCGGCCCTGCTGCAAGCAAGGTCTTCGGGTCCAACCGGAATCGGAGGGTTCCCATCAACTCAGGCAGCGCGCCTGATATCTGCAGTATCCCGTGCTGCATGGATTCTCCTGGTCATTATCCGAGTACGCCTGGTCGGCTGCCGAACCGCCAGGTCAATCTGATGACGATCAATGCCGATGTCCTCCAGCAACCGGTCCGTGAGACCATGCAGGTGCATGGTCGCAACGCGACGCGCATTCCATTCCCTGAAGGCGTCGAATACCCGAACCAGGACTCCACGTTTGAACGCACCTTTGACCACATTTGGATGTCTGTTCATGGCCTTTACCTCTCATGGGTTCATTTCAGTTCAGTACAATCAGGGCAGTCGCCAGGAGAATCAGTGAAACTGCATAGGCTGTGCCTACTTTTGCTATTTGTTCAGTCATGATCATATGTATTAGTATCAGTAATAAATCAATGGCCTATCCAGATCCGACATTCGTCAAGTCTGTGCCGTCTGACGCAGAAATATAAGGACGCATGCCCTTTCCAGCAAGCGAAAGTTTTTCATATAATACATGAGTATTTATTCATGTATCGAAAATGCCTGCCAGATTCCCCCCAATGGCCGCCCTGCGCGCCCTGGAAGCAGCAGCCAGGCATCTTAGCTACACCAGGGCCGCAGAAGAACTGTTTGTCACCCAGAGTGCCGTCAGTCATCAGATCAAGCACATCGAATCACTCTGGGGCATCAAGCTGTTTGAACGCAAGGGACGCAGGCTGGTGCTCACCGATCCCGGGCACCTGATAGTACCGCTGGTCAGGGACTTCATCCGGAGACTGACGGCAGCCATTGAAGAGATTACCCAAACAGGGGGAACTCCTGCGATGCTGCGGATAACACTGCTTCAGTCCTTCGCATTCAAGTGGCTGGTACCCAGGCTCGGACATTTCAACCATGATTACCCGGACATTAACGTATGGATATCGACATCGGATGAGCTTGTTGACTTTGATGCCATGACAGCGGATGTGGGGATTCGCCTGGGCTACGGCAACTGGAGCAACCTGTATGAGGAACTGCTGCTGCGTGAATATGTGTTTCCTGTATGCAGCCCCAGATTCCTTGAACAGCACGGAACCCCTCGACAGCCTGAAGACCTGCTTGAACTTCCACTGTTACGCCGAAGCGCGATTGATATCATGCAGCGCTGGCGAGACTGGTTCAAGGATGCGGGGGTCGTGGTCAGCAAAATGCCGCAAGGGACACAGTTTCCACAGACCAGCCTCGCCCTGCAGGCTGCAATTGATGATCAGGGCGTGGCCCTGGCTCGTAGTGCACACGTTATCGACGACATCAAGGCAGGGAGGCTGATCAGGCTCTTCCCTGGAGTAAGAAGCAAATCCAATCTGTCATATTTTTTCGTCTGTATCCCCGGCAGGGAAAATGAGCCGCAGATAACAGCCTTCCGCAACTGGTTGCAACGTGAAGCCAGAATGTCGGAAAGGGAATTTGAGGAACTGTTTGTATAGTCGAACCAGCCCACGGGAATCATCCATCCAGCCCCTGCGTCCCTGGGGAGAATCGTTCATTGCACCCGGGACATACCCCGCATCATTCGGTCACGGACCCTGTCATCCGCCCGAAGCAGAATCCAGGGCTGCCAGGCTTTTCAGATGATTCCGAAGAGCAGGGATCACCTGATCGGGAGTGAGACGGTCCAGACATCTGTGCGAACATTGTCTTCGATGACATACCTTGCAGTTCCTGACGCGAATAATGCAGTTGTGGGTTCCCAGAGGACCAACCCGATTTTCATCCGTAGGTCCAAAAATCGCCGCGACCGGTGTCTTGAGAGCGGCCGATGCATGCATCGGAAAGCTGTCACCGGTCAGTACAAGCTCAGCCCTGTCTATCAGTTCAACAAATTCCAGCAGGGATAGCGAGCCAGCCAGATTGACAGCCCCGATATCCTGTCCGCCCTCCAGCATCCTGTCAATTTCCTGTCGTCTGTCCGAAGTGCCCGTCATCAGGATGAGGTACTTGTCCTGAAACGACCGGATGACGGATTGATAATTCACGATCGGCCAATCCTTCGACTCCCATCTGGAAAATGCGCTGATCACCATCAGGGGTCTTGAGTCGGCATTGATCTCGTTCAGCTTTTGATCCACGGAAAGCCTTTCATCCTCTCCTGCAGACAGGACCATCTCGGTATTCTCTGTACGGACTCCGGCAAGCGCCAGGACCTCTTCCATTTCCACAAGAGCATGCAGATTCTTGTCACGCAGCCCCCTGATTCCCCACCAGTTTCCCTTGACGAACTTTTTTCCCGCATGCGCCCAGTACAGGAACAGGACAGACTTTGCCAGTCCCTGCAGGTCAAAAGCCAGATCGTACTCGCACCTGCGCACTTCCTGCCTTACACGCAGTATTTCCCTGACTGCCCAGACCGGATGCCGCCACCAGTTCCGCTTGATGGCATAACGATCAATCAGGATCAACTCGTCAACCCATGTGTTGTACCTGAGGATCGGTTCGGAATGGACATCGGTCAACAGCGTCAGGATGGCATTCGGATACTGCTGCTTGAGTGCACGCAGATGTCCGGTAGCATTCAGGACATCTCCCAGCGAGGTCTGCTTGATGACCAGTATATTCACTCAGGCCCGCCTAATATGGATTCGACAG
>JAJDVC010000110.1 GCA_022826305.1 Gammaproteobacteria bacterium | reverse complement strand
TGAATGAGGCTGGTAGTGGTGGAGTGCGCGTTCGAATTTACTATAGTGATATCGAGCAACTGAGATTGTCATTGCCTGATACTATTGAGCAGAAGAGAATCGCTGGCTGCCTTGGTTCCTTGGACAATATAATCAGGTCTAAAGCCCAGAAGATTGAGACCCTTCGGCAGCACAAGAAAGGACTCATGCAGCAACTCTTTCCCAGCCCATATACGACATGAAGACACTCGAAGACATTGCGTCCGAACTAATCGAAGATACTCGCATGCAGTTGCTGTATGCGTTCAATTCGGTAGGCAAGACGAGGCTCTCGATTGCTTACAAGAACGCTACCAAAGACGAAGATGGTGCACACACGGGCATCTACTATAACGCATACAGCGAGGATCTCTTTGTATGGGACAACGACATCGAGAACGATGAGGAGAATATCCGACTCAACGTTCTCCCAAGCAGGCTCAGCAGGTTCCACGCCGATCTGAGCGAAAACGAAATCCACACAAAGCTGAAGCCCTACAGACCGAGTTTCGACTTCCGCTACAACATGCACCAGGATGTGGAGAGGGGGATAGAATCGATCTCATTCTTTCCCATGGGAAAACAGCCCGGAGATGTTCCCCCGATAAAGCTCTCTCGTGGTGAAGAACGTATCTTCATCTGGTGTTTCTTTCTCGCAATGATGGAGGTGGAAGACTGGGCCGACATGCAACACCGTTACATCTTTATTGATGATCCGGTGTCAAGTCTTGACGATCACAACATGTTTGTGACCGCATCGATGCTGTATGGTCTGATTGAGAAGCACTACGGAGAACGGAAGATCATCATCGCTACCCACCATGTCGGACTGTTTTCTATCCTGTCAGACTGGTTGAAGAAGGGCGAGAAGGGTAGTAGGTACAAGTTAAAAACAAGGTTCAGTATCCTGAGTAGCAAACACGGTGAGGTCTCACTGAAGAACCACAAGGACGATGTGTTCCTCTATCACCTCCGAATCCTTCAGATATTGGAGCAGGCGCGAAAGCAACAGGATGTTCGGGCGTATCATTTTGTGCTGCTCCGTCAGTTGCTGGAGAACATCGCATCGTTCCTTGGTTCCGGACGTATCGGATACGTACTCAAAAGCATTGGCTTCGAAGATGCCGACGAGGTTGCCCGAATCGTTAACGTTCTCGTACACAAGAACGTCTACTACTTCGAATCCGACATTCTCGCGCCGGATAATCTGGCAATGTTCGAGAATATCTGGGACAAGCTGAACACAAAATATGCGTTCGTTACTCATGAGGACTGACATGACCGAAAGCAATCAGAAACAGCTTGGCAAGGCGCTCTGGGATATCGCCGATCAGCTCAGGGGGGCGATGAATGCGGATGATTTTCGCGACTACATGCTGGCGTTCCTGTTCCTCCGCTACCTCTCTGACAACTACGAGAAGGCCGCAAGAAACGAACTCAGGCGAGACTACCCTGATCCGAATGGTATCGGCAACGACGGTTGTTCCCCCCTGTCGGCGTGGTACGCGGAGAATCCGGACGACGTGCAGGAGTTCGAGAAACAGATGCGGCGCAAGGCGCATTACGTCATCCGTCCGGAGCATCTCTGGGCCAGCATTGCCCACATGGCCCGTACCCAGGACGACGAATTGCTGGGCACACTCCAGGCGGGCTTCAGGTACATCGAGAACGAGTCGTTCCGGAGCACGTTCTCCGGTCTTTTCTCGGAAATCAGTCTCAGTTCCGAAAAGCTTGGCAAGACCTATGTGGACCGTAACGAAAGACTCTGCAAGGTAATCACCAGGATTGCCGAAGGTCTCGCGGAATTCACGACTGACAGCGACACCCTGGGCGATGCCTACGAGTACCTGATCGGCCAGTTCGCTGCGGGGTCTGGCAAGAAGGCCGGCGAATTCTACACGCCCCAGCGGATTTCGGACATCCTCTCCGCGATCGTCACGCTGGACAGCCAGGAACCGAAGACCGGCACACGGAAGCATCTCGCCAGCGTGATGGATTTCGCCTGTGGCTCGGGATCACTGCTGCTCAATGTGCGAAAACGCATGGGGTCGCATGGAATCGGCAGGATATACGGGCAGGAAAAGAACATCACCACCTACAACCTTGCACGGATGAACATGCTCCTGCATGGAGTGAAGGATACGGAATTCGAGATCTATCATGGCGACACGCTGACGAATGACTGGGACATGCTCCGCGAGACCAACCCTGCGAAAAAGCCGTACTTCGACGCCGTGGTTGCTAATCCGCCGTTCAGTTACCGATGGAGCCCGACCGAAGCCCTGGGTGAGGACGTGCGCTTCAGGAACTACGGGCTGGCCCCGAAGTCGGCGGCCGACTTCGCATTCCTGCTGCACGGGTTTCACTGCCTGAAGGATGACGGCGTGATGGCGATCATCCTGCCGCATGGAGTACTTTTCCGCGGTGGCGTGGAAGCGAAGATCCGCCGCAAGCTGCTGGATGACGGGCATGTCGATACCATCATCGGCCTGCCGGCGAACCTGTTCTACTCGACCGGCATTCCGGTCTGCATTCTCGTCCTGAAGAAGTGCAGGAAGCCCGACGATGTCCTGTTCATCAACGCATCCGAGCATTTCGAGAAGGGCAGGCGGCAGAACTACCTGTCGAACGAGCATGTCAGCAAGGTCATCGACACTTACAAGGATCGGCCGGAGAGCATCAAGCGGTACGCCAGGCGCGTGGGAATGGACGAGATTGAGTCGAACGATTTCAACCTGAACATCTCGCGCTATGTGAGTACGGCCAGGGAAGAGGAGCCGATTGATCTTGAGGCTGCGCACAAGGAACTGGTCGAAATCGAAGAGCAGATTCGGGAATCAGCAGCGAAGCACAACGCGTTTCTCAGGGAACTTGGACTGCCCCCATTGCCGACATGCGATTGATTGCAACCTGATCCACGGAATCGGAGTCACGGCAATGAGTATGGCAATGACATGAAAAAAGACGCATTGCCAATACCCGGCTGGAATCGATCTCCCAGATGCGCCATCAACGACTGCGGTCCACGGAGCCTCATCCCGCAACGCTGAACCGGAGGCGCTGGTAATACCGCAAGCGGTTCATGCAAGAGGACTTGTCTGACAGGTTCATCAGCCGTCTGCGGATCGTGACCGGAGGCGGTCTGGCCGCACAGCGAGTTCACCCGCATCAGAGGAGTTGCGGATATCCAGCCTGGCGCGCTTCCTCTTCAAGTTCGGCAATCCGCTCATACTGCTTCGGTTCCACGGGGCTGAATGCACGAATTCTGAGCAGGTCCTTCCATTGTGGTGAGAGTTCGCCGAGACAGGTGTTGAACGCCTGGCAAAGCTCGTTTGAGCGAAGACTTCCGTCGGAACTGGTCACGAAAGGCAGGCCCGCAGTATATTCCGAAACATCGACAATCTTCAGGTCATCAGTGCGGATCACCCCCTGGCGAGCGGCAAGATCCCAGGTTACCGCATCAATAGCCGCAATATCGGCTACCCCCCGGAGAATCAGGTCCAGGCTTCGCAGGTGAGTGCCGCCAATCAGTACGCCCTTGAAGAAACGTCCACCGTGAGCGATCTTGCTTATTGCGTGCCGAAACACGTTCATCCCGCTATTGGAGTCAAGGGAGTTCATGACGGCAATGCTGTCCCGGAAATACTCCAGACTGTGCCGTTTGTCTTCAGCGCGGGCGACAAACCAGCTCGCATGACGCACACCCCGGGCACCCTGCATGTCAAATTCCGGCACACATGCCAGCCTGTGGGTATGCCGCAGGCCGAAAACATAAGGGTAGCCGCAGGTGTGCAGCACGAGCGGCCCTTCCGAACAGTCGGATAAGTCCGGTGCATCAAAATCGACATGGAATGCCCGGCCTGAGCCGAACCCCAGGTGTCGATGCAGATTCCTGAACAGGTCACGCCAGGCATTCCGCAGATCGAGGGTGAACGAATACATGCCGCATCCGACGATTTCTCTGGGCGGGATATCGATCACGGTTGTCTTGCCGGAAATTGAAAATCATTGATAGTGTATAGCAAACAGGTTTCAAAACGGTCTGGGTTCCCCTAATATTCGCTTCGTACGGATGACAGTGCTGTCTGTCTGTGCACAATCGTTGCGACATTAACTTGCTGGGGTCTGGTTCTCATGTCCAGAAGATCACGCAGAACACGGGAAAAGGCAGTGTTCACACTGGAGCAGTTGCCGGTCAGGAGCCTTGCAAATCCGTATGAACCGGTACGGGTGCTTGACGAGGAACAGATCGAACAGCTGCACGACGGTTCCATGCGCATTCTGGAGGAGGTGGGTCTGGAGATCGTCAATGAACGAGCAAGAACCCTGCTGGTGGATCACGGCGCCGAAATAGATTCCCGCACAGGCTATGTAAGGATGGACCGCGGCCTGCTCATGGAGAAGATCTCCACTATTCCCGACACTTTCACGCTGCATGCGCGAAATCCGCGATGGAATTCCGTGTACGGGCAGAATCACATCAATTTTACCCTGGTCGCAAGCGCTCCGAATTGCTCGGATCTTGATCGGGGTCGGAGAACGGGAAACTTCGAGGACTTCTGCCGGTTCCTGAAGCTCGGTCAGACATTCAATGTTGTCAGTTGTCATTCCGGCTATCCGGTGGAGCCCGTTGACCTGCCTGCACATACGCGCCACCTTGATGCCTATCTTGCCTTCATCAGCCTGACCGAAAAGCCCTGGCATGCCTACAGCCTGGGAAAGGACAGGATCGAAGACGCCCTTGAAATGATCCGGATTGCCCGCGGGATAGATGTCGAGCGGTTGCGCAGGGAACCCAGTGTCATGACCGTGGTCAATACCAATTCACCGCTCAAGGTGGATGGGCCGATGCTTGACGGCCTGATGCTCATGGCGGAGCATGGACAGCCTGTTGTCGTCACGCCATTCACCCTGGCGGGCGCCATGAGTCCGATCACGATGGCCGGCTCCCTGTCCCAGCAGAATGCCGAGGCGCTCGGAGTGCTGGCAATCACGCAGATGGTCAATCCGGGTGCGCCGGCAATGTATGGCGGCTTCACGTCCAATGTCGACATGAAGTCCGGCTCGCCTGCATTCGGAACGCCGGAGTATGCCAAGGCGGTACTGGCCGGCGGGCAGCTGGCAAGGCGCTACGGCATTCCCTACCGCACCTCCAATGTCAATGCGTCGAATTGCGTGGATGCACAGGCGGCCTGGGAATCCGGGATGTCCCTGTGGGCTGCCGTGATGTCGCATGGCAACATGATCAAGCACAGCGGAGGCTGGCTGGAAGGAGGATTGTGCGCATCGTTTGAAAAGCTTATCGTGGACATGGAGATGGTACAGATGATGAGTGAGTTTCTGCAGCCGATAAGGGTTGATGCCGAGGAGCTTGCCCTGGATGCCATACAGGACGTCGGGGCAGGGGGGCATTTCTTTTCGACCCGCCACACCGTGGAGCGCTACAGGAATGCCTTTTACGTGCCGCTCTGCTCGGACTGGAGCAATTTTGAAAACTGGACCGACAATGGCTCGATGCAGACCGTCCAGCGCGCCAACAGGCTTTTCAAGGATGTCCTCGAACAATACCAGGAACCGGAGATCGATCCGTCGGTCCGCGAGCACCTGCAGGATTATGTTCGTCTGCGCAAGGAGGAAATCAGACCGCAATGGTGAAGGGCTGGTATCGAACCGTTGATGATCGGGTCCGGCCGGCAGTGTCTGTTTGCGAGTCCGGCAACCATATTGACTGGAGACTGACATGAAAGCACATGCGCGGGTTGTCATTGTCGGCGGCGGCGTTGTCGGATGCAGCGTACTGTTTCACCTTGCACGGCATGGATGGAAGGATGTAGTGCTGGTCGAGCGATCGGAACTCACGTCCGGATCGACATGGCATGCGGCAGGAGGTTTCCATACACTCAACTCGGACACGAATATTGCTGCCCTGCAGGGTTACACGATAGGGTTGTACAGGGAACTCGAGGAACTGTCGGGACAGAACTGCGGCCTGCACCATGTTGGCGGCCTGACCCTGGCCGGAACGGCAGACCGGATGGATTTCCTGAAGGCTGAACGGGCCAAGCATCGATATATGGGACTTGATACGCATCTGGTCACCCCGGAGGAAATCCGTGCGCTGTCTCCGATCACGGAGACGGATGGCATACTCGGGGCGCTGTACGATCCGCTCGACGGTCATCTGGACCCCTCGGGCACCACTCATGCCTACGCCAGGGCCGCACAGAAACTCGGCGCGGAAATCGTGTTGCGCAATCGCGTGCTGTCTACCGAACCGCTATCTGGTGGTAGCTGGGAAGTGACAACCGAACGGGGCAGGATCGTTGCCGAGCATGTTGTCAACGCTGCCGGCTTGTGGGCCAGGGAGGTCGGCGCCATGGCCGGAATTGATCTGCCCCTGCATCCGATGGAACATCAGTACCTGGCTACCGAGAGGATTGACGAGGTGGTCAATCATCATGCCGAGCTACCCCATGTCATGGATCCTGAAGGGGAATGCTACCTGAGGCAGGAAGGGCAGGGACTGGTCATCGGATTCTACGAACAGGAATGCACTCCCTGGGCGGTGGACGGGACTCCCTGGGAGTTCGGTCTTGAATTGCTGCCGGACAATCTGGACCGCATATCGGGGTCCATGGAAATGGCATTCAGGAGATTCCCGGTACTGGCGCGCGCCGGTGTCAGGACCGTCATCAACGGTCCGTTTACCTTTGCACCGGATGGCAATCCCCTGGTGGGTCCTGTCCCCGGGCTGAAGAACTATTGGTCTGCATGCGGAGTCATGGCCGGATTCAGTCAGGGCGGAGGGGTCGGCATGACGCTTGCCGAGTGGATGATCGAGGGAGAACCGTCCCGTGATGTGTTTGCCATGGATGTTGCAAGATTCGGGAACTACTGTACCCCCTCCTATACGAGGATCAAGGTAAGGGAAAACTACCAGAGGAGATTTTCCGTGCCCTATCCTAACGAGGAATTGCCAGCCGCACGTCCCTTTCGCACCACTCCGGCGTATGGCTTGTGGAAATCCCGGAATGCCGTTTTCGGCAGTCAGTATGGCATGGAAGTCGTCAACTATTTTGCCGACAGGGGTGAAGAGGCTTACGAGGTGCCGAGCTTCAGGCGGTCGAATGCCTTTTCCAGTGTTGCACAGGAGTGTCGGGCAGTTCGCACCGCCGTGGGTATCAACGAGATACACAATTTCAGCAAGTTCGAAGCAACCGGAGAAAATGCCGGACAGTGGATAGACCGGGTCATGGCAGGAAGGATGCCGGCGCCAGGCAGAATGACGCTTTCCCCGATGCTGAGCCGCAAGGGCAGGCTTGTTGGCGATTTCACGATTTCCCGACTTGCGGAAAACCGGTACCAGATGAATGCGTCCTATGCCTCCCAGGCATTTCACATGCGCTGGTTTGAACAGTTCTTGCCGGAGACCGGGGTGCAGGTCCGAAACATTTCTGACGAGAGAACCGGATTTCAGATCGCCGGACCGAGAGCGCGCGAACTGCTTTCCAGAGTGACGGATACGGATGTATCCAACGAGGCGTTTCCGTTCTTGTCGGTACGTCACATGCAGGTCGGGCCATGCCGGACGATTGTCTGCAGGGTGTCGTATACCGGCGATCTCGGTTATGAGCTGTATGTCGATCCGGAACATCAGGTTGCGTTGTTCGAGATATTGCATGCGGCGGGTGCGGACCTGGGTTTGCGACCCTTTGGGATGCGTGCGATGATGAGTCTGCGCCTGGAGAAGTCGTTTGGATCATGGCTAAGGGAATTCCGTCCGGATTTCACGCCTGCGGAAACCGGTATGGACCGATTCGTTGATTATGACAAGTCAGTCGATTTTATCGGCAAGCAGGCCGCTCTGGATGAGCGAATGCAGGGACCTTCCCGGAAGCTGTGCACTTTTCGCGTGGATGCGCTGGATGCGGATGCGGCGGCGGATGAACCGATCTGGGTCGACGGCAAGGTGGAAGGTTTTGTCACATCCGGCGGCTATGCACACTTTTGCAACTGCAGTGTCGCAAACGGGTTCCTGCCGATATCCCTGATCCGGGACGGACTGGAAGTCGAGATCGAGATTCTTGGCACACGCCGACCGGCCACCCTGTATACCGGCGTCCTGTTTGATCCTGACCGATCGAGAATGTGTGGCTGAACGGAATTTCCCGGAAACCGGGTCATTCCGGTTGTGACTCGACAGGAGGAAGACCGAAATCTTCCGGCCTGAATGCTGCCAGGGTATCCAGGATCTGTGTAGCCTGCCGATAGCGTGCACGATCCATGTTGGGATCTGGAATGACAATGACCTGCATCCCGGCCTTTATGCCGGCCTGAAGCCCGGAAGGGGCATCCTCGAACACCAATGCCGATTGCGCGGGGATGTTCAGTCTGGACGCAGCAACGAGGAAGATATCCGGTGCGGGCTTTCCTGAACCGACAGCCGGGTCATCTGCCGTGACAACCACATCGAACAGGCTGAACCAGGATTGATGATTGCGGGTTTTCAGACGATACATCTCATGGCTGGAACTGCTCGCGACAGCGATCGGAACCCGATGTCCGTGCAGATGTCTGACCAGTTTCTGTGCGCCTGGCAGGCTTGAGCATGCGGGAAACCGGTTCCTGAGCTGGGTATCGCGTTCGTTCAGGTAATCTTCCGCACTTATCGGGAGGTCCAGGGTGCTTGCCAGGTACCGTGCAGCTTCCATGGCGGGCCGCCCGATCATGTTCGCCTTGACGGACCAGTCGAATGTCCTGCCGAACCGGCCGACGATTTCCTGCGTCACCTGGGTATAGATGATCTCGGTATCCAGCAGCAGGCCATCCATGTCGAACAGCACACCCTTCACATCAGCGGACATCGAGGAACCTGAAGCTTGTGGCAGAAGGCAGTCCGGTTGGCATTTGCACAAGTGCCACGTTGGCTGGACAAAACGGCATTATACCCGGGATACCGCATGAGGATGGCGGATCTGGATCCCTGTTTGCGCTGTCAGAGATCATCAGGGTCTGCCGTCTTCAGCCATTCCGAGAGTTTTGACCATCGACGCCTGGCCGAAGCGCTCCTGACGGCAGTGGAAACCGCTTCATGCTGCCCAACCAGCACTACAAGCTGCTTTCCGCGTGTTATTCCCGTGTACAGGAGATTGCGCTGCAGCATGATGTAATGCTGCATCAGCAGGGGGATCACCACGGCAGGGTACTCCGATCCCTGACTCTTGTGAATGGTTACGGCGTAGGCTGGAACCACGGTGTCAAGCTCGCGGAGCGTATAGGGAACATCCCGTCCCTCGAAGTTTATGCTCAGTTCCTTTTTGTCCATGTCAATCCGGCTCACGAAGCCGACATCGCCATTATAGACATCCTTTTCATAGTCGTTCTGTGTCTGCATGACCTTGTCTCCCGGCATGTATGCAAAACCGGTGCGCTCGATCCGGGCAGTCCCGGGGGGATTGAGGGTTGCCTGCAGCACGGCGTTCAGGGACTGGACCCCGACCTCGCCCCTGTTCATGGGGCAGAGGACCTGTATGTCGCGTATCGGGTCCAGGTGAAAACGCTTCGGGATGCGTTCGCACACCAGGGTCAGGATGTGCCGGGCCGCAAGTTTCGGATCGTCTGCCGGTACAAAGTAGAAATCGCTCAGGTCGTCGGGATGCAGCAGATCAGGGACCTGCCCGGCATTGATCTGGTGTGCGCTGGTGATTATCCTGCTGCGGGCAGCCTGCCTGAATACCTCGGTCAGGTGCATCACGGGGAAGAGCCCCGAATTGATGATGTCGGACAGCACCTGTCCGGAACCGACGGATGGCAACTGGTCTGTGTCGCCGACAATCAGCAGGGCGGCATTGTTCCTCAGGGCCTTGAGCAGCGTCCACATGAGCATGACATCAATCATCGAGGCCTCGTCGATGACCAGCAGTTGACAGTCGAGCGGATTGTTCTCGTTGCGGCGGAACGCATGCGTGAATGCGTCGAATTCCAGGAGCCTGTGAATGGTTTTGGCTTCCATCCCGGTTGTTTCCGAGATGCGCTTGGCTGCCCGTCCCGTCGGAGCGCAAAGCTGGATCCTGACATGTCTTGCCTGCAGGATGGTCAGTATCGAATTGACGATTGTCGTTTTTCCGACTCCGGGTCCGCCGGTGATGACGGTCACCTTCGATGCAAGCATTTTCCTCAGCGCCTGCTTCTGACTCCGTGCAAGCATCAGGCCGGTACGTTTTTCCACCCACGGCAGAGCCTTGTCGGCATCTATGGCTGTCCAGGGAAGCGGTTCCCTCGAGATGAGCCTGAGGCGCATCGCGATAGACCTTTCGGCCTGGTACATTGCCCCCGGAAATATGCACCGGATGCCCCTTATGGTGTCGGCGACCACCCTGCGTTCGGCCAGTTCCATCTCGAGGGCATTCGCAATCAGGTCCGGCGGCGCACCGAGCAGCTTCTGGACCAGGGCCGCCAACTCGGAATCCGGTACGGCGCAGTGACCTTCGGTCAGGGCCTCGGACAGCGCGAAATTGATTCCCGAACGGATCCTGATGAGCGAGTCCCTGGCGATTCCCAGTTGCCCGGCGATGTTGTCGGCTGTATGGAATCCGATGCCCCGGATATCCCGTGTCAGTCGGTAGGGATTGGAGCTGATGATATCTATCGCGTTATCGCCGTACCGCTTCAGGATTTGCGCCGCACGGGAGGCCCCTATGTCATGCTGATGCAGAAAAACCATGGTATCCCGGATCTTTTTCCCGGTATCCCAGGCCGATGTGATCTGTTCCGCCCGCTTCCGCCCGATACCCTCGACTTCCAGCAGTCGTTCGGGACTGGTTTCGATGATATCGAACACCTGCGTGCCGAACTTGCTGACCAGACGCCTTGCATAGGTTTTTCCGATGCCCTGGACCAGCCCTGAACCGAGATATTTCTTGATTCCGTCCAGCGTGGTTGGCGTCGACTTTCTCAGGAAATGTGCACGAAAACGCAGACCGTACTTCCTGTCGGTTTCCCACTTGCCGTGTACGGTGATCCATTCCGCTACCGAGATTCCGGAACCGTAACCGACAACGGGGACGAGATCCTGATGGTCGCTGGACCTGATCAGCAGGACATGATAGCCGCTGTCCTGATTGTGGTAGATGACATTGTCCACCGATCCGGCCAGGGTCTGCAGTCCTGTTTCCCCATCGCCTGGCGCAACGGCGTCCGGAGTGCGGATGTCGATGCGCTCATTCATGGATTCCACATGCTGAAACATGGGCAGGAACCTGTACGGTCGTCCCGGCGCCGATGCAAAAACCATGGAATCCCGCATGTGCGGGAAAGCATGGGGGTCCCGGTGGTTTCCTGCCGGACACACATGCCGAAATCAGTGCTTTCCCTGCAGGTCCGGCAGAACATACGCTCATGTCCGGGAAATTTTCCGCATGCGGCCGACTCCATCTTGTCCGGTCGACGCAGGGGGCTTTCCTGCTTTGCCAATCCGCCGGAACGAGGAATATCGGAAATCGGCAGTTGTCCGGATCTGTCTAGAACGAGGCACAGGTTCGTGATATCGTGCGCAGGACCGACTCCTGATCGAAGGCGCGCTTGTATGATTCCATGATCTCATCGGTGTTCCGGAGGGCGTCCTGCCGACCGGGTGCGGCGAGGATCACCACCAGCTTTGATCGTTCACGGATGATTGTTCCGGATTCATCGCGCCATTGCCCCGCCGCATCCAGCACGGTCAGACCGTCCGGGAATCGTGGCGTGATTTCACCTGCAAGAAAATTCCGCCAGTCCGACTCGCCCACTACTTCTTCGCCATCCCGGTTGCGTCCGAAGAACAGTCGGTATTCCGTGAATTCATCTGCACCCGGTGGGCAGGAAGATGTCCCTGCGCCTGATTGCTGCATCGCAAGCGACGCGAGAAGAAGGCAGGTTGCCATGCAGAAGGCAACACGGCATGTCCTGTTCACCATATCCCGTCCTTTTCCGACCCAATGAATCTGTGCATTGGTGTCCGTGGTGGTGGCACCTCTCCGGGCCACGCGACACCAGATACCGGATGATATGAGATTGCGGGCGGTCAGACAACTCCGGAAACCACCCGGGATACCGGAGCCTGTCGGAATTTTCCCCTGAGTTCGGGTTTTGTCCGCATCCTGCCGTATCCGGAGTGAAAGCGCAGATCAATCCTGTTTCTGCGGATCTGCCGGAACCATGTGCCCGAATCCGGGAAATCTGTCGCCTGTGAGGTATTCTGCCCCATGCAGCTACGCGAGGGGATTCCTTGCGCTATCGGCATACGGAT
>JAJDVC010000198.1 GCA_022826305.1 Gammaproteobacteria bacterium | reverse complement strand
GGTCTGGCGATTGTAATACAATTCGGGGGGGAGTGGGAGATGATGATTTCAGATAATTTCATGCTGCCCTGAAGATGGATTTCTGCTGTCCTGTGCGGTGGTTTTTTGGTGACTTATTGGTGACCTGAAAATGACTACTTTCCATAACTGAATGATTTTATTGTTGAATTATTTCTAATTCCAATGATTCGTAATCAGTAGGTCGGAGGTTCGATTCCTCTTTCCGGCACCATTTATCTAATTGATTATAAATAATAATAGCTGATATCTTGTCTCTTTTCTCAAGCCAATTTTCTAAATTGGCAAACATTTGGAATCAAATATATGATGGTTGCCATCAGTACTTCGCTGACGAAAATTGAGGACATGATGTAGTGGAGTAATTTATTGGCGAGCCCGAGATGACCGACGCGCACCACAGACATGATCTTTCGGACCGGACAGGGGCCTGCTGGAACCCCATCTGCCAGGACGCCGGGGTAGCGTGGCCCGGGACAACCGGCGTTTCCTTGATGCGGTGCTGTGGACCCTGCGCACGGGAGCACCCTGGCGGGGTCTGCCGCCGGACTACCACACATCGACTTTTCTGTACTACGCATGGCTGATGATCGACGCGCGTCACGTCAAGGTCCACCCCTAGGTAGTCAGTGCGTGTGGCGGGAATCAGGCGATGGGTCACACAAGAGGAGGCTCGATACGCAGTTGCGGCTGGCCGTGGCTGCACATGGTCTGCCGCGCCGAGCGGTTGCAGCAGCAGGTACCATGGCGGATTGCAGACAGGCTGACGTCCTGATCGAAGGTGTGGATGCCGGGGTGCTACTGACGGGTCGGGCCTGTGACACCGACGAGATATTGGCACACTGCCGCAGACGAGGCACCGAACCGGTGACCCCGTCGAAGCGCAACCGCAAGGTGTAGCGGCAACATGATCGGCAACCGTATCACCAGCGCCACCGGGTGGAGAACGCCTTCCTGCACTTCAGGCGCTGGCGGGGCATTGCCACGCGATATGCCAGGAATGCCGCATCGTTCCTCGCCGCCATCCATATCCGGTGTCTCATGCCATGGTGCCATGGTTCGTGACGACAGTATCCAAGTGACTCCGTGTGCTGGACCATTGATCGATCAGATCATCTCGCACTTGGCTGCTTGAAAGGAATCCACGGTTCCAGAGATGGTGCGCAGCGGTCATCGCTCCGACACCGTACTGTTCCAGTAAATCCTCGAATCTCCTTGGCTCAGCATACGAGTCGAGGGAAGGGGCATCCTGTCGCAATGCTCCACTCGGTAGAAGAAATTCCGCAGCGAATGTCCCCACCCGGCGCCGCGCCCATGGTTGGGCGAACGCTGTTGATGCAGCCCCGAGTGTGCCTTGCCGATATGGATCCATGAGAATGTGACCCAAACCCCGAAGAACCTCAAATCGTCTTCCCCATGAGGTGGAAGTTCGCGGCGTCCGATTGATGACGGCAGCGGCACCGAAACCTTGTCTCGAGCCGACGAACATGCGCTCTTGCATACACTCCACATCCGAGTCAATTAGCTTCACCCCGATTTTTTCAACTGCTCCTCAATAACGCCTATTGGTTGACCATTGATGCCAAGGTGTTCCCGAAGTCCTTGTGCAGCCAGATAGCCGGACGCTTCAGGACCGGACGCCGGGCGGATGGCTTCATGCACTAAACTCCGCAGTTCCTCGGCGAATCCCGTAACAGACCGTGTTTCGTTTTCCAGATGCAGGACTTGATCCCACAGGGTATCAGAAAACCCGGGTGGAAGGTCTCGCAGCACTTGTGTAATTACGCTGCTACCCGGATCGGTATCGTCTATCAGTCCAAGCTTCTTGCGAAGCTCAGCGTCACTGCAAGCATTCGTGCGTTTCCTGAGGTTCTCTAAGGCCATCCCGGTGTAAGCTTGCAGCGTTTCAGAGAAAGTCGGCATTGCCTCATTAAGCGGATCATCTTGGCAAACCCATGTATAAATGTCCCCGAGTTCACTGTCCCGGAGACATTGAGCAACATAGGAAACAAACTGGGAAAGAACATTTTTCCCTTCTGCCCAGGCAACGACATGGTGCCCACTTTTCGACAAGAATCTAGGCACTTCAGGACGATCGAATGCAACTGGCGCCCATTCCATGAAAAGCCGTTCATCACCCCTAATCAGGGAAAGGTTCGGTAAATATGCGCCGTCCGCCCCAGCCGAGAGAAAATGCCGTGACCACCAATGTTCGCGAGCTTCAAGCCAATCGTCTTCGTTGATCCCGGCGGGAGCTGGCGCTTCTCCCCAACGGACAATAGTCTCGTCAAGAGAAGTGTCTAAAGGAAAGCATTTAGGGCGTTCTTCGAATTCAAGAAATGTCCAGGATCGTACGAACCAATCCGCAATCGGGGCAAGAGGTACATTTATGCCGTCCCGAGCGGAATTCGATCCGTCCAGGAGGTTGCGACAAATGTTCTCCCCATTGATCCACAATGAGAACCGGGCCCAAGCCGTAAATTCCGGAAGGTATCTGCGTTCCCACGATGGTTCAAGTGGTTCGATGTCTACTGCAAACCTGTTCAGGTTTCCGATCAACATTGCTATCCAGGCCTCTTTATGGACTTTCGATATTCTGACGAGGTAATGGTGCCATCGTTCCTGAACTGTCTCAAAATTTTCCCGGGAACGTAAAACGTCGGACAACCATGGTATTCGATTTCGTCGTTTACAATTCGGGTAATCTGGGCAGCGAAGAATTCAAGCCCTGAATCGCTACGCCGTACCGCAAAACGTCTGGAAGTTGGTGAGTTCGGGTCTTCGGCGATGGAGTCTCGTAGCAGTTGGGTACGTTCCTGAAGAGTCATCCCTTCTGGGCAACGTGTCTTGTCCGGCCGCCATACAGGCGGGCCCGCCTCGGTGGTTTCAACCTTGTGTGCCGGACTTGCAAAGTAACGCATCGGACTTCGTCTACTTCCTAACGGCGTTCGTTTGCGCCGAATGCAATTTGGTTGCTGCTTGCCACAGCAAATTCAACTGCTTGCAGAATCAACTCTCATTCATTTTATCAGGTTTTAAGGGAGGTCGGATCAATCGAGTGCCAAACGGTGGTTTCTGCATGTCCGGGGATTGAATTATCAGAATTCATGCTCTATGGACAATCGTGCTACTGTCGGTTCGGGGTCTTGAATAATCACTGTAATTCAGTATGTTGTTTGCGAATCCAGCTTCACGCCACCTGAATCCCGCATGTCAGGCGAAGCCTTGAAAACGCTTTCGATTGACTTTGGTCGGTTACGATTCGGTTACGGCTGAAGGAACGTTTCTCCTGCAAATCAAGCCAGATCCAAGAGGAATGCCCGCGACCGCCTTGCAACCCATCAAGCTTGCCAAATGCGCCGTCGACGCACTATCCGTTTCTTCCGGAGATGCCGTGGTCTGGGACCGGGATATTCCGGAGTTTGGTGTTCGTGTCCATGCTTCCGGCTGCAAGGTCTGGTGCGTCTGGGCCCGGAGGCAGTCCGGCAAGTCGAAACGCAATGCCCTCGGCAACTGCGGGGAAGTTGTTCCAGATCAAGCGAGACCTGCCGCCTTTCCTGCCCCTGGAGACGCCGGAACCCATGGTGACCGATCTTGCCAAACGCTATCTGGAGTCTCATGTCAGGGGCAATCGAACCGGGTCACAAGGCGGCATGGGTCCACCGACCTGGTCTGCAATGTCGGGATTTCCTGCATGACCGGGTTCCCGGGGGAGCGGTTTCGGGGATTGCGGCCCCCAGTTGTTGGTCAACGTGTCGAGGCAGCACTGCATCGTGGTCAGGATGTATCCAGGCGACCGGCCACCGTCTGGAAAACGCTTGGTGCGGACAGGCGCTACCGGCAAGCATCCGGATGCGTCGGGTGTTGCACAGCACCATCGCCCCGAACCGCATCAGGGTCGGACGGATTCGGTTCGGGCACGCCCTGGCCAGCTCCGTACCGTCCAGTGCCAGCCCGAACATTGCACGAGCACCGAGAAGTCGGTGAAGTTTGCGACACAGGCGGAGGCGAGGCCTGTATGGACGATGCGCAGCAGGCTTCCCCGGTATTTCCTGCGGTGAAAGCAGCTTCAGAGAGCCGACAACAGGCATCAAGGCCATTGATTGCGGCCTTTGCCGGAGACCCGCGCACAAGCAGTACTCATGCTGTTCAGTGATCGGGTATCAGGGCGTAAGGGTGCCCGCTATCCGGGCACCAGGCGTTGTACCCCAAGGTGGAACAGGTTCCGGTTGGGACAACTTTCCGACAGCATGCAGACTACCCGGCGGGTATTGCACACCATCACGGCGCCGGTCCACAACAGCTGCCGACAGGGCACATTTTTTGCGACCGTTCAGTTCTTCAGGCTTTCCAGGATTTTGCACCAGGATCGGTTCTTGCTTCGTTTTTCCCGCATTTTCCCGGGCATGATCTGTATCTGTTCTGTTTGTTCCGTGTCCGCCGGAAAGAGGAATACGGCGCCAAGGAGAATTTCGTCGATGGGGATGCCCAGCAGGTTGAATACCGGCCGGTTTCCGAGCGGCCCACCGCTCGACCAGTAGCTGGGCAGGCTGTGCCTTGTCGCATGGAGCAGGAGGTTCTGGATGGCCGCAGCCGTGGCGGCGATGTGCTCCATGTTGATTTCGGATGCATGGAATCGACTGTCCGGCGGGAGCTTCAGCCCTGACGGAGGGGGATTCGGACACCAGGTGACCTGAATCAGTACGCTGGCGGCCGCCAGCATATCCGGAATCTTGCTCGTATCATTGTTGGCCATGAGCCATTCCCGCAGTTCCAGACACGATCTCCTGTTCAGGACATGGAACCGCCATGGTTCCGGTGCGCCGTCTTCAAGTCGGCTCCGGTGTTCGGCTGATGCCGCGTAGTGAAATGGCGCCTGTGCAGCCGCCCTGATCATGCCATCCAGATCCGGCGGACTGAGTTCTCCGCTCAACGGTGTCCTGGACAAGACCTTGCTGGTTTTCCTCGACAGGATCATTTCATCGACGGTGCGTACTGGCAAGGGGCGCCCTCCAGTTTGGGGAGTTGGTTGATCTACAGGCGCATTGTAAGCATTTTCTGTGCAACAGTGAAAACAATCGGGCCCGCAGGGAGCCTGTCGAACAGGATTGACGGTGTGGCCTGTCGTTACGAACCCGTGTAGTGGCAGAATCTGCGGCAGATCGTTTCCGACCCAGTCATCGGTGGTTGCCGGAAGGCGTTGCCACCAGGATGCCGAATTGCGTATCGTTCAGGCCCGAATCGTTCCTGATCCCGGGAACGCAAGTGCCAGGATGCTGGCACTTGGAGCCCGAACCTGCTGGCCTGAATGTGACTTGTTGCATGATTTGGGATACAGGGGTACCTGCAACCGTCCTGCACATACTGCAAACCACGAGGGTGAGGCGTGATCCCGATCACAATTCGTACGATACATAATATCATGACCTGCGTCACAAGACTGTTTGCACACTGGCAGGGATGGACCGTACTGTACAGGATGCCCTCAAGCCGACATGGGTCACCATGGAATTGTGCTGGCGGCTGCTGTTCATCTTCAATCAGCATGCATCATCGGTTCTCACCGCCAAACAAGGGGTTTTTGACGCCATTTCCTGCCAGCAAGCGGCACTCTGGGCTTGTGTTGCGCTTCAGGTGGAATACAATATTTTCTGCTGGTTGTCATTCGGAAAAGTTAATCTGATCATCGTTGGGGAATCCTCATGAACTCATTGAAAGAAGAAGGTGAAACCGTGGTATCCCCGCAGGCACTTGCGGCAGTGCTCAGACCGATAGAAACCGCGACGGGAATGCCGAATGTCTCGTACACCGATCCCGGCCTCTTCGGTTTCGAACGTGATCATGTCCTGTCAAGAAACTGGGTTGCAATCGCTTTCGAGGCGAAACTTGGGAACGCCATGATCCACCCCCTGGATTTCATGGGCATTCCCGTGCTCCTGACCAGGTCGAAAGACGGGGTGACAAGGGTGTTCCACAACGTCTGCAGCCATCGTGGATTCAAGCTGGTCGACAAGGAGCGCAGGACCGGAGGCAGGATCGTGTGTCCGTACCATTCCTGGACCTATTCGCTGCAGGGCGATCTGGTGGCCACGCCGCATATCGGCGGTGTCGGTGTCCATGAAGTCGAAGGGTTCAATTGCGCACACAAGGGGTTGAAGGAAATCCGTTCACATGTATGGATGGGCATCGTCTTTATCAATCTCGATGGTCATGCACCCGATTTTGAGCAGGATATGGAGGCGGTGATCGGCAGGACGCAATCCCTGATGGGTACGGCAGGGGAGGACGAGATGATTTATGCCAGGGACTTCGGGGCGCTTGAAATGACAGTGCGCTGCAACTGGAAGCTGGTGATCGAAAATTTTCTCGAGGCCTATCATCTGCCGTTCATTCACCCGAAACTCAACGCCTATTCGCCGCTTGCCGATCATCATTGCGGAATTCACGGGGAAAAGTACTCGGGACAGTACACCACCACCTTCGATCCGGGCATCGACTCGGAGAATCCCCTGCCGATGTTCTCGGGATGGAGCCCGGACAGGCTGTCCATCGGTGACTATCCGGCTGTCTATCCCAACCTGCTGCTGGGACTGCAGGCGAATCATGTGTTTGCCATGATCGTGCATCCGCTTTCGGCGGATTCCTGTTTCGAAGAGGTGGCGTTGTTTTACTGCGGGGAGGGGGCCTGCGGCGATGTCTTCCGGGACATCCGCAGGATCAATCTGGAAACATGGACATCCGTGTTCAACGAAGATGTCGGGCCTTGTGAGCGGATGCAGGCCGGCCGACGGTCGCCAGGTTATCATGGCGGCGGCTTTTCTCCAGTGCTGGATCGGTGCTCGCATCATTTCCACCAGTGGGTAGCGCGTCAGTACCGACAGGCCTGTGATCAGGATGGGCGGCACTGACAGGCAGCCGCATCACCGGGTATTCGCCAGCCCCTGCACCGACAGATCAGGCCCTGTTCGATCGATGACCGCTGAATCATGAACATCCTGCTGACCGGTTCAAGCGGCCTGATCGGACGTGCGTTGTCCCGTCATTTCAGGCAATCCGGTCATGCGGTGTACCAGATGTCGCGCGATGCTGCGGATCCGGGATCGTTTTACTGCAATTACCGTTCCGCCGACATCCGCATGGATGATCGGATCACGATCGATGTGGTGATCAATCTTGCCGGAGAAACCAGCCGGGGCAGATGGACCGCAGACAAGAAGCGCAAGATGGTCGACAGCCGGATCCTGACGACGCGACTCCTGTCACGCAAGCTGTCGGAGATGGAGTACAAGCCCCGCCTGTTCCTCTCCGCATCCGCCGTCGGATTTTACGGCGATACGGGCGACCGCGAGATTGATGAGGCGTGCGGCGCCGGGGCTGGCTTTCTGGCGAAGCTCGCCAGCGGGTGGGAAGCCGGGACGGAGCCTGCCGCACGGGCCGGTATCCGTACGGTGAATGCGCGTTTCGGCGTCGTGTTGAGTCCGGAGGGCGGCGCCCTGAAGGAGATGCTCGGTCCGTTCCGGGCGGGGCTTGGCGGGAAGGTGGGTAGCGGAAGACAGTACTGGAGCTGGGTAGGGCTGGCGGAACTGGTCCAGATGGTGGATTTTGTCATGCAGAATGATTGCGTGCAGGGACCGATCAACCTTGTCGCGCGCTCGGCAGTGACCAATGCCGAGTTGACCCGCACGCTTTCAGGGATACTGTCGCGCCCGGCCCTGCTGCATATGCCGGGGCTTGTCGCCCGGGCGGTTTTCGGGGAGATGGCGGATGAGATGCTGCTGTCGAGCTGCAGGGCCGTTCCCGCGAAACTGATCGGGTACGGTTACCGGTTTCTGCATGGAGATCTCGAATCCGTATTGCGCACGCAACTTGGCACCCGATGAGGCGCTACAGGGCACTCGTCAGTGGACCGGATCGCCGTTCGGACGCCTGCAGGCTGATCTCATGGCCGAAATTTTCCCGGAACCGGGCTTCGATATCGCTTTTCGATGGATTGTGGTTCTGCGTACCTGCCTGTTCGATCTTGATGCCGCCCATCAGGGATGCCAGTTGTCCGGTGGTCGTCCAGTCCCAGCGGTTGCGGACCCCGTAAAGCAGGCCGGATCTGAACGCATCTCCGCATCCGGTCGGGTCCACGGTCCTGTTCACCTTGATCGGGGGAATGTGAACCGTCTGGCCGTTGGCATGGATATCCGCGCCGTCCCTCCCCCGGGTAACGATCAGGGCCTCGACCCGTTTGCCGATCTGCTCAAGTGATGCCCCGGTCTTCTGCTGCAGCATCTCGGACTCGTAATCGTTTACACAGACAAAGTCCGCCTGACTGATGAAGTCGGCAAGTTCTTCGCCTGAAAACATGGGTAGCCCCTGTCCGGGATCGAAGAAAAACGGGATTCCGGCTTCGGCGAACTGCTGTGAATGCTCGATCATGGCCTCCCGTCCGTCCGGTGCGACGATGCCGAGTGAGATGTTCTCGGCATCCGGGACCCGGTTCCTGTGGGCATGCATCATTGCGCCGGGATGAAAGGCGATTATCTGGTTGTTGTCCTGATCCGTCGTCATGAATGCCTGTGCCGTATAGGTGTTCTCGATCTCGACGACATGCTTCTGGTTGATGCCGTGCCTGTCCAGCCACTGCCGGTAGGGCTCGAAGTCCTTTCCTACCGTGCACATGGGGACAGGGTTCTCGCCAAGCAGCTTGAGGTTGTACGAAATGTTCCCCGAGCAGCCCCCGAACTCCTTGCGTAGTTCCGGAACCAGGAAGCAGACATTCAGAATGTGGATCTGTTCGGGCAGTATGTGCTCCCTGAACCTGTCCGGGAACAGCATGATGGTGTCATATGCGCAGGATCCGGTCACCAGTGTGTGCATGGATGGAAGTCTCCGGGTATGGGGTTTGGCGCTTCAGGCCGGAGTGCAGGTCTTGCAGGTGCCGTAGAGTGTCAGGGAGTGATCCTGTATGGTGAAATCATGACGCTCGGCAACCAGCTCCTGATGACGTTCGATGCTCGGATCGACAAATTCAATCACCCTGCCGCACTTGATGCAGATCATGTGATCATGGTGTTCCAGATCATTCAGTTCAAAGACCGCCTTCTCGCCTTCAAAGTTGTGGCGTATCACCAGGCCGGCTTCCTCGAACTGGGTCAGCACGCGGTAGACCGTCGCAAGGCCGAGCGACGTCTCGTCATTCAGGAGTTCACGATAGACATCTTCAGCGGAAAGATGCCGTATCTTGCTGTTTTCCAGTATCGACAGAACCTTCAGTCTCGGCAACGTGGTCTTCAACCCAGCCTGTTTTAGATCGGAACTGTCCACCTGAATGCCGCTTGTCAGTTATGAGGAAGAAGGCATTATACATGATATGCGGAGGTTGCCGGCTTGCAGATATCCGGCAGATCGCCACCGATGCCCATGGCGTAACGGGCCAGCTGACGTTTCAGCAGGGGCAGGTTCTCGGCGATCCTGAGCCCGCCCTGCCGTGCGGCAATGAGTGTTTTCGCGCCGCTCCCGTAAAGCGTCTTGAAACCTCTCGTGGTGTTCAGCACCAGAGCGTTTTCTCCCTTTCGCCATCTTTCGTACCGCCGCAGCACGGAATGGGAATGAAAGTCCCTGCCGCGTGACCGGGCCGTTTCGACGATCTGGGACAGGGCTGCGGCATCCTGTATGCCGATATTGGCGCCCAGCCCGGCAAGCGGGTGGATCAGGTGCGCCGCGTCGCCCACCAGCACTGTCCTGCGGGCCACGTAGGTATCGGCGTGATGCTGCCTGAGCGGGAATGCATGGCGGGTTTCGCAACCCACGGCGCGGCCGAGCCGGGTCGCGAAGATATCCGATATCCGTTCACAGAAATCCGGATCATCCAGGATCATGAGCGTTTCGTGAACCGCGTTGTCACATGACCAGACCAGGGAGCATCGGCCGTCCGCGAGCGGAAGCAGGGCAGCTGGCCCGCTGGGCAGGAATGCCTGCCATGCGGTATGTGCATGATGGTCCGCCGTTTCCAGGGCGGTAACTATCGCATGCTGTTCGAAATCCAGATAGGTTCCCGGTATGGCGCACAGTACCCGGGTTGCGGAATGGGCGCCGTCCGCGCCGACCAGTAGTTGACAGATAATCGTTTTCCCGCAACCGGTCCTGAGGATCAGGCCTGCGTTTTCGGCGAACCGGTGCTCAAGGACAGCGTTCTCGAGCACCGTGACGTTGTGGTTCTCATGGAGCCTGTCTTGCAGGGTGGCGATAACGGCGTCATTTTCCACGATCACGCCGAGTTGCCGTGCTCCCATGTCCCGGGCGTCAAATGTGATCTGTGCACCGGTACCGTGTTCCCATACCTCCATGCGCGTGAATGGGCTGGTGCGCCTGTCCATGATGGCCCGCCATGCATCGAGATGTTCGAATATCCGTATGGAAGCCATGTTGAGCGTACTGACTCTCGGGTGGAAGGTGTCGGGATTCCAGTCGGGGAGTGGCCCGTCGCACAAGACGCAGACAGTCATTCCCTGGCGTGCGAACAGGCAGGCCGCCGTGAGGCCGACGATGCCTGCGCCCGATACGGCGATGTCGCACTGCAGGGTATCCGGCCTCATGGATGCGGGCGGCTTCCGGCCGGGTCTTGCGCCACTCCCGTCCGGGCAGGCAACTCATGAAGTCCCATGGTGTTTCGCAGCAGGGCGCGTTTGACCGGCGGCAGGTGCTCGGTCATGAACAGTCCGAGATTCCTGCCCAGCGTGACGATGCGCGACCGGTTTGCAAAGCACCCGACAAGGGAGTGGGTGAACCGGGCGACCCTGCGGGTATCGGCGCTGCGGTTGCGTTTGTAAGCTTCAAGCATTGCTGTGTCGCCGGTTTCCCGATGTGGTTCACGGAGCAGTTCGGCCAGCCATGCGATATCCCGCAATCCCAGGTTGAATCCCTGCCCGGCGACCGGGTGCACGCAATGCGCCGCATTGCCGATCAGCACGGCGCGTTTGCGCACGGGGTTGCGGACCTGCATCCTGGACAGTGGATAGGCCTTGCGCGGAGTCGGCAGGGAAAATGCGCCTGCCCGGTACCCGAACGTCTCCTGCAGTTCCCGGACAAACGCCTGGTCATCCAGTTCAAGCCTGCGGGCGACCCCGGCATCTGCAGTGCTCCAGACCACTGCGTAGTGCTGGCCGCCGAACCCCTGTCCGGGGAGGGCGGAACCGGCATGGTGAGGCAGCAGCGCCAGAGGCCCCTGGGGCGTGAAACGCTCGTAGGCCCTGCCGTTATGCGGGCGATCCGATTGAACCATGCTGAGAATGGCGGATTGTGCATAGGGTTGCCGGTTGCACCGGAACCCCAGAATCCCGGCCAGGGTCGAGCGGCCGCCGTCTGCAACAACCAGCAAGCGGGTACTGCAGGTCCTGACGACCGATCCGGTGGCTACCATGACCTGGCAACAGGTGTTGCAGGATGTCGCATCGGTTACGGTTGACGGGCACTCGAGGGTGATGTTCGGGCTCTGCCGGATCTTTTCCCAGAGCACGGCGCCGATCGCGCGAACCGGCGCCACGTATCCAAGTGCTGGCGTACCGGCCTGTGCACAGGAAAGATGAGCCTGGCCGAAGTGACCGAGACTCGAAACATGTATGTCCAGGATCGGCTGGACCCCTTCGGCTTCGATCCTGTGCCAGATATCCATGTCCGCATAGATGTTCCTGGAACTGTAGGTGAGTGCCACTGTCCGTTCGTCGTAGCTCGGCTGCGTCCCGCTGTCGAGTGATTTCGACTCGACAACCAGGATGCTCTTGCCGGATGTGGACAGGGCGCAGGCCAGACTCGCGCCCACCAGTCCTCCGCCGGCTATGATGATATCGTAATCGGGTGCAGTGGACATAAGCCGGAGGTCGGCGGGCCGATCAGTGCTTCATGAGGGATTCGATTTCAGACGGATCTTTCGGCACATCCCCGGTCAGTATTTCATGTCCGCTTCGCGTGACCAGGACATCATCCTCTATGCGGATGCCGATATTGTGCCACTTCTCGTCAACGGTATCGTCCGGACGAATGTACAGTCCCGGTTCAACGGTAAGCACCATGCCCGGTTCAAGAATCCGCCAGTCGCCGTCGACCTTGTAATCGCCGACATCGTGAACATCCATTCCCAGCCAGTGGCCGGTGCGATGCATGTAGAACTTGCCGTATGCCCCGGTTTCGATCAGTTCATCGACCCCTCCCGAAAGCAGGCCGAGGTCCACCATCCCCTGGGTCAGGACCTTTACCGCTGCGTCGTGATAGGCAGTGACCGGATTTTCCGGCATGACGGTCTCCAGGGCGGCATGCTGGGCATCAAGGACCACCTGATAGACTGCCCGTTGCGCATCGCTGAACCTGCCGTTGACCGGGAAGGTGCGGGTTATGTCCGCCGCATAACAGTCCAGTTCGGCTCCGGCATCGATCAGCAGCAGGTCTCCATCCGCCAGTTTGCAGTTGTTGCGGGTGTAATGAAGCGTGCATGCGTTCAGTCCTCCGGCCACGATGGAGGGATAGGCGGTGTCCGCACTGCCGCCCTGCCGGAACACGTATTCCATTTCCGACTGTACCTGGTATTCATACATTCCCGGGCGGGTGCGCTGCATTGCACGGACATGTCCTGCCGCAGACAGCCGGGCGGCAGCGCGCATGACCTTCAGTTCCTCGCGTTTCTTGATCAGGCGCATTTCATGAAGTATGTGCCGAAGGTCCACCAATTCCCACGGGGCCCGGGTACCTGCCCGACGCCTGCTGCGCACCTCGGCGATGTTTCCCAGAATCCCGTTGTCGAACTCCGGATACCTGCCCATCATCGTATAGACCTTTTCCTGGTTGCACAGCAGCTCCGGCAGGTGTGTGTGGAAATCCTCTATCGGGAACGCCTGGTCCGCCCCGTACCTTCCAGTCGCTTCTTCGAGACCGGCATGACGTCCTTCCCACAGTTCCTTGACGGGATCCTTCTGTCGACAGAAAAGGATATATTCCCCCTCCTTGCGTCCCGGGCTGAAAACCGCTACCGCCTCCGGTTCCGGAAATCGTGTCAGGTAGTAGAAATCACTGTCCGGACGAAAGGGAAACATCACATCGCCGTTGCGGTTCTGGTGATTGGCCGTTGCAAGTATGGCGATTCCGTTTCCCATCATGCTCATCAGGTCCGCCTGTCTGCGCTTCAGTTCTTCGGGTTTCGTCATGTCGCTCAATGATAGGTTGTGTCGGCAGGGTTGACATGGGTTGCCGGCGTCACGGACTCCTCGTAGATCAGTTGTATTGAAATGCGGAGATATTCCTCGATCTCGACCAGCTGCCGCTCCTGATCAAGGGCTTCCTCATCTGTCCCGGCCCCTGCTTCGGCTTCCTGCATTGCACTGATCTGCATGATGTCCTGCAAGGCTTCGCTGACCGTTTCACCCTGGTCGTCCGGCATGGCGCCGTTGCCATGGCAGTAGCCGAGCATGAAGCCGCTGCACCAGTTCGAAAGCTCTTCCAGCCGCAGGCCCAGGGTCTCTTCATCTTTCGGCAGGAGCAGGTTGAAGGCCGGGGTATCGGACTCGAGGTCCTGGACAATCAGGCCGAACATCGCCTCCAGAAGTTCGGTTTCCTCGTGCCCGAGCCCCTGGAGCAGATACAGCTTCCCGGTTACCTGGGCTGAAGTGACTCCCAGACAGGCCAGTCCGGTCAGCAGTCCGTGGGCCTCCGAAACGGTGCCGTCCCAGGTTGAAGGTCCGATCCGCCTGTCGAGCTCGTCGTAGAGGCCGATCCTGACTTCGTTCCAGTCGTGCGTGCTCATGTCCGATCGACAGGAGGATTACCAGGGCAGCTGGTATCCCTGCGCATGCCAGAAGGTGCCGGACAGTTCCGGCGTCAGCGCATCGATTCTTTCAACCAGTCCGGTTGCTGCTTCGGATGCGGGGATGCCGCTGTTTCCCGTCATGCGCGTGGCCACCAGCCCGGGATGCAGGATGATGACAGGGATTCCCCTGTCCTTCAGGTCGTGTGCCAGGCTGACCGACAGGGCATTCAGGCCGGCTTTCGATATCCTGTAGCCGTATCGGCCTCCCGATCCGTTGTCCTGGATGGATCCCATGCGGCTGCTGATGACGGCGATCCTGGAACCGTGTCGCATCCATCCAAGAAGACCATGGACAACCTTCAGTGGTCCCAGCGTGTTGACCTGGAATTGCCGTTCTATCGACTCGTAGTCCATGTCGTCGAGCGTTTCCCGTGCCAGGATCCCCGCATTGTGCACCAGGATATCCACGGTGGTGTCACGCAACTGCTTTCCGAGTTCCCGGATGCTGTCGGTCCGGGTTACATCCATTCCCTCGATGATGTGCGCTCCGGTGCGTTGCAGTGCTTCGGAGGATTCCCGGCAGGTTGCGACGACCCGCTCGCCCCGGTCCGAGTAGCTGCGGCACAGTTCAAGGCCGATCCCACGGTTTGCCCCGATAATCAATACGTTTGCCATGCTCCGGTACTCATGTGATGAGAGTGGCGAACTATTGTACCTGATGTGAGCGATCTGTTTCCGGCAAATACCCGGGCACATGCAGCAACTTGCGCCGGCGTTCGCGTCTGCAGGGAAGCTGGCCGGAAACGTCCCGTACGGGGCGCTCCATGCGGGAAATACGCCTTCGTCATCTTTCGGTTCCATTGTCCGGGCAGGTTGACAGGTGATTGCCTTTCCGGCGTGCTGCCATGGGGATTCCCTGGGGGGCTGTTGCCGGATGGCTGGCAATCGGCTGGCTTTCGGATGTTCAAACTTGCTATAGTATCGTGATGTGTGCGTGGGACTGTGTCGTACCAGTTGCGGGCGACAT
>JAJDVC010000177.1 GCA_022826305.1 Gammaproteobacteria bacterium | reverse complement strand
CGCCACCATCTGCGGCTATACCGATACCGATCTGGACACGGTGTTCGCCCCGGAACTGCCGGGGCTTGATCGGGATCGGATCCGGGAATGGTACAACGGCTACCACTGGCTCGGAGACGAGAAACTCTACAACCCGTTCGATCTGCTGCTGCTGTTCGACAGCCGCAATTTCGAGGCCCACTGGTTCGAGACGGGTTCGCCCACCTTCCTGTTCCGGATGATGATGGAGCAGGCGGTCAGTCCCATGGAACTCGAAAGCCTGATCACGGATACCGGTCAGTTGTCGAAGTTCGATGTCGGGGACATCAGCATCGAGGCACTGTTGTTCCAGACCGGCTACCTGACCATTACGGACAAGGACAGGGAAGGCCCGCAGACCTTCTACACCCTCGACTATCCCAATTTCGAGGTACGGTACAGCCTGAACCAGGGACTGCTGGGGTTTCTTGGTCGGCAGGGCAAGGAAGTGTCGGATAGTGGCAAGGAACTCGGTCGTCTCCTGATGGACAACGACTTCGAGGGATTCGCGGATAACCTGAGAGCATTCTTCGCCGGAATCCCCTGTCAGTGGCAGGGCGGCAATGGCCCGGCGCGCTACGAGGCGTGGTACGCCGGGATGCTGTACGCCTGCTTCCGCACCATCGGGCTGGACATCCGGGTGGAGGATTCATCGAGCCGGGGCCGCGCCGACATGGTGGTGCTCCACGGCGGCCAGGTGTTCGTGCTCGAGTTCAAGATGGCCGACGGGGAAGACGATCGGGACGCCGCTGCCCGGCAGGCCATCGGACAGATCCGGGAAAGGGGCTATGCCGACAAGTACCGGGACCGGCACGAACCGATCCACCTGATTGGTGTAGCCTTCGGCAGGGACCGGAGCCCGGCGGCGGTCACGGTGGCCTCGGGCTGACCGGCCCGGAACCCCTTTTTCCCGGACATTCGATCAGTTGCGCCGTGCGCGATCCCGCGCACCCTTGGCCCACCCTGCCTGATTGCCATGCACCCGGTCATCCGTCGTATCGAAATCCAGGATCAGCTCCTGCGGCGCTGCGCTGAACGACTCCATCAGTACCCGGTGTATCGAAACCATCCAGGCACGGTCCGCCTGCGACTCGAACCGGCACAGCGTCGACGCGCTCACCAGCACCGTGTCGCGGTCAACCGCCGTCTGCAGCGCCGCATCGTGGCGCAACTCGTCGTGATCGTCCGGATCCTCATGACCCGGGCACAGGGCATGCAGCCGCTGACGAAGCAGATTCAGCCTGCCGTGCCGGCAACTCGCCTGACGGCGGGGACCGACGATCAACCGGGCGCTCGGACCGAGCCCGACGGTCCTGCTCGCTCACCGGCATCACTCCACCATTGCCGGTGCAATCGGCCTCGACCTTGCGGCCTCTGCGCCTTGAAGACCGGATCGGGCGGCGGGTACAATGTGTCATGCGTGGAATCTCCGGCAATTCTGTTTCAACTCATTGAATCATGTCATGTAGCAGAGGTTCCACCCTGCTCCTTCATGCATTTTTCGGGCCAAAGCGCTTCCTGGTCGAACCAGTCCTCGTCGATCCGCTTGATTTCGTAGGTGTCCTTCGTACGCCCCCCGACTCCATGCCGAACCATCAGACTGGCCAGTTTCTCTCCATCTATCAGGGCGAGCGGGATAAGAGAATATCGCCTTCCGGCGTCAAGCGGCACACTCCCCGCCTGATCCGCTCCAGCAATCCGGCATGTGTCATGTGGACAATGGCCCAACTCGTGCGGTTGACAAAAACGGACCGGTCGCCACTTGACAGCTTTTCCCGCAAATCTTCGTCGGTCATCGATTCGGAAATGGCAACCTGCTTGCGTATTTCGGCAAGCTTCACCTCCCCATCGACAGCGAAGGCCTTGAGGCAAGGGAGCATCAGCGACTGGAAATCAGCTACGGACATAGGCTGTTTCCCGATGCGCCCGGGGATCAGCCACGGGGTTGCAACATGACTGTGGGCATGATGGGGTACAGGGCCATGAGACGATCAAGGCTGATCAAGGCTGATCAAGGAGCGTCAGGTCCGGTTCTCCATCCAGGCGTTCAAGGTTGTCGATCAATTGTCGGAGTTTCTCGATGTCGGGCTCGGCTTGCTGGGAAATTTTCAGATCGTCCAGGGCCAGAATGTGCCGGAACAGGCAGATATTCATGTAGTGCCCCATGCTGTGCTCTACATCCAGATGGGGCTTCTGGTGGGGGTGGTCCGGGTGGGGAAGCTTGCAGGCTATCTTCATGGAATAGCTGTGCAAGGTGCTGGTTGCAGATTTCCAGTTCTTGAGGGTGATCATGTTCCGAGAGAAGATATTCTGCAGGCGTCTGACAAGGAAGAGTTTCCGCGTCATGGACAGCCTGCCCCGGTATTTGTATCCGAAGCATGTCTCCAACGGATTGTCTTCGAGAACCGGTTCCCTCTTCCCCTTGACAACTTCGCTGAACAAGCGTTCCGCAATATCCTGATGTGCGGAAGCTATGGACTTGAGGCCTGACTTGACCGTTTCCACATCCGTGTGTTGTAAATCCTCCGGAGCGAACTTCCAGCTTGTTGAAAAAAGCCCCCCGACAGTTGAGGAGTAATAGTACGAGAAGCCGTCCAGTATCACTTTCATTCCGTGCTCGACCCACACCATGATGGTAGTGGTTTGGCGCCTCGACTGTACCGGGAGGGCATCCGGACCGATCCGATCAGCATGTTTGAAAACGGTGGCAACGTGTATCTTTCAGATCAACCACATGACTGCTCGAGCGATATCCCTGACATGGTTATGGTATCACTCCAGGGTTACGGACACAATCAGAGGCCCAGTCCCGCTTCCATGGCGAATCGAATTGCTTCTTGCTGTCCTGGTCGAGCTTCTCCATGCCCGTGAAGTGCGCTCAATTCGGATAACAGCCCCTGATCAGCACACCCATGGTTGCAAGTGGCTGTCGGTTTTGGCGATGCGGCGGAATTTCGTCGAGCTGGTAACCGACAGCAACTGTTGCTGGAAAATATCCCTGAGACGGGATTTGTTTCTTGGTGCAATTCAGTGCCATCCTGTTCTCCTGCGCGTAATCAGTCGGGGCTGATTCCTTGGCCCTGACCGCAATGTCCGAATCCGGACCCTTTCGGGAAGTATGCGATTCTGGTTATCTCTTCAATTATGACCTTATGGGGAACGACATCTTTAACCGTGCCGCCGATAATCATGCCCGTGAACCCCTGTTGCACACGTTCACGCTCAGCTAACCCGAACATTGCATGAGTACCGAGAAGTTGGTGAGATTGACGATATCAGGAGACGGTGAGGTCCGTATCGAGGACAGGGAGTGTTT
>JAJDVC010000107.1 GCA_022826305.1 Gammaproteobacteria bacterium | reverse complement strand
ACTGCCGACCGCCCGGCGAAAGATGGTGAATTCCGCATCCCGTCCGCGGAAGAAAGGCTCACGGCCGACTTCGGCTCGGTCCGTCTGGTCCAGCCAGGTTTCCAGCGGCAACGGTTCCGCCGCTGGCGGCTTCGGAAAGGGTCTCTCGTTCATGCTGATGATCTTACACTAACCCTTCGGCAAGTACACGGCTGAAAATTGCATCCCTGATCCGGTCCTGTAGCTTGTCTGAAGCGATCAAGCCGTTGTGGGATTCATCTTGATGTCCATCAAGGTAACTGGTTGTTTCGCGATGTCCTTCCCCTGTTGATCCGCGATCCCTGCGTTGCGTCTCCTTTTCATCAACCCAGGACTGTAATCCGCAGGGAGGAAGAATGGTGTCGCCAGGTGTCGGAGTACGAAGCCGACGACATGACGATGACGCGGTTCGGTGCCGACTGGCGGAAGCTGAGGAATCAGGCGGGGAGAAGGATCGCCCCAGACGGAGGAACCATGCAGACGCATGTGGGATGATCCATGGTCGCTATCTCGTCAATCCCTGTCAGCTCCGGGAGATCCCTGTCCCGGACCACTGACCGCTGTATCGCCGGAAGAAACGGGTAGTGCGTCGACGGTGCATCTGGCAAGCCTGACAGGTTGCGGTGCGGTCATGGCATGGTTTCCATCGGGAATTTGTCCTGAAGAAATCTTCGAGGGAAATGGCGCTTCAGCCGTAATCGGATTGCAACCGAATGAGGTTGATCCGAGTCGTTTCCAATAGCAAGCCCGGCCAGTCCGGATTCGGAAGACGTGAAAGCAGATACAAATTCATCTTCCTGAAATAAAACAATAAATCATGCATACAAACAGCCAGTGATACGCTTTGAGATGAGATCATGAGAATAATAATTTATAATTCCCTTCAGTAACCATATGATTGCACATCCGTCATGAATAAGCGTGTGGAAAAATACGGATTGAGCATTGATGCGTCGATGTTCGATCTGGTCGAGACCGAGATACTTCCCGATACCGGCGTGGAAAGCGGGCAGTTCTGGAGCGGTCTGTCCGCGATCGTCAGGGATCTGGGCGGCCGCAACCGGGAACTGCTTGAACAGCGCGATCGGTTCCAGGGGGAACTCGATGCATGGCATCGGGAGAATCCTGGCCCGGTCGAGTATGCCGGATACCGGCGTTTTCTGGAGGAGACAGGGTATCTGCGTCTGGAAGGAGGGGCTTTTGAGGTGACGACCGGGAATGTGGACCGGGAGATTGCGGAGATCGCGGGCCCGCAGCTGGTCGTTCCGATGGACAATGCCCGGTATGCGCTCAATGCCGCCAACGCCAGGTGGAACAGCCTCTACGATGCGCTGTACGGGACGGACATCATCCTGGAGGTGGCAGGTTGCAAGAAGACCCGCCGCTACAATCCGGTGCGTGGCATGCAGGTGATCCGGTATGTACGCGACTTCCTTGATTCCGTCGTGCCGCTGGCTGCAGGCAGCCATTCGTACGTCGTCAGGTACAAGGTGCAGTCTGGAAGCCTGGTGGCGGTGATGGGGGATGGCAGCAGGACCGGGCTGGGCTGGAGAGAGTGCTTCGCCGGGTATCGTGGTGATCCGGAGAATCCCGAGAACATCCTGCTGAGGCACAACAACCTGTATATGGATATCTGTATCGGGGAAGGTTTCTACATCGGCAGGGGGGATCTGGCAAACGTCTATGACGTACAGATGGAGTCTGCCATAACCACGATCATGGATTGCGAGGATTCGGTCGCAGTGGTGGATGCCGGGGACAAGGTACTGGTCTACCGGAACTGGACCGGCCTGATGCGCGGCGACCTGAAGGCCACCCTGCAGAAGGATGGTGAAACGGTTGAACGTGTACTCGAGCCCGATCGTGAATACATCGGCCCGGACGGACAGCCGCTGGTGCTGCCCGGGCGCAGTCTGATGTTCGTCCGCAATGTGGGAACACATATGTACACGGATACGGTGACCTGCGATGGTGAGGAAATCCCCGAGACGTTTCTCGACGCCATGGTGACGACGCTTGCTGCCATGCATGATCTGCAGCGAAACGGCCGATTCGTGAACAGTCGTGCCGGCAGCGTGTATATTGTCAAGCCGAAGATGCACGGACCGGATGAGGTAGCGGCAGCGGTGGAACTGTTCGAAAGGGTCGAACAGGTCCTGGGGCTGGATCATAACACCATCAAGATCGGCATAATGGACGAGGAGCGACGGACCACGGTGAACCTGAAGGAATGCCTGCGGGAGGCCCGCGAGCGGGTCATCTTCATCAATACGGGGTTCCTGGACCGTACGGGTGATGAGATTCACAGTTGCATGGAGGCCGGAGCGGTAATCCCCAAGAATGACATGAGGAATGCTTCATGGCTGCTGGCTTACGAAGACTGGAACGTGGGCCTGGGGATCGAGTCCGGATTGCCGGGCCATGGTCAGATCGGCAAGGGCATGTGGGCGGCCCCCGACAACATGATGGGGATGATGGAGCAGAAGATAGCACATCCCAGGGCTGGGGCGAACACGGCATGGGTTCCCTCGCCGACGGCTGCTACCTTGCATGCAATGCACTACCATCAGGTGAATGTCGCCACGCGACAGCAGGAACTGGCCGGATGCCTGCGCGCCGGCATGGACGATATACTGACATTGCCCTTGCTGGAAAATCCGAAAATCAGTCAGGGCGAGTTGTTGCGCGAACTGGAAAATAACGCCCAGGGCATCCTGGGATACGTGGTGCGGTGGATAGATCAGGGTGTCGGATGTTCGAAGGTTCCGGACATTCATGATGTGGCCCTGATGGAAGACCGTGCGACTCTGCGCATTTCAAGTCAGCACATTGCAAACTGGCTGTATCACGGACTCACGACGCAGGATCAGGTCCGCCAGGTATTCCGGAAAATGGCTGCCGTGGTCGACAGGCAGAACCTGTCCGATCCCGCGTACACCCCGATGAGCGGGAACCCCGACTCGAACGTTGCCTTCCAGGCCGCACTTGACCTGGTGTTCCGGGGACGGGAAATGCCCAACGGGTACACGGAATACATCCTGCATGCCAGGAGGAGAGAGCGCAAGAAAACGCAGTGTCCGGCATGAATCCGGCATCCGACCTGCATGCATGGAAACCTTGCCGTCGGAACAGGGGATGAAGGTTCTGCACGGGGTCAGGGATGACGGATGATGCCGTAGGGCTTGATGACGTGGTCGCGGCAGCCGACAGGATCCGGGACCATATCCACCGCACGCCTGTCATGACATCGGCCGGGCTTGATCGGCTGAGCGGAGCATCCCTGTTCTTCAAGTGTGAAAACCTGCAGAGGACAGGCGTATTCAAGGCCCGGGGAGCTTGCAACGCAGTGTTCGGGCTGCCGGAGGAGGGCATCGTGAATGGCGTCGCAACGCACTCTTCCGGCAATCATGCCCAGGCACTCAGTTACGCCGCCCGGCGGCGGGAGATTGAGGCCATCGTCGTAATGCCCCGCGATGCTCCGCAGTGCAAGAAGGCGGCCGTTATCGGCTATGGCGGCAGGATCGTGGAATGCGCTCCCGGCAATACTTCCCGGGAGCGCATGCTGGCGCAGGTGGTTGAAGAGAGCGGGGCGCATGTCGTGCACCCCTACGATGATCATCGGGTAATTGCCGGACAGGGCACATGCGTCCTGGAACTGCTCGACCAGTGTGTGAAGCTGGATGCGATCATCGCGCCTGTTGGCGGGGGCGGGCTTGTTTCGGGCGCCTGTGCCGTCGTTGCCGCCCTGTCTCCGGAAATCGCGGTCTATGGCGCCGAACCTGCACAGGCGGATGATGCACACCGCTCACTGCGCCAGGGACGAATCGTCCGGAATGAGAATCCCGGAACGATTGCCGACGGACTCAGGGTCAACCTGATGGCCTTGACCTGGCGCCATGTTTCACGGTACGTCCGGGATATCCTGCTGGTGGAGGAAGCCCAGATCATCCGGTCGATGTATCTGGTCTGGCAGAGAATGAAGCTCGTCATCGAGCCGAGCAGCGCGGTGCCTGTGGCAGCCGTCCTGGCACACCGGGACCGGTTCAGGGGGAAGCGGGTCGGGATTGTCCTGACCGGTGGAAACCTGGATTTCGATGCACTGCCGCCATCATTGCCTGGCGGGGATGGTTGATTCACGCGACCCGGGATCACGCCCAGGATGATAACTGGTCCGCGAGGTCCACAAGGTCGGTGCTGTGCAGCGTATTGTCGGAAACCGGACTGCAGTCCTTTTTCTGGTTTGGGCCGAATTCAAGGGGTCTCTCGACATAGGCGGTCTTGAAACCGCAACCCCTGGCTGCTTCCAGGTCCTGATGGTGTGCGGCAACCATCAAGACCTCTTCGGGCAGGACATCGAACACCCGTGCAACACCGAGATAGGTCTGCGGGTCGGGTTTGTAGTGTCGGAAAATTTCAGCGCACAGGATACAGTCCCAGGGCAGGTGGGCGCGTTTGGCCATGTTCGAGAGCAATCCGAGGTTGCCGTTTGACAGGGTACAGATCGTGAACCGCTGCTTCAGGCGATACAGGCCGGCCACCGAATCCGGCCAGGGTTCAAGACGGTGCCAGACCCTGTTCAGATGCCGGATTTTCTCTTCCGGCAATCCGGACACGCCGAACTGCTTGAGCAGATCATCGAGAATCATGCGGTGCAGGGTATCCAGGCGCGTCCAGCCCAGTTCGCCGGATCTCACGCGCTGCATGGCCGGAGCATAACCGCGGCGCCATGCAAGGGTGAATGCGTCAGGGTCGACATCCAGTCCGATCTTCTCCACTTCACGCGACACCGAACCGTACCAGTCAACGACGGTACCGAAGACATCAAAGGCGAGTACCTGAATCCGGTTCATGACTTTCCCGGGGGATTTTCCAGTCAGACCACAATGATACCAGTCATCGATATCGGCAGATCAGCCATCGGGCAATTCGAGACTGCGTGACAAGCGACCGCCCGAACCATATCAGAAGGACTCTCCCTGCCCGGACCGGTTCAGGACATCAGCGATTTCCTCCGGAGTCATGCCGTAGAGACTGCCTGCGGAGTCCGCCGTAATGTAGCCGTTGGCGAGATCGCGGGAAACACGTTTCCTGTCCCGGTCGCTGGGGTTTCCGTATCCAGCCCCTCCCGGGAAGGCCATCACCACCTTGCGGCCGTGCGGGATGAACTGCTTGCCCTTGCCTTTCATCGCGGCCCCGTCATCCCGGGATATGGTGGTCGGAGCACCGGACTGTCCGCCATGCCGGCCGCGTGCGGGATGCTCGACTCGATCGAACATGGCCTGGATATCGAATTCATGGCCTTCCCGCGCGCCTACTTCCATGAACTGCCCGAGCCCGCCCCGGTACCTGCCTGCTCCGCCGGAGTCAGGTCGCAGCTCCTTGCGCCAGATGATGACCGGTCCTGCCTGTTCGGTCGCCTCCACCGGCATCGTCATGACACCGGAAGGGAAGGCGGTTGCATTCATGCCGTCGCGGGTCGGGCGTGCACCGGATCCACCCGAATTGAATGTCAGGACTTCCGCGCGCACGGCTTCCGATGGCGCCGGCCCGTCTGTACGGGGTCGCAGACTGAGCTGGAAGTTGCACAGGCATCCAGCGCCTTCGGCCGGGACCGTGTCCGGCAGCAACTTGTCGAGTGCGTCGTAGACCGTATCCGGAATCATGTGGCCGATTACATGACGAAGCGCCACAGGCGCCGGCCGCAGGGCGTGGACGATCGAGTTTTCCGGCGCCACGACCTCGAAAGGAGCAAGGCTGGCGGCGTTGTTGGGTATTTCCGGTGCAATCGCGCACTTCAGGGCGTAGCAGGTATAGGCTTTCGTATAGACCAGCGGGACGTTGATGCCTTTCCTGTCCAGGCCGGATGTGCCGTCCCAGTCGCAAACGATCCGGTCCCGCTGAATGGAAACCCGGACCCTGAGATCGATCGGCGTTTCGTAGCCGTCTATCCGCATATGGCCCTCGGATTCTTCGCGGCGCAGTGCGTTGATCCGTTCAATCGTCGCCTTGCGGGAGCTTGCCAGGATGAATTCCGAAATGCCGCTCAGGTCGTGAAGCCGGAATTCATCCATCATGTCCGAGAGGCGACGGTGTCCGATCTCGTTGCAGGTGGCAAGTGCATGGATATCGCCGATCAACTGATCCGGCTCCCGGACGTTGCTGCGCATGATTCCGGTCAGCGTGTCATTCACCTTGCCCTGGCTGGCGAACTTCATGATCGGGACATGGAGACCTTCCTCGAAGATCGAGTTTCCGTCGGCGCCGAAACCGCGTCCGCCGATATCCACGACATGCGCCGTACAGGCGAAGAATCCAGCGAACCGTCCCTTGTGAAAGGACGGGCTGACAACGGTGAAGTCATGCAGGTGACCCGTGCCTTCCCATGGGTCGTTGGTGATGTAGACGTCACCCTCGTGGATATTCTCGCGGCCGATACGTCGGATGAAATGGGCAACCGTGTCCGCCATGGCATTGACGTGCCCCGGTGTTCCCGTCACGGCCTGGGCAAGCATTTCACCGTGTTCGTTATAGACGCCGGCAGACAGGTCGCCAGCCTCGCGGACCGATGTTGAAAACGCAGTGCGGACCAGTGCCTGTGCCTGTTCCTCGACAACCGAGATCAGTCGGTTCCACATGACCTGATGAGCGACTCTCGGGGGTTCAGACATATGCAGGTTCCGGATTTTCGGTGTCCGGCTGTTCAGCCGGGACGGATGGCCGGATGCGGATATCAATGCTTCCGTCGGCTTGCGTGACAGCGATTCTGCCGGATGACAGGACGATGGTTGTCTCGTCTTCCGTGATTACAGCTGGCCCCTCCAGGCGGGCGCCCGGGACCAGGTCGCTGCGCAACGCAACCGTCGCGGCCGTGACCTGGTTGCGGCCCGGATCGAACAGGGTTCGCCGTCCGGCGGTTTTCGCCGGCATGGTCTGCCTGACAGCAGGAATGCTATCCACCGGTTCCGGCGGCGTGAAGGCATTGACGGACCAGACGGCGATCTCCACATCCATTCCGTCCACGGAGCGGCCGAAAAGCTTCCTGTAATCCGCCTCGAACAGGGTGAGAAATGTCTGGGCGTCGGGGTCTCTTGCGAGGTCTTTCGTCAGGCTGACCGGGATTTCCCATCCCTGTCCGGAGTAACGCATGTAGGCCCTGTACTCGGAACGGATCGTGGCTTCGGTGTCACAGGAGCGCACGAAGCCCTGCGCCTCTTTCTCCATTTCGGTGAAAAGCGTCCTCACCAGGTCCGCATCGAAATTCCTGATCTTCATGAAGACCGAGCGGTTTGCCTCGAAGCTGAAAGGAGCCTGCAGGAAACCGATCGCCGATCCCACTCCGGCGCCGACCGGTATCAGGCATCGGCCGATACCGAGCTTTTCGCAGAGACGGGTCGCATGCAGGGGAGCGGCTCCGCCAAAGGCTATCATGGTGTAGCCGGAAAGATCCTCGCCGTTCTCCACGGCATGGACGCGTGCCGCATTGGCCATGTTTTCATCCACCACCTCGGCAACTCCCCAGGCTGCTTCCATCGGATCCATGTCCAGCTTGTCTCCCAGATGGGCGTCAAGCGCAGCCACCGAATGTTCCGGGTACAGGGTGATGGACCCGCCCGCGAAGTTGTCCGGGTCCAGTTTGCCGAGCACGAGGTCGGCATCCGTGACCGCCGGCTGCTGCCCTCCCCGTCCGTAACAGGCCGGTCCAGGCTCGGAACCTGCGCTCTCGGGTCCGACCCGGATCTGGTCCATGATATCCACATGCGCCAGTGAACCGCCGCCCGCGCCGATCTCAACCATGTCGATGACGGGAATCGAGATCGGCATGCCCGAACCCTTCTTGAACCGGTAGGTCCGGGCGACCTCGAAAACCCGCGCCGTTTTCGGGGCGCGGTCCTTGATCAGACAGATCTTGGCGGTAGTGCCGCCCATGTCGAAACTCAGGACCTTGTCCAGTCCGTGGCGTGCCGCGATGTCTGCTGCAAATACGGCACCGCCCGCCGGGCCCGATTCCACCAGGCGGACCGGAAATTCCGCTGCGCTTTCCAGGCTGATGATCCCGCCGCCGGAGTGCATCAGAAAAATCGGGCAATCGGCGCCTTCTGTCGCCAGGCGGGCCCCGAGTCGGCTGAGGTAGCTCTTCATCAGCGGCTTGATGTAAGCGTTGACGATGGTGGTGTTGAAGCGTTCAAATTCACGCATTTGCGGTGAAACCTCGCAGGAGAGGGAGATCATTGCATTCGGGAGTTTCTCCGCAAGCACATCGCGTATCATCCGTTCATGCCGGTCATTCGCATAGGAGTGCAGCAACCCGACCGCAACGCTGTCGTAGCCGGCTTCCCCGAGTTCGTCCGCCAGTGACTCCACTTCGATCCGGTCGAGCGGTACAAGCGGTTTGCCGGATGCTTCCATCCTTTCATTGACGACATAACGGCGATTACGGGGCAGCAGCGGTTCCGGCAGGACCAGATTCAGGTCGTATTGCTCGAAACGGCTTTCCGTGCGCATTTCGATGACATCCCGGAATCCCCTTGTGGTAATCAGGGCCGTCTTGGCGCCGCGCCGTTCGATCAGCGCATTGGTCGCAAGCGTCGTGCCGTGAATGATCTGACCGATTGATTGCGGCTTGATGCCCGCTGTCCTGCAGACCCTGTGCATGCTTGCAATGATGGCGTCCTCGGGCGCCGCATGCGTGGTCAGCATCTTGGTCGAGAAGCGGCCGTTGCCGGTTTCAACCACAACATCGGTAAAGGTTCCCCCGATATCCACGCCCAGGCGGTTTTTTGCATCAACCATGACTGGTGCTGTCTGGGGGATGTCTGCAGACTGGTTCATGCAAAGTATCGGTCCGGACTTCAGCCTCATGAAACAGAAAGGATTTTATCATGTGGTTGACCTTCATGCGGCAGGTGGGAATCAACGTCAGGCAGGGATCACGCATACCTGCCTGTTACCGGAATGCCCCGGCAGGGTTGTTCTTTCCGTACACCATATGCAACAAGGGATTTCAGTGGGTTCAAATGGTCGAATTTGCCGGATTCATCGATCGGGCCCGGGGAACGCGGGCATGGTGCGCCAATTGCATTTTCGGACATGTTCAGCCCGAAGGGTTGCCGATCGCCATCAAGGACTGTTTCATCGGCGGCAGGGAACGGACCGTGTGCTGCATGGATTGTTTTCACCCTGTCGAAGGGTGAGGGGTCAGAGTGCCTTCAGACCGAGGAAAATGCTTGCGACAGCGCCCGTCATGCAGGTCGCAAGAGTGCCCGCCAGAATGGATTTTACGCCCAGCGTGACAATTTCCGCCTTTCGCTTCGGCACGATGGCGGTCAGTCCGCCAATCATGATGCCGAGACTGCCGGGGTTGGCGAATCCGCACAAGGCGTAGAGCAGTACCACGGAACTTGAGATGCTCAGGGTGTTTTCAGGCAGTCCGGACAAGGTCAGGTAAGCGAGAAATTCGTTGATGACGGTCTTGATTCCGAGCAATTGTCCGGCCACGATGGCTTCCTCCCACGGGATGCCGATCAGCCATGCCACCGGTGCGAATACCCAGCCCATCATCCTTTGCAGGGTCAGTGCCTGGTCACCCGGACCCGGGAACAGGGAGAGGATGATGTTGACCAGTTCCACCAGGGAGGCCATGACCAGCAGCAGGGCAACCACCTGGATCAGTAGCTGTACCCCCTGGATGGTGCCTTCGGTAATTGCCTGGAATGAACTGTTGGTCGTGGTGTCCGGTTCAAGTTCCGCTACGGTAACTGGTCCGGTTTCGGGAATCATGACTTTTGATATGACGTATGCCGCAGGGACGCTGATTACTGAAGCGACCAGAATATGCCCGGCCACTCCGGGAATGGCGCCGGACAGCAGGCTGGCGTACAGGACGATTACGTTACCGGCAACCGTCGCCATGCCGCAGGTCATGATGCTGAACAGTTCGCTCCGGGTTATGCGGGAAAGATAGGGCTTGATGAGCAATGGGGACTCCACCATGCCGATAAAGACGTTGGCTGCCAGTCCCATGCCTTCCGCCCCGCCTATCCTGAGGGATTTTTCGAGCAGCCAGGAAATTCCACGTATGATCCGGGGCAGTATTCTCCAGTAGAACAGCAGCGAGGAGAGTGCACTGATCACCAGGATGATGGGCAATGCCTTGAATGCAAGAATGAAAGTGCTGCCCGGGCCAGACTCGGCGAACGGCAGTGAACCTCCTCCGAGATAGCCGAATACCAACGCTGTTCCGGCCTGGGTTGACCGTTCGATAGCCAGTACGACCATGTTCAGGGAATTGAGAACGCCCTGCATGAATTCAATTCCCAGCAGCAGGAATCCCAGTACGAGCTGGGCCACGATACCCGAGAGAACCAGCTTCCAGTTCACGCTGGAACGGTTTTCGCTGATGATCCAGGCAATCAGAACGAAGGCCAGCAGGCCGAGCAGGGGTTGTATCAACATGTCTGGCTAATCCGCTGTGCGGCCCGTCAACGGGCAATTCTGTATATGTGTCTGATCCAGGTTGCCTGAACGATAATACCGTAT
>JAJDVC010000141.1 GCA_022826305.1 Gammaproteobacteria bacterium | reverse complement strand
GAACCCGGTGGCGAATTCAAGCAGCGAGGCACCAGACGCGGCATCGTGGAAAGGCTCTGGCCTTGGCTGCGCGTTCACAAATCCCTGCTGGTGCGCACGACAGTCCTCGGATTGCTGCTTGCAATTGTGCTGCTGGCCCTGCCGCTCCTGCTGGCGCTGTTTGTGGATCGCGTTCTGGAATCCGGGCAGGCCGAACTAGGCTGGACGTTGACAGCGGGTACGCTTCTGGCTGGCGCATTCGCCTATCTTCTGACCTGGCTGCAGATGCGTTCGCTGCGTGATCTGGTGATTTCCCTCTCGATCACGCAGTCCGACAGATTTCTGGACACAATGCTTCGCCTCCCAATCAGGTTTTTCACCCACAGGTTGGCGGGCGACCTCACCTTGCGCTTGCGAACGATTGACCAAGTGGCGGCCACCGGCGCCGGACAGCTGGTGCGTCTATCTGTCGACCTGATCATGGGCGCGGCGTTTCTGGCAGTCATGCTGGTCTGGTACTGGCCCCTGGCGTTCGTGATCGCCGGCATGGGAGTGTCCTGCTTCGCCATGACGCGATTGCTGGCTCGTTTGCGCCGCGATCACAATCACCGGCTGCGCCGGGAACAGAGCATGCTGGTTGGTATCAGTGCTGCCGGTCTATGGTCAATCGAGAGTCTGCAAGCCACGGCCCGGGAGAACGACTTCTTTTCGGACTGGAGCGGCAGGCAGGCCCGTGAACTTGCCGCTCGCCAGGAATTCGTGGAACTGGGGCATGTGGCATCCTCGTTCCCGCACCTGTTTCAGTTGCTCAATGCAGCGGTGGTGTTCGGTCTTGGCGGCTGGCTGATGACGCTGGGGCATGTCACTCTCGGCCAATTGATGGGATTTTACATACTTGCCGACAACTTCATTCGTCCAATCGCTCGAGTCGGGCAATTCTCTGACTTGCTGGAGACCCTGGAGGCCGACCTGGCACGGGTGGACGATGTGATCAATGCACCGAACGAAAGGCCGCTGGCATCCGGTGGCTCCGGCGAGCAGAGGATATCCATGACCGCAGAGGGCCGGTTGCGTTTGATCGGCAAGCTTGAAATGAAGGGGGTGACCTTCGGATATCAGAAAAGCCGCGACCCGCTGATCAGGGATTTCAGCCTGACCATTGAGCCTGGCCAGCGCATTGCACTGGTCGGCGCCAGCGGTTCGGGCAAGTCTACAGTCGCCCAGCTGGCGGCGGGCCTCTACGTGACCTGGTCGGGAGAAATACTGTTCGACGGCCATCCGTTCGAGGATATCCCGCGTGAAGTGTTCAGCAGGTCAATTGCCATCGTCGACCAGAATCCGGTTCTGTTTGCGGCCAGCATCAACGACAACCTGACCATGTGGGACACGACCATTCCGGATCAGTACGTGACTGCTGCCGCCAGGGATGCATTGATTCACGAGGAAATCATCAGTCGTCCCGAAGGGTACGAATCCATGGTGGAAGAGGGAGGACGGAATTTCAGCGGCGGTCAGCGACTGCGGCTGGAGATTGCCAGGGCGCTGGTCAACAATCCATCGCTGTTGATCCTCGACGAAGCCACAAGCGCCCTTGACCCCGCTACCGAATTGATGATTGACGACAACATTCGCCGCCGCGGGTGCTCCTGCCTGATCGTTGCCCACCGCCTGAGTACGATCCGTGATGCGGACCAGATCATGGTTGTCGACGGCGGCCGTATCATCGAACAGGGATTTCACGATGAGCTGTACGCCCGGGACGACATGTACCGGAGGTTGATTCGTGGTGAATGAGTCGCGCCCGCAATCCGGTCTGAATCACCTGTTTCTCGAACGTGGGGATGAGATTGCGGCTGTTGCAAGACGGCCGGTGGGTCTGTGGGAGTCCGGTTATGCATGGTATGTCGAGGCAGGGGCCATCGATGTGCTGGCGGCCGAGCATGAGTCCGGACGAATTGCTTCCAACTACAAGTATTTCGTTCGTCTTGAAGTCGGTCAGCTGGCTTTCAGTGTGGATGAGTCCGGCCATTCAATGAAGCTGGTTGCCAAGGGATTGCAAGGATCCAGATTGCGCCGACTGACGCTTGAAACCCTGCTTGATGCATTGGCGGACCATGACCATGCACTCAGGCGGGAATTCGACAGGCATGTCGATTTCTGGATCGAGTCCATGTCTGCAGCCGTAACCCGTGACATGCAAGGCGCTCCGGCAACGGAACTTCGTCTTTGTCCCGGGCCCATGACGGGAAGAGGTGTCGCCTCACCCGGCCATGGTGTTGTCTGGCTGAATGCATGCGGTATGGGGGCTGTCTTTCTCGATCTTGTGGATACCGGACGCCACGACCTGATTCCCGTCTCCCGGGATGCATGGATCCGTCTGCACGGGGAGGAGACCTTCGACTGCAGGACCACCTCCGAACTCGACGCACGGCAACTTTTGGACGAAGCCTTGCCAGGATTTCACGAGACCTTGCTCGATGCGGAATGTCTGAACCGGAGGCTGCTGCTTGCTGACGAGGCAAATCTCCAGACCGCCCAGGCTACAATGCGCCGAGATGAAAAGGTGCGAGCCAGGACAAGGCTGGAAGCGCTCTACAATCCCGTGCTTCGGTCGGCGAAAGACGAGTCTGCCATGGCAGGGGCCTTGCGCATTATTGGCAGGCGAGAGGGGTTCTCGGTCAACGTGCCAGTTACTCTCGGCGACGAGGAACCCACGCTGGCTGATTTCTGTGACGCATCGGCGTTACGCAAACGCGAGGTGCGGCTGACGACATCAGGAGGCTGGTGGCTCGCAGACTGCGGGGCCATGCTGGCAATTCGACGTCAAGACGGACAGCCTCTGGCGCTTTTGCCCGGGCCGACCGGTCGCTACCGCGTTGTGGACCCCTCGACCGGCGAGTCGAGTCTGGCGGACGGCAAGACCGCCGCCTCGTTCAAGGATGTGCACTATCTGTATCCGAGACTGCCCGACAATGGAGCACAAGGCGCAGCCAGCCTGGGGGACCTGTATCGTGCCGGGTTTTGTGGTGTGGCAGGTGATGTCACCATGCTTGTCCTGACAGGTATTGCTGCCGGCACGCTCGCATTGACACCTGCATTCGCGGTCAGCAGGTTGGTTGGCGCGGCAGTACCGGACGGCAATGCCGTGCCGCTCCTGCAACTGGCGGCAATCCTCATTGGAACCGGTGTGCTCGTGGCCCTGCTCCACATTCTTCGGGGAACGGCGCTCATGAGGTTTGAAGGCCGTGTCGCCGCCCGTCTTGGTTCCTTGATCTGGGATCGTCTGCTGCGCCTGAATCCCGGCTTTTTTCGCGGCTTCACCGCCGGTGAGCTCTCGGCAAGATCAATGGTGTTCCAGGATGTCAGAGACCAGGTTGCAGGAGTCACGGCCGATGGAGTGTTATCCACGCTGTTCCTGTTGCCTGCACTCGGACTTCTGTTTTTCTACGATATCTGGCTGGGCTGGATCGTCCTGTTGCTTTCTGTCGCGATGATCGGCGTAACGGCCACATTCTGCATTCTGTTGATCGAACCCCAGCGTCAATACCTGAAGACCGTGCGACGGCTCACCGGCGACACTCAGCAGTTCTTCATGGGCATTTCCAAGTTGCGTGTCACGGCTGCCGAGGACTCGGCCTTCTCTGCCTGGGCACGGCGGTATCATGATCACAAGGAGGCGGAGATACGGCTGTCGATGCTCGGTGAGCACCTTGCGGCATTCGGTGCGGCGGTACCCGCCCTGGCAGCTGCAGTCCTGTTCTCGACAGTTGCCATGCAGGGTGAAGGCGGAGTGGACACGGCAGATTTTCTTGCAGTATTCACGGCAGTCATGGTTCTGTGCATGGCGATCGTCATGCTTGGTAATGCAGCCCTGGCCGTTGCATTGATCAAGCCAGCCTGTGACCAGGTCTTGCCTGTCCTGGAAAGTCCTGTGTCTACAAGAACGGCGGAACGGGCCCGAACCGGACTGGTCGGCCGGATACTGCTCGACCGGGTGAGCCACGCTTATGCTGCGGGTGGACCAAAGGTGCTGGAAGACGTTTCGATCAGCGCGAAACCAGGCGAGTTTGTCGCGATTGTCGGGGAATCCGGTGCTGGCAAGACGACCTTGTTGCGGCTCCTGCTTGGCCTGGAAAAGCCGAATTCCGGGGCAGTCTACTATGACGGGCAAGATCTTGCACAGTTGGATTTCAGCTTCGCAAGGAGGCAGATGGGCGTGGTCATGCAAGACAGTCCCCTGCGCCCCGGCAGTGTGCTCGACAACATCATCGGGACAGACAGCAACCTCACTGAGGATGATGCATGGCGTGCATTGGAACAGGTCGGTGTTGCCGAAGAGATTCGCGCCATGCCGATGCAGTTGCATACATCGGTGAGCGAGAATTCGGCAAACTTTTCCGGCGGTCAGAGCCAGCGAATCAGAATGGCCGCAGCTTTGGTGTACAAGCCCCGGATCATATTCCTTGACGAGCCGACAAGCTGGCTGGACACCAGAAGTCAGGCATTGGCCATGAAAGGAATTGAGGAATCCAATAGCACCCGATTTGTCATTGCCCACCGTCTGTCCACGATCCGCAAGGCAGACCGCATCCACGTGTTGCATCAGGGGAGACTGGTGCAGACCGGAAGCTATGAAGCATTGCTGGCGACAGAAGGGAAGTTTCGTGATCTGGCCCGGCGCCAGATAGTTTGACAGGGTCAGCGTCATGGGGAATCTTCCACTGTTTCCCGATACGCCGTTCGTCGTCTCGGAAAGTCTCTTCGTGAAGCCGGAATACCGGGGATACAGGCTGCCTTGCCGCGAAGAGGGCGGCTCCCCCACTTCGGAAATGCTGCTCATCAAGCCGATCCGTATTCATGACGCACGTGCTCTCGCACAGGCTCCCACCATCAGGTGCATGGGTTTCGAGCTTGTGCATGCGCCTCTCGACATCGATTACGGCGATCACCATAGTGTTGTTTCCCGCTTCTACGACCATTGTGCGGAACTGGTCATGGAAGCGACAGGATGCGTTTCCGCACGGACCATGCAGCACGAGTTTCGTGTCGGTGAGCCGATTTCGCCCAGCGGCGCCGGGATCTATGCGGAAATAGCTCACGCAGACCTGACTCCCTGTGCCGAGGATGTGCTTGCCATACCGGACGGCCGCCATTTCGGGGTTTACAACGTCTGGCGGAGTACGGATTTCCTGCAGGCGATCGAGTCAAAGCCCCTTGCCATGTGCGACCCTTCGACCGTTTCTGCCGGCGACATGATCAGCGCCGATGGACGGCGCCTGACCGAGCCTGCCACCCGCCTGGTGCAGTACCGTCTCATTCATGACACGGCCCAATGCTGGCACTACTTTCCAGAAATGGAGCCGGGCGAGGCGCTGATCTTCAGACAGTACGATTCCCGCATCGAGGATCCGGCATGCCGGGTCACCTTTCACACGGCTTTCAATGATCCGGCGACCCGCGACGACGCGCCAAGGCGACTTTCCGTCGAAGCCCGGGTTGTTGCCCTCTTTGCCGAAGACGATCCCGCAGGAAGGAGGTCCAGATTCCAGGCCGAGATTCCGACAT
>JAJDVC010000166.1 GCA_022826305.1 Gammaproteobacteria bacterium | reverse complement strand
AGTTCGACGATCACGACAATGCCTCGAACCATGTCTTGATCTTGAGCGCCATCAGGCGCCGGCGGTCGGCAAGGAATTCGTCGTATTCGGGCACTGTGCCGTCAAGCAGATAGTCGGGAAGGCAGTTCTCGACGAAATTGGTGCGAAGGCGCTCTCTGTCGATAATTCCACCGTATCTCTGCCAGCCGCAATCGGTCTGCTCCATGAGTTCAGTGAAATAGGTTTCAGGTGAAGTGTCGCCGATGGCAATGTTGATCTCGCTCTGCGCGATGACGAAGTTGGCGATCTGGTTGTATCGACCGTGGCTCAGTCCTTGCCTTTGCAGGTGCTTGCGCGGAAAGACATGGTGCTTGTCTCCCCGATTCAGCAGCAGGTCGCGGACGGTGATGTCCGTGGAAAGGAAGCCCTTGTCCCCCAGCCGTGCCTGGGCAGCCTGGTAGGCGATGAAATACGGACTCTTGGAAGACGAAGTATCCATGAGTTGGGGCAGCATGCCGGTCCAGAAGGTGTCCGGAAGCTCGTTTTCAATCACGGCCTCGGTGTAGGAGATCAGCCCCAGGGAGGCAATCTGCCTGATGTCGAAGTCAAAGGCAGTTTCGGGGTTTCCGGAATAGCGCTGCCTGAGAATCGACATCGCGTACCATCGACGCACGAGGCGTTCGAGCACATGTGGAGACAACCCCTCGGAGCGGCCGCGAAGGTAGACGATGTAGGCGAAGTTCACCGCATTCTGGCTACGGATCAGGCTCGCCGTCAGAAATCCTGACGAACGGAGGATCATCGTCAGGCGATCGAAATGGGTCTTGTTCATGAAGGCATTGATGCCATCCCTCAGCTTATTGAAGGATTGCTCTACAATGGCCTCTTCGTATGCCCGTGTTTCGAAGTTGCGGCCGGAGAGAAGCGCCACCAGATCCCCGAGTTTCCCGCGGCCGAACTGCGAGGTGAATGCAACCCGCAACATGTCGGTATAGGTCGGGTCGTACAGATCGTCATTGGTGTCCTTGAGCCACTTGATCTTCGGCCAGAACTCCGAAGCAGCAAACTCCGGATCCCCCTTTTCGATGTTTGGATGGAATTCGGGCGCCACCGCAAGATGACAGAAATAATCGATGGCCTTGCGCAGGACGTTGCCACCAAAGGTTTCGTTGACGGAAATCCTGGACATGGCGAAGTCCGCCTGTGACAGCGGGGTGCCTGCGGAATTCACCCGGATGAAGATTTCTGTGACTGTCTCGATATCCAGGTCTTCAGCCAGTTCGATCAGCCCCACATGATTGTTGACGATCTTGCCAACCTTCTGGAGAACCTGGCCGACTTTTTTCCGATCAGCCCCCGGGTTGCGCTCGACGTATTCCTCGACCAGCGCGAGCAGATCCGAGTCGGGACTGAAGATGCTGGTGACATCGTCAATCCAGCTTGCGTCCCTCTGGATTGCCGGGTTGGTTACCTCGAATCGATCCTGAACGGGATGAAATGCAATGCGAATGCGCACTGTCTGGTATTCCTTGGTCAGTACTTCATGTCCAAGCAGGGCCGCCATCAATGCAGTGACGCGTTGCTGACCATCGATCAGGATGCGCTTCCCGGCAGAAGGTGACCCATCCTTGAGCCTGATAGTAGGGTTCCGCCAGGATATCAGATAGCCCACCGGATAACCCTTGTAGAGGGAGTCAAGGAGATTGCGCACCTTGGTCGCGTCCCAGACAAAAGGCCGCTGAATCTCCGGAATGGCAATCTCCCCGGACTTCACCCAGGTCAGCAGGGTTTCGATGGGGTGTGGCGTGACAGAGTATCTTTGTGTGGCCATTATTCCGCCACTCCCAGGATTTCAGTCAAAAGCCCTTTCGTGTCCTGCTCCAGCGCCAGGATATCGCTCCGGATCTCTTCCAGGGTACGCATCGGTTCCGGCCTGTGGAAATAGCGGTTGAAGCTGATTTCATATCCTGTCCTTATGCTGCCTGACACATACCAGGCATCCGTGGCATAGGGCAGGACTTCGCGCCTGAAGAATGCCTCGATTCCGCCCGGTTCCTGCAACGGTATCTGCTCTGTGTCCCGCAGGTCCGTATCGGGTTGATACTCCACCACGGCGGGTCGACCGTTGATCGTGGTCGCGAACAGGCCGCGCAACGGGTCAGCTTCAGTACCTCGCCTGTGAATTTTCCTGATGACGGGTGGTGCATTTTCACTGCGTTCGCCTTCTTCCCTGAGTTTCCTGATCTCGGCCGGCCTGTACGCACGTTCGGGGTCAATTCCCGCAATGCGAAGTGGCCGTTCCACCGTGACCTTCCGGTATCCGAACGCCTCATTGTCGAAGATCCTGCTTTGCCCGTTCTCCCCGAAGGACAGGAAATCAGTGCAGATTCGCGCAATGTCGTCCTCACCGAGCTCGCAATTCTTCTTCCCGAGATTCTTCCGGAGGGGGCGATGCCACCCTGTCGCATCAATCAGCTGCACCTTTCCACGCCGGTGTTCAGGCTTGCGATTGGTCAGAACCCATACATAGGTGGCAATACCGGTGTTGTAGAACAGGTTGAGCGGGAGCGCGACGATGGCCTCCAGCCAGTCGTTCTCGATGATCCAGCGTCTGATGTTGCTCTCTCCCTGGCCCGCATCGCCGGTGAAGAGCGAACTCCCGTTGTGCACCTCGGCGATTCGACTGCCGAGCCTGGTGTCCTGTTTCATCTTGGCAAGCTTGTTGGCCAGAAACAGCATCTGCCCGTCGCTGGAACGGGTGACAAGGGAAAATTCCGGATCGTCACCGTGTTCGATCAGGAAGCGCGGGTCACGCATGTCCTTCTTTCCACCCATGCGCTCAAGGTCGGTCTTCCAGTTCTTTCCATAGGGGGGATTGGACAGCATGAAATCGAATTCACGGGACGGGAAGGCATCGTTCGAGAGCGTGGAATGCTCCGGCCCTCCCACGATGTTGTCTGCTGCCTCGCCCTCACCCTTGAGCAGCAGGTCGGCCTTGCAGATCGCGCAGGTTTCCGCATTGATCTCCTGCCCGAAGAGATGCGTGGAGATCTGCTTGCCGCGTTCGCCAGCGAGTTCCTGCAGGGTTTCCTCGGCAACAGTCAGCATGCCGCCGGTCCCGCAGGCGCCGTCATAGAGCAGATAGGTTCCGGATTCGAGTTCGTCGGCGACGGGCAGGAAGACAAGATTCGCCATCAGCCGCACGGCGTCTCTCGGGGTCCAGTGTTCCCCGGCCTCCTCGTTGTTCTCCTCGTTGAACCGGCGAACCAGTTCCTCGAAGATCGTGCCCATGCCATGGTTGTCCAGGCCGGGGTGGCGGACAGTGCCATCGGCATCCCTTGCCGGGTGGGGACTCAGGTTGACATCGGGAGAGGTCAGTTTCTCGATCAATGCCCCCAGTGCATCCGCCCTTGCCAGCCGCGGAATCTGGTTGCGGAACTCGAAACTGTCGAGGATATCCTGCACATTGGGCGAGAATCCGTCGAGCCAGGCCTCGAAATCGGCACGCAGTTGCTGGGGATCGGGGCGGGCGCGCAGGTCCCGCAGGGAAAAGGGCGAGACATTGTAGAAGGCCTGCCCGGCCTCATGACGAAGGGCCGCATCCTGATCGACCAGGCCTGCCTCGTCGAGCGAGGACTTCGTGGCGAGTACGGCCTTCTTCCCGTCTTCCAGCACCGCATCGAGTCGGCGCAGCACGGTCATCGGAAGGATCACGTCGCGATACTTCCCCCGTACATACAGATCGCGCAGAACATCATCCGCTATGCCCCAGATGTAGTTCGTGATCCAGCGCCGGTCCGCGCTGTTCGATCTCTTTTCATTCAATCGCGGTCACCTCATGTCCCGACAAGCCTTCTGCATGGTCCGGCGCGGGCCGGAATCGAAACCGTCTCGCCCGGCCGTACCCGCACCATCCACACATGCCGAATCACGATCTAACCGCGGTAGAGACATGTGTTCGATTCCGACCCGGCACACGAAGCCGGGGACGCATGTTAACATGGTTCCCGGCCATCGGCACGCCCCCGAAGCTCCGGAAAGTCTTGCATTTCGCTGATCACCCGAATACGATGGAAACTGCCCTGTCCTTGCAGGGGTGCATGGGTCGGTCATGAACGTTTCTGGAGTTTCTGAAGAACAGATGACGATTGCCGGAACACGGGTACGGGACATGAAGGGTTTCATGCAACCCGGGGAAGCGCAATGCCGAAAGCCGACAATTCAGGTCGGTACCACGTCCTGATGATCGTCCCGCATCCAGAGACCACCCGAAGGACGGGGGGGGTTGCATCAGTCCTGCTCATGCTCGCCGTCCTGATGCTCGCGTCGGCCTGTGGTGGAGGCGGCGGCAGGGTGGAACCGCAGACGACGGATTCGCCGACACCACAGACGACGGATTCGCCGACCACGGATCCGCAGACACCACAGACGACGGATTCGCCAACCACGGATTCGCAGACACCGCAGACGACGGATTCGCCGACACCACAGACAACCGAACCCCCTCCCCCCGAAGACAGGCCACCCCCCTGCATTCGAACCGCGACGAACTGCCTCACTCCGGAGGAATACGCACGGGAACGGGACAGGATCGCCGGCACATACGCCAGCGCAGACGATTTCACGAGCCAGTACGGCCTGGAGATGATCGGCGCGGACAAGGCCTGGGCGCACCTGGAACTGGCCCTCGGAAGCGGCACCGAACCGGGGGCTGGCCAGACAGTCGGCATGATCGATTCCGGAATCGGGTCGCAACACCCGGTATTCCTGGGCAAGAGGGTGATCGAGGACCGCCGTACCACTGATCCGGCAGAGGATGGCAGCACATCTTCCCACGGCACGTCGGTTGCAAGCATCATGGTGGCGCGACGCGACGCCCTGCGCCCCGATTCGCCCGTCACTGCCGCACGAGGTGTCGCCTATGGCGCCGACATCACGGTATTCTCCATCGGGACCGGTTCTGCTGCCGAGTTCTACACCCCGATCAGCCTTGCAGCGCTGAGCACCGTCGACAGCAACTTTTCAGCCCTGGTGGACCATGCCGTGAACTGGTCCGCATCCGGCCGGACCATCGACTTCGTCAACATGAGCATCGGCTACCCGGGAATCATCGACCAGTACAGTGCACAGGATCTTCGCACGAACCTCGGCAGAACGATCAGCTCGCTGGCCCAGGCTTCGACCGACAAGACCATCTTCGTCTGGTCGGCCGGCAACGCACACGGCAGCAAATGCCGCCCGGCGGATTTCAACGATCCCCGCCTCTGCACCAACCTGAACAACAGGGATCAGGTCTTTGCCGCATCCCCCAGCGTCCTGGCAGGCCTGCCGGCCCGCATTCCGGAGGTGCGCAACAGCATTGTTTCCGTTGTCTCGGTCGACGAGAACGGTGACATCTCCTGGTTCTCGAACCGTTGCGGCATCGCCGCCGACTGGTGCATCGCCGCACCGGGCGAGGATATCCTGGTGGCATACTGGGGCCCCATCAACGGTGTCGATGGACGGTACGGCATCGCCACCGGCAGCGGCACCTCCTATGCCGCACCGATGGTAACCGGATCGCTGGTGGTGATGAAGCACTACTTCCGCGACCAGCTCGGCAATACGCAACTGCTTGCAAGGCTGCTGGAGACCGCCGACCGGACCGGAAAATACGCGGACAGCACCGTCTACGGACGGGGTCTGCTCGACCTTGCCGCCGCAACCTCGCCGGTCGGTGCGACGACCGTCGCGCTGGGCACGAGCGTGACCGGACCCGGTGCCGCCGCTTCCGATACGCTGCTCACCCTCGGCCACGCATTTGGCGATGGCCTGACACGGTCGCTCTCCGGAATCGAGATGACCGCCTTCGACGATCTGGGAGCCCCGTTCTGGTTCTCGTTCGATTCCTTCATCCGCAGTGCCGATGGTCCCTCGGCTGCCGAACGGTTGCGCCGCCTCATGGAGTGGCCGGACCCCGATCAGGAGCCCGGAGTCCGATGGTCCGCCACCAGTGCGGGCGGCTGGGAAGGTCGTGCAGGTTTCGCAACCCCGCGACTCGGATTGCTGGATACGTCGACATCCGGGATGGACGGCGGGCATCTCTCCCTCGCCGACGACTCCCTGGCCCTGAGCCTGCCGGGACGGAAGGGCTTCGAGTTCATGGCCTTTTCCACGGAAGGGCTGGATCGGAGGAGTCCGGTTTCCGGCAGTGTGCTTTCCTGGCGCCCGGAAGGCTCGCCGCTCGGTCTGAAGGGTGGCTGGGCGGATGAGCGCGAGACCCTGCTCGGCAGCCGACCGACCGGTGCATTCGGTTTCCTGGAGGCGGGTTTCGCCTTCGTCGGCATCGAGGGAGGCGCCCGGGTCGGCACCTGGCATGTCGGGGGTAGTGCGGAGATCGGTACTGCGGACACGACGGCCCGGAGCGGCCTGATCACCGATCTTTCAACGCTGACCACCAGTGCCTTTGCGCTCCATGCGGCACGGCCGCTGGACGAAGGAGAGATCGCGTTGCAGATATCGCAGCCGCTACGTGCGGAATCCGGACGGGCCAGGCTTTCCGTGCCGGTGGGTCGCACCCCGAACGGAGGTGTGACCCGCAGAACCGTGATGGCCGACCTCGAACCATCAGGCCGGCAGATGGAGGTCGCAGTCCAGTGGCGCCGGCCATTGGCATACGATGGAGAGTTGCGCCTGAAGACCGTATGGACCCGGAATCCGGGACACGATGCGACGGCCGATTCAGGTCTCACCCTCCTTGCCGGATTGCGCTACATGTTCTGAGCGCGGTCCGGCAGGGGATGAAGACCTCGCCGGTTCGTCTCGCATCCATGTTGTGCAGGTGCCCCCTCCGAACGACAGCGCCGTTCCCGCGGATTCGGGGCGGAAAGACACAAGGACCCTTCACCCGGCGAAGCCGTACGACACGCTATCGCATCGACCGGTACCGGTCGATGATCTCCCCGAAATCCTCCGGCTCCGTTTCATAACAGGGCAGACCGACAAGCATCCGTCTGACCCATGGCTGCGCGCTGCGCACCCAGATGTGCGCGGCTGGTCTGAGTTGCGCCCTGTCATCCAGAGACCCTCCCTTGATGCTGTACATGTCGTCGCGACCCGGTGCGCCATGATGGATCCGGCTGCCGCACAGCGCGCAGAACGAGCAGATCTTGATCCTTCCGCTACCCGCCACCATCGACCATCGGCGCAGTTTTCCGGATACCAGGAAGAAGTCGGTCGACGCAACCCATGCGGACATGCCGAAGGCGCTGGAGGATTGCTGCTGGCAGTCCGAGCAGTGGCAGGTGTAGACGACGATGGGATCGGTACCCAGCTCATAGCGAACGCTCCCGCACTGGCA
>JAJDVC010000262.1 GCA_022826305.1 Gammaproteobacteria bacterium | reverse complement strand
CTCCCGGCCGAACTGGTGGGCAATCTCCCGTTGCGACTTCCCACCATGCAGCAGGGTGCTTGTCCGGCATCTTTCGCAATGGGTCAGGTGATGGTAGCCAGTTGGCATGACAATTCTCCGATTCCGAAACAGGGATTGCTTGCCATCATCTGGCCCGCTGCAACTCACCCATCCGCAGAGCACTCGTACATCACAGTCCGTGTTGCACTTCACTCTGGCACGGGGAGTTCTGGATATTCCAGACTCTGTCACGCTACTGTTACTGCACAGGCCGTTTCATAGCAACTCGACAGGAGGGAACTCGTCGGCATCTCTCATCCTGCCTACGAGGTTCGAGGCATCTGTAACTATGGAACCCGCCTTGGCCGGACCGAGTATGTCGCAGATCATGGTATACACCACTATTGAGTATGGCGTACATCTGGTCTGCCGATATCAGGTCGAGGTTCTCCGTGAATTCTCTCGATGTCGCCCATTTCTGCAGGATGTGTCTGGAGTGCTGTCGCTTTCTTTGGAGTCATGTACACGACGAACCTGGTTGCGGATGACTAAGGTTTCGTAAATCAAGCAGGAATACATTAATGGGCTGATAAACGATGCCCGTTGTGAAGTCGGCGAACGAACTGAGGGCGGTATCAAATTCTACGATTCTGGAAAAATGCGCGAAGGGCATTAGGTACTGTCTGTGTGGAGATCGCGCGTTCAGCGCGATTCTGTGAGGTACAGATCGGGCAATCAGGATCGTAACAGGCCGTCTTGACAGGATTCGGGCACTTCAAGGGGGTACCCGGGGATATATCGAGGGGGAAAGCGGATTCCCGGTACCGAAGCGCCGGGAACCCTGTAACCCCGTCCATGCGGGGAATATGGTCAAGTGCACGTTTCAACCCACGCCCCCCTGAAAGGGAGCGGCAGCAATCCCATCAAGGGTAGGGAACATGCAACGGAGGGAAGCATACCCGATTTCAGATCAGGTATTGAAGGGCTTGCCCGGCCTGCGAGTTGCGGGTGTTCGTCAAGAATCTCAGGAACATGTGGCATACCGCCACACGGATCCGCCTTCTGCAGCATATCGGGGAAAGTCTGGCCAATCGCTGCTGTATACAGGAGGCGGTCCGGAGTTGTAACATTCATCCCGGAAGTGCGACTCTCGACTACACGGCTTGCACGTTGACGGATACGCAAAAGGTGTAGGATGGGCCAGGACTGGAAATGACCAGTCGGCAGGGGAAGCGGATGCTCGCTTATCGTTTCCGCCAGTTGCCTGCGGGTTGACCGGGGACTGTCTTCATCCGCATCAGGCCTGATCCATGGTCTGGGTCCCAATCAATCATGATCGAGTCGTGCGGGGTTTCAGAAACACCTGCAATAGGTTCGTTCATGCGACATGGTGCTTCTCGTGCAGGCTTTTAACCGTTTTCCGCCATGCATCCCCTGGATCAGGTAAAGGAATCCATGGGAAGTGATAGCTGACCGGGCCATTTCAAGCAACCTGTCTGAAGGACATTTGTCCAGCTTCAGTCAGCAGACTGCGACGGGAACCAGCCGTACGATGCACTGCAAGGTCAAGACAAGTTCTGGTGATTGGTTATATCCTGCTATAGTTCATATGCCCTTGGGTTTGCTGAAATCTGACAGGGTTACATGCCCGTGTTTGCGTATGAACGGCACTGCAGGCGAGTGGTAATGGCAGAACGAAACGAGTCCGGAACTCACTGTGTCATTGCCGGGGATGTTTCTCAGGATGGTATTGGACGGTTGAAGATATACTGTGACATGCACATTCGACAATCGGTGTCTCCATGACCAGTATTGAATACATTGAGGTCCAGACCGCTCTGGAACCCCGTTTTTCCGTTATCTGGCTGCACGGACTCGGCGCGGATGGACACGACTTTGAACCGGTCGTCCCCCAGCTGGAACTGAAGCCCGGCCTGTCGACCCGTTTCATATTTCCCCATGCCCCCATGCGTCCGATCACCTGTAATGGCGGGGTGGTGATGCGCGGATGGTACGATATACGGGATCTGCCTGGGCAGGGTGACTGGAGACGGGGGATCGACCATGCGGGACTACAGGATTCAGAGCATATCGTATGCGAACTGATCGAGCAGGAGAACCGTCGCGGTATCCCGACCGGGAACATCGTGCTGGCCGGATTCTCACAGGGAGGCGCTGTCGCGTTCTGCGCGGGTCTGAAGCTGGGTTCCTCCCTGGCCGGAATCGTCGCATTGTCGACCTATGTCCCGGACCCGGAGGGGCTGATGGCGGACAGGACTCCGGAAAATCAGGGCACGGCCATATTCATGGGACATGGATCGCATGATCCGATGATTCCCCTGTCGGTCGCGGGTCGCAGCAGGGATGTTCTCGTGCAGAACGGCTACGACGTATCGTGGCGCTGCTATCCGATGCAGCACTCGATCTGCCTCCAGGAACTGCAGGATATCGGGGATTTCCTGAACCGGGTTCTGGACTCGTAAGTCTGCACGGAATCGGTCATCCATGGCAGCTCCGGTTCAGTCTGCATCGGTGCGCCCGGAGTGCTGTGCATCGAGTTCACGCACGATATTCAGGAACAGCTGACCATGTTACATCGCATCTTCAGCAGCCACATGGAGGTGCGGTTGGGCACCAGCATCCGGGCAGGCGGGCTTTTCGCCGTTGCACAGTGCTCTTTCCCGACACCGCCGTTGCGAACGTCTTGATGTCGATGACGCACTCTGTGGGGTTTTGATGTACCTCACGGGGCCGAACAGTTCCCTGTAGCGCGCATCGCGCACTGGATCCGGATGCGTGTCCAGGGCGGCTCTCCGGAATCTCGCGTCATCCGTACTGGAGAGTTCGCAAGGCGGCTTCGACGATTTCCTGGCCAATGCCCTGCATGCCGGGCTACGGGCCCAAGTGAAGCATCCTCCCCGCCACTACCGCATTCCGATTTCCTTCCTCGGCGACTGCCTCCGGATGTTGCCGGTCGAACTGCCGTCCTGATCCCGGCAGACCGGAGACCCCGGTGCCGGACAGCCGAAAGCGGACGCTACCCGTATGCCCGCTCCAATATCTGGCCGGTAGAAATCTGCCCGGAAGCCGCCTTCGTTCCTTGAGTATGCGGCGCATGTCCAATTTCCCCAGCGATTTCCGGCATCGGCAAGGCGCCCGACCTCAACGGGCGGTGTCGAGGCAGGTCGGATGGCGGGTTCGGTCACTAACACGGTCCATCACTTCATCCGCTGATGGGACATCTGATATGATCGCTCGTTGACTCCGAACGCACATGAAAAGCTGAACACCCGACGAAACGATCATGTCCGGTTCTCGACCGGAATCCCTGCCCTCGTTTTCGGGGCATGGTTGCTGTTCGCCGTGTCCGTGACACCGGTCGTATCGGAGGAGGTCTGTCCAGAGAAGGAGCGGACGGTCACCGTCGGCTTCTACACCGACTTCAGACCGATAAGCTACAGTGCTTCGCGCGACCCCGATCAGCCCGGTTTCCACGATCATCGCGGCTACGAGGCGGATCTGCTGACTGCGATGGAGACCGTGGATGGCGGCAACCTGTCCTTCCATCGCCGGGGTGTCGCGGTCTGGGACGGGATATGGCTGCTGCCCACCAGGCCGGATTACGACCTGGTGGGCGGGGGTATCGCTGCGCTCGCATCGCGAACCCATGATGCGGTGGGCAGGAAGGTGATCACGTTCACCGACGGACATATCCGGTTCCGCCAGTCGTTGCTGGTACGTACCGAGGACGCAGGACGTCTGTCCCGCTACGAGGATCTCGACGGCGCCGTCCGGGTCGGCGTTCTGGCCGGCACCACTGGCGAAGCGCGGCTGCTGGAACTCACCGGCATGACCGATTCATACGGAATCCTGTCCGACGGCATCCGTATCGATACGCCCCGGGGCATGGTCGTTTCCGGTGGCGGGGTCGACTACCGGATCGCAGCCGACGGCTCCTCGCAGGCGCTTGAGGACCGGCGACGACTGCGGCCAGCATCGCCAGCCATGCCGCAGGTGTTGTACATGGAGGACGAAGCCATGCTGATCGGTGCGCTTCTCGCCGGAAGGATCGACGCGCTTGCACAGGCTGAGATCGGCAACCGGCATGCTGCAGCAGAACATGACGGCATGCTCGCGGTCGTCACCCTCGACACGCATGCGGAGACTGGTGCCTTCGCACTGCACGCGGACGACACCGCACTTGCGGCATGCCTCGACCGGCTCATCGCCCGGCTCACCGACAACGGACGGATCGGGTATCGGGACTGGCTCGAAGATCCTGCCGTATTCCTGGACCGCGCCCGGTAGCGGGTGGTCGGGGAACCGTAATCGCGATCTTGCGGGCGGATGACCGAAGGAGTGCATGGTCGCCGGATCGACCGCTACGAACGTGCGAGGCTTCGGGGTTCACCACGAACCGGGTTGGTCACCGAAGCGATCGGAAACGGGGGAAACCGCCCGGTCTGTGACGATGGCATTCCTTCCGGCCGGACCGACATGGGACTGAATCCCGCAAATGCCTTCCGCCAACCCCCTCCTGTCCACCCGATTCCCGGAGTCCGGAAATTGCCGGGTAGCCCATGAAACACTCCCGGAACCGCAACGGTACATCCCGCTTCCGGGGCAATCCCGTCAGACCCTTCCCGACGGACGGGTCGCCACAACCGGGAACTACTCGCTCTTCAGCGCCTTGTAGAGGGTGTAGCACATCAGCAGGACCACAAGGGTAAATGGAATGCCTGTGGACACGGCCGCTCCCTGCAGTGCCGACAGGCCCCCACCAAGCAGCAGGGCGATCGCAACAAGCCCTTCGAGCGTGCACCAGAAGACCCTCTGCACGACTGGAGCATTCATCTTTCCACCCGCAGTGATGGTATCGATGACCAGCGATCCGCTATCCGAGGAAGTTACGAAGAAGATGATGATCAGCACCAGGCAGATCGGCGCGACAATGTTGTAGAGCGGATACTGGTCCAGAAGTCTGAACAATGCGAGTTCGGGCTGGTAGTTCTCGACAATCACGGCGTTCAGACCGGATCCCGCACCCGAGTTGATCATGTCGATGGCGGCGCCGCCGAACGTTGACATCCATAGAGCACAGATGCAGCTGGGCGCTATCAGCACGCACAGGACGAATTCGCGAACCGTCCTTCCCTTGGAGATGCGGGCGATGAACATCCCGACAAAGGGCGACCATGCGATCCACCACGCCCAGTAGAATGTCGTCCATCCGTGGAAGAAGCTCGTATCTTCGCGCCCGACCGGATTGGACAGCGGAACTATCAGTTTGACATAGTCCACCATGGCGCCGAAGTAGCGGGTCAATGCATCCATCGCACCGCTCATGAAGAAAACGAAAAAGAACAGACAGACCGCCACCACCATGTTGATTTCGGACAGTCGCTTCACCCCCTTGTCCATGCCCAGCAATACCGAGCCGAGAGCGACCAGGGTGATGGCGACAATCAGGATCACCACCAGCGTACTGGAAGGATTCATGCCGAACACATCACTCAGGCCAGCAGCGATCTGCTTGGCGCCGAGACCCAATGAGGTGGTAAGGCCGAACAGGGTGGCGAAAACGGCAAGCGTGTCGATTACATGGCCCGGCCAGCGCCAGACCCTTTCTCCCAGAATGGGATAGAATGCGGATCTCAGGGTCAACGGAAGCCCCTTGTTGTAGCAGAAGATCGCCAGGGACAATCCGACAACCGCATACACCGCCCAACCGCCCAGACCCCAGTGGTGAATGGTGGCGACTATGCCGACATATTCATTTCCGGGAGTGGATGGATCAATGCCCAGAGGCCATGCACCGCCACCTTCGGCAAAAGTGAAGTAGACTGGTTCGAGCACACCGAAGAACAGGAGCCCGATACCGATTCCCGCAGCAAACAGCATCGCGACCCAGGCAGGATAGGAGTAATCCGGCCGAGCGTCCTTGCCGCCGATGCGCACCTTGCCCACCGGCAGCACGATCAAGGCCAGACAGAACACCAGCATGATGTCCACGGCCATGATGAGAAACCAGTCGAACTCCCTGGTCAGGGTGGGCCTCAACCAGCCGAAGAACTGTGCGGAGGTTTCCTGGAAAACCAGAGCCAGCACCACGAAGAGAGTGACTACCCCGGCCGAGACCAGGAATACCGGATTGTGTATGTCCAGCCCGAAGGGGCGGATGTTGTCGGACCCCATCTTGTAGGTGCTGGCCGTGTCATGCGGATCGTTCATAAAATTATCTTCATCGATGGACAAGTTTTTCTGATGCTCGTACACTACAGCATTTGGTCGACCATGGGAAGCCGGAGTTGACGTTGCGGCACGGGAGATACGGATTCCCGTGCCCGCAGGGCAATCGGGAGGCTGGTCGAACCCGGTATTCGGGCCAGTCGATCCGCCACAATGCGACCGGTTCCGTGCCTTGTCGTCGACATCGGATCAGTCGGAAAAAGCGCCAGCGAGGATTTTGTCCGGAAATGTCGGCATCGGTCGCAAGAAGGGATCAGCTGCCGTCTTGTGGGGCGACCACGGCCGCTGCGGACTTCCTGAGCGCAATTGCTCCTTCTCCTTCGAACCGATCGAACGACTCGACGAATCCATTGACCTCGGATCGACCGATGGTCCGCATCACAGCGACGAACCGGCGCCTTGCGAAATAGTACCCATGCTCCAGCATGTCCAGGAAAGGCAACTCCGGTAACGGTAGTGTGCCCTGTCCTGCCAGCGGTTCTTGCTGCGCACGAACATGACCTCCATGGTCTCTGCCTGACCCCTCCGGATCAAGGCAAAAGTCTGCACCACAAGGCAATTTCAAGGCGGTGGTTCAATCGATTCACGGGATTGCATCTCGATAATCCTCATGCTCAGGCCAGATTCCGGGCGAATCGCGAAAGTCGGGCTGGGACTCCTTGCTGGAAATGGTCCACATGGACGGCACTTTTCGCATGACACGAATCCGCAGCATGACAGCACGTCACAACGATTGGCTCATTCGGTGTTCTGGGCACGCGAGGCCGCGACAAGCCCTTCGTAGAACGGCAGGTGGTGTCGCAGCAGCCGGATCAGTTCGGGGGATTTCCTGGCGGCTTCCCCGAACCGCACCTCAAGCGCCTCTTCGTCCTCGGGATCAGGATGTATTCCCGTGCTTTGAATCACCTCCCGGTGCCATCCGGACACGGTCTTCCAGTCATCCGGCATGCCATCTGCACACCATCTGAATGCCTGCTTCATGAATGACAGCCCTGCATATTTCCAGGCATCGGCCAGGACTCCGGCCGGATCATGCTGGACCTTTTCGGCTTCAATGATCCACGGCTTGCGGTGTCCCTGCTCGCCCAGCCATTGAAAGAGCCGCCATTGCGCCTCGATTCCCGTCTCCTCGAGCGTCAGGCCGGGATCAAGCCTGTGGTAGGAAAGAATCGAGCGCCTGGGATTGCGGACAAGGATGAGGTGCCTGATATCCCGGGCAAGTCCGGGATGCCTGAATATCTCCGGAACCACGTAGAATCCCATGTCCTTGAAGAAGACCGGAGATGCGGCTGCGCGACGATAGAGGCCGGAGACAATATCGTCAAACCCGGTCGGCCGGTCCGGATCCAGGCGCGAGTGGGGAAAGACCTTTTTCCCCAGGCCGAGATAGTAATGGTACATGAATGGCTCGTGGAGACAGTCCAGATCGCCTCTCTCGCGCATGATGCGCTCGATCGCCGTGGACATGGACCGGGGATGGGCCCATAGCGCTATGATCGGATGCCGATTGCGAGGGCTCATGCCCGCCGGCCCCCGGAAACCGCTCTCACGACACCGGGATAATACCAGCCAAGGGTGACTGCCCGAAGCACCATGAAGCAGGTGAGAGCGAGAAACAATCCATGGTTGCCGAACCAGGTCTGGAGAATCAGGGCCAGCACCAGGTAACCCGCGGTGGATACCAGCATGGCATTTCTCATCTCCCTGGCGTGCCCGACACCGATGAACAGCCCGTCAAGCTGGAAACTTGCGAAGGAAACAACTGGTGAGACCACCATCCACAGCAGGTATTGCCGAGAGGTCAGGATGATTTCCTCGGAATCGGTGAACCAGCCGACGATGCCGTTCCCGAACAGCAGGTACAGTACGGCAAAGACAATCGCCGTTGCCAGGGACCAGGCGAATGTCAGACGTACCGCCCGTCGGAATCGGCAGGCGTCCCCTGCTCCGTAAGCACTGCCGCCGAGCGCCTCGATGGCATGGGAAAACCCGTCCACACCGTAGGCCATGGTCGTCTGGAGATGCAGCAGGATGGTATTGACCGCGAGAATCAGTTCCCCGTGACGGGCGCTCTGCGCCGTGAAGAAGGCAAAGGAGAACATCAGGCAGACAGTACGGATGAAGATGTTCCCATTGGTCTGCATCAACTGCGCCAGCGCCCCGAGTTCAACCAGGTCCCGGCAGGCTGCCGTGCGCAGGGCATGCAGAAGCCGCCTCCTGAGCAGGAAGAAACCGAGCAGGGCTGCGCTGTACTCGGCAATCAGGGTCGCCCATGCCACGCCTGGCACCCCCCATTGCAGAACCGGGACGAACAGGAGATCCAGCACGATATTGGTGAAGTTCAGCATGAACTGAAGCAGCAGCGCCAGCCGGGTGTCGTGAAGCCCCACGAATATTCCCGTGAACACATAAACGCACAGCGTGGCCGGTGCGCTCCAGATGCGGATCAGGGAATATTCCGCGGCCAGTCCCTCGACGCGTGCCGTGCTGTCCACGAAGTACAGGGCGATGCCGACCAGGGGGCTGCCCAGCGCGATCAGGATGAGGCCGATTATCATGCCGAGCGACAGGAACCGAAGCAGGATGATCGACATCTGGTAGGTATCGTCGGCGCCATAGGCCCTTGCGGCATAGCCGGTGATGCCCATTCTGAGAAAACCGAATCCCCAGTACAGGAAGGTAAAGATGAGTGCGCCGATGGCAACGGCGCCGATATGGTGGTGACCCGGAAGATGACCGACAACAGCGGTATCCACGGCGCCTACCAGGGGTACCGTGAGATTGGAGAGGATCATCGGTCCGGCCAGCGCCCAGACCGTTCGATGGGTGATCGGAGATCTTTCGGTATCCATCAGGTTGCGGACGGTAGTGCCTGGTTGCGTGCGTCTTTCGTCCAGGTTATGTCGAGCGGGAACTTGCCGGGATCAGGTCCGGTTATCAGCCGGGCTGCCGCAGCTTTCCAGTCCTTCAAGGGCTTCCGACCATGCTGCCATGACCGCTCCGCCGAACAGGAAGAAGCGGATATCGAGCGCCCGGTATTCGCTTCGGCCGCAGCTTTCCAGCGCGATTGAAGCGGCCTGGTCGAGCGGGTATCCGTAGATGCCGCACGAGATGGCGGGAAACGCCAGCGACCGGCAGTCATTCACAATGGCGAGTTCCAGGCTGGCCCGGTAGGCGGCCGCCAGTAGGGTTTCCGGTTCGGGGTCGCTGCCGTAGCGCGGGCCGACCGTGTGAATGACGAACCGGGCCGGAAGATTGCCAGCACCGGTGATCCGGGCCTCGCCTGTCGGACAGCGGATGCCGTTCACTGACGGAATCCTCTTGCAGTCCTCCAGCAGGCTGGGTCCTGCCGCACGGTGCATGGCGCCGTCCACGCCGCCGCCGCCCAGCATGACCGGATTGGCAGCATTGACGATGGCATCTACCCGCGCCGTTGTGATGTCACCCTGTATCAGGTGGATATTGTGCATGGTTCATGGCGTTTCGTCGATTCGCACGACAGTGAAAAAACATGGCGATAACCGCCATCTGCCCTTAGAATCGGCACCCGGCATTTCTTCTCAAGAGAGAGGTATGGCATGCTTGTCGACATTCGTGCATCCTGGGCGTTGCTCTTCGGTATCGGTTTCATGATGCTCGGCAACGGCCTGCAGGGAACCCTGCTTGGTGTTCGGGCGACCATGGAGGGCTTTACCACGTTCAATACGGGCATCATGATGTCCGGTTATTACCTCGGTATCTTCATCGGCTCAATGATAGCACCGAGACTGGTCAGGCGTGTCGGTCATATCCGGGTATTCGCGGCGCTCGCTTCGCTGGCGTCCGTATCGATTCTTGTGCACGGTCTGTACGTCAGCATCGAGACCTGGACGGCCATGCGGCTGGTGACCGGTATCAGCTACGCCGGCCTGTTCGTGGTGGCGGAAAGCTGGCTGAATGACCGGTCCAGCAACGAAACGCGCGGCAAGGTGCTTTCGGTCTACATGCTGATCGCCACTCTCGGAATGGGGTGCGGACAGTTCCTGCTCGGTTTCGGCAGTCCGCAGGGCATACAGCTGTTCGTGCTGGTGTCGATCATCATTTCATTCGGGCTGATACCGATCCTCCTGACGGCAAGGCCGGCTCCGGGGTTTGAAGGTTCCGGGCAGATGTCCCTGGTCGAACTGTATCGGGTATCTCCGCTTGCCGTGATCAGCAACGCACTGGTCGGTGCGGCGCATGGCGCCATTTTCGGCCTCGGCGCCGTATACGCCTCTTACGAGCTGGGCGACATCAGGCAGATTTCCCTGTTCATGGCCTGCATCCTGTTCGGCAGTCTGGTGCTCCAGTGGCCAGTCGGCTGGCTGGCCGACCTCGTCAACCGCCGGATCATCATGGTTGGCATGTGCCTGCTGGCAATCGTTGCCTGCACGCTTGCGATGATCGTACCGTCCGGGAGCCTGTTCTATTTCGCGATTATCGCCCTGCTCGGCGGTGCCGCGATCCCGATGTATTCCCTGTCGGTCGCCTATGCGAATGACCGGCTGGAGCCGGAACAGATCGTTGCCGCAAGTGGTAGTCTGGTCATGATCGCGGGAATCGGAACGTTTATCGGTCCGATCATCGTTGCCTTCCTGATGGAGCGCTTTGGGAATGCGATGTTCTTTACCGGGATCGCGTCGGCCTTTGCCGGCATATTCGTATTCGCGAGCTACAGGATGCGGGTGAGCGAGGCGGTTACGCCGGCGGAGCAGAGTCCTTCCATTGCCGCCGGAGTTATCGGTACGCCGGTCGCGCAGTACAACGCCCCGGATGCAGAGGAATATGTCGAAGCCCTGATCCAGGACGAATTGCACCTGCTTGACGAGGATTAGCCGGCAGATCCGTCAAGGCGACCTGTTGCCGATTTCCGACTGGATGCGATTGAATCATCACACTGCAGGAACCGTGAAGGAAATACTTGATGAATACGCATGCGGGAACGATCATGGACTTGCGAAAGCGGTCGTTCCGGTGAGGATGGCAGGCCATGGGGAGGACAGGTTGATATCCCGTTCTCGGGCGAGACGGCTGCTGGCTCGTGTGGAGTTGTTCAGGACAGTCCTGCTGGACTTCAGTGAAGTCGAGACCATCGGTGCGGCGTTTGCGAATGGTATCTTCCGGGTTTTCGCCTTGCAGCATCCGGAAATCGGACTGATCCCGGTCAGTGCAACTCCGGAGACAGGGGAGGGATGATTGCACGGGCAAGAAAAGCTGGTCAGGGAGCATGATGCGGGAAAGGTGTCAATGCTTCAGGGCACCCCGATGCAATGCCTCCGTTTGACTGCATCCACGCACTGGGCCATCAAGGGTTTATACTTCACGCGATACGAAAAGAGGACAAGACGATGAATGCAGATACCCAGCCAGATGTCCCGGAATTCAGGACGGTGATCCGTACCGGACATGTCCCGTTTTCGGTCTATGACTTCGATGGACCTGTTCAGGATGACATGAGCCTGCTCAAGCTGAGCTACGACGACCGCAGGCAGCAGGGCGCCTACATGATCAGGATGCAGCCGGGCGCCGAGACCATTGTTCATACCCACCGACGCAGGGAGGAATACTACATTATCGAGGGTGATCTCGTTGAAAGCGATGGCAGGGTTCTCGGCCCGGGCGACTACGTGATCCATGAACCCGGCTCCCGGCACAACAGCCGCACGGTAAACGGCTGCCTGCTGATCGGAATCGACTACAGTTTCGATGACGCAGAATCTTGAGCGGGTCGTCGACCTGTCCCGCTACCCCGTCGCGGACAAGAGGTTTGCGCTACGTTGCGGCGAACGGCTGGACAGGGATGGCGCCTTGCTGTTGCCCGGTTTTGTCATGCCTTTGGCCATAGGACGCATCCTGGACGAGGCGACCTGCGGCCATCGGCATGCCTATTATTGCCGGAATTCCCATACGGTGTATCTTTCCCCGGTTGATCCGGGGTATCCATCCGGGCACGCGAGAAACCGTCAGGTCACCAGTACCAAGGGCTGTATAACCGATGACCAGCTCGCCGGGGACTCGCCCTTGCGGATGCTCTACGACGATGCGGATTTCCGTTCGTTTCTATGCATGGTTCTGAGAGAGGAGAGGCTGTATGAATATGCCGACCCCCTTTCCTCCATCAACCTGCATTACTACCAGGCCGGGCAGGAGCTGGGATGGCACTTCGACAATTCATCCTTTGCCGTCACGCTCATGATTCAGAAGCCGGAAGCGGGCGGCGTGTTCGAATACATTCCGGGCCTGCGTGATGCGGAGTCGAACGACATGAATTTCTCCGGCGTGGAGCGTGCCCTGAACGGGCTGGTCACGCCGCTTGAACTGGATATGCAGGTGGGTGCGCTGGTACTCTTCCGCGGCAGGAACGCGCTTCACCGGGTCACACCGGTGAAGGGAGGAACCAGCCGGATCCAGTCGGTACTGGCCTACAATACGCATCCCGGCATCGCCCTTTCCGAGCAGGCGAGAATGACGTTTTACGGTCGTCTGCAGTGAACGGAGAGCCGTTTTCCCCGGATTGTGTTTCTTCCCGGGTACTGGACTTCGTCCACGGTTGCGCACGCTCGATAGCGGTCTGTGCACAGGCTCCCGAAGAGCGGCGCATGGCACAGCGGCTTGCCGATTCGGTGGACCGGGCGACACCGATTCCCTTCACTCCTCGCCCGGTTCCGGTGTTGAGAAGTCTGCCGCTTGCAGTGGACATGAAGCTTGCCAGGGACTTCGGCCGGTTTGCCTGTTTCCTGCCCTGGGACTATTCTCCCCGCACTTCCGACTGCGGTGAGCAACTGGGGATTCTCGATTTCGGCAAGGTGCTGCGGCTGCCGGGTGTCCTGGCCGGAATCATGTACGTGGATGCCGGCTGCGCCTATCCCGAGCACAGCCACCTGCCCGCGGAACTGTACTTCATCCTCTCGGGTACCGCCTGCTGGCGCTATGGAGGCCACGGCGGGTACCGGAAGCTGACCGCCGGCAACCTGCTTTACAATGCCCCTTCGGACCGGCACGGCGTCAGGGCCGGCAGCACCCCGGTACTCGCGATGTACCTGCAAGCCGATTGATGCTGTTCCTGCTCAGTGCTTGCGTATACGGTTCAGGACATACTGCAGGATACCGCCGGAAAGGTAGTATTCCACCTCGATAGCGGTGTCGATACGACTCTGGAGGCGTATCGCATCCACTGATCCGTCTGCACGGTTGATCCTGGCCTCGAACACCTGCCTCGGCACCAGATCCTGATCGAGGCCGAGTATGTCGACTGTATCCGTTCCGCCGATGCGATGGCTGGCACGGCCTTCACCTGGCATGAATTCCAGGGGCAGTACGCCCATGCCCACCAGATTCGAGCGGTGAATCCGCTCGAAGCTTTCGACGATAACCGCCCGCACGCCGAGCAGCAGGGTACCCTTGGCCGCCCAGTCGCGGCTTGAACCCGTTCCGTATTCCCTGCCTGCGACGATCACCATGGGGATGTCCCGGTCCATGTAGTGCATTGCGGCATCGTAGATGGGCAGGAATCCGTCTTCTCCCGGGATACTGGTGTAGCCTCCCTCAATCCCGGGAACCAGTTCGTTCCTGATCCGGATGTTGCCGAAGGTGCCGCGCATCATTACCTCGTGGTTGCCGCGCCTGGATCCGTAGGAATTGAAGTCCCCCTGCCTTACGCCCATGTCCGAAAGATAACGGCCGGCCGGGCTGTCCATGGCAATGGACCCGGCCGGAGAGATATGGTCCGTAGTTACCGAGTCCCCCAGCATGGCAAGGATCCGGGCGCCTTCGATGTCCTGTTTCCGGTTGCCCGCATAGCGCTCGTCGAAAAACGGCGGCAACTGGATGTAGGTGGAGTCGGTCGTGAAGGCGAAGGTCTGTCCCGAACCTGCAGGAACCGACTGCCAGGTTTCGTCCCCGTTGAAGACATCTGCATATTTTCGGGTAAACATCGAGCGGTCGATTTTCGCCATCTCGCCCGCCACCTCCTCGTTGCTGGGCCAGATGTCCCGCAGAAATATGCCGTTACCGCCGCTGTCGGTGCCGAGCGGATCCGTTTCGAGATTGATCCGCGTGGTTCCAGCCAGCGCGTAGGCCACCACCAGGGGTGGGGAGGCCAGCCAGTTCGCCTTGACGAGGGGATGAATGCGGCCCTCGAAGTTGCGGTTTCCGGAAAGCACGGAGGAAACGACCAGATCATTGTCCTTCACCGTCTTGTGGACCGCTTCGGGCAGCGGACCGGAATTGCCGATGCAGGTGGTGCAGCCGTAGCCGACGGTGTGGAAGTCGAGCTGGTCCAGATACTCCTGCAGACCGGTCTTTTCGAGGTATTCGGTCACCACCTTGGAGCCGGGCGCCAGGGAGGTCTTGACCCAGGGTTTCCGGACCAGTCCGAACCCGACCGCTTTCTTCGCCAGGAGTCCGGCGCCAATCATGACTGCCGGATTGGAGGTGTTGGTGCAGGAGGTGATCGCCGCCACGACCACGTCACCATGATGCATGTCGAAACCGCCGCCGCTGTCGAAAGCCTTGTCCATTTCATCCTGCTTGCCGAGGTCCTGTATGAACCGCCTGCTGGATTCGGCGAGTTCCGGCATTGCGACCCGGTCCTGCGGGCGCCGCGGCCCGGAAAGGCCGGGGCGAACCTGCCCGATATCGAGATGCAGCGTGTCGGCGAACTGCGGAGCGGGTGCATCGGAGTCCCGCCATGTTCCCTGGGCCTTGCTGTAAGCCTCCACCAGCGCGATGGTATCCTCGTCACGGCCGCTCAGGCGCAGATAGTCGATGGTCCTGCGGTCGATGGGGAAAAATCCGCAGGTGGCGCCGTACTCGGGCGCCATGTTGGCTATGGTGGCACGGTCGGCCAGCGGCATATTGTCGAGCGCGTTGCCGTAGAACTCGACGAATTTCCCGACCACGCCAAACTCGCGCAGCATCTGCACGATGCGCAGGACCAGATCGGTGGCGGTAATTCCTTCGGCCATCTTTCCGGTCAGTTCGAACCCCACCACCTCGGGAATCAGCATCGGTATCGGCTGCCCCAGCATCGCCGCCTCGGCCTCGATACCGCCCACCCCCCAGCCCAGAACCCCGAGGCTGTTGACCATGGTGGTATGACTGTCTGTGCCGACGAGAGTGTCCGGATAGGCTACCGTTTTGCCGTCTTTCTCCTCGGTCCAGACGCCCTTCGCGAGAAGCTCCAGATTGACCTGGTGGCAGATGCCCGTGCCAGGCGGTACCAGCCGGAAATTGTTGAACGCCGCCTGCCCCCACTTCAGGAACGCATAGCGTTCCGCATTGCGCTCCATTTCCAGACGCACGTTGTCCTGAAGGGCGGAGTGCGCTGCAAAGCGGTCAATGACTACCGAGTGATCGATAACGAGATCGACCGGGGAAAGGGGATTGATCTTTTCCGCGCTGGCTCCGGACTTGATCAGGGCATCGCGCATGGCGGCAAGATCCACTACTGCCGGCACGCCGGTAAAGTCCTGCATCAGTACCCGCGCAGGATGGTAGGCGATTTCCTGCGACGACCGGGTTTCGGCACTTCTCGCCAGTGCTTCGATGTCGGCGCGGGTACAGCTTGTTCCGTCCTCGTGACGCAGCAGGTTCTCAAGCAGGACCTTGATGGAGTGCGGCAACCTTGTGATATCAGCCAGGCTCGCGAGTGCTTCGGCCTGCAGGCTGTAGTATCCGTAGACCCTGTCGTTGACCTCGAGTTGCGAATAGCTGTCAAAGGTATTGCGGGCGGGAGAGTTCATCGGACTGTTCTCCTGTTATCGTATCCCGGATTGTCAAACCGGAAATTATACCGCAAGCGTACCGGACCAGGCCAGGAAACCGTGGCCGTATTAAGACATTCTGATGCTGAAGGGATCCGCCTGTCAGGGTTCGGGGTGCAAGGGAGGCTTGACCGATGAACCGTCCGGTTGAGGAGTGGGTGTGGCCGGACAGTGGGCAGTTGAGGCCATCCCCCCGGCATCTCCAGCTGCTGATCTGCCAGCCTGTTCACGGCAAGCACTCCGGGCTTGCCCAGAAAAAACATCTGGCCAGGGAAGATGATGGGCAGAACAACCATGAGCCCCGTGCTGGACCTCTTCTTGTCGTACATGGACTCGAACGTGAGTCTCCGGGTATCGGTCATATTGCCCGGAGCAGTAGCCGAAACGCTCGATGAAAGCCTTTTCACGTTTTCATCCCTGCGCTCCAGGGTCGTTGCGGCGCCCTGGCTGACGATCGGGTTTTACATGAAACGCCCGGAACGTTACCATTGTCATCCGATATCATCGGACAGGATCATGACAAGCCCGGAACCGGTTCCCGCACCTTTCTTGCGCCTGGACATGGATCTCGGCGACCCTGGCCCGTTGCCTGAAGATGCCGTGGCAGCGTCCGCCGCCTTGATGAAAACCGGTCGTCTGCACCGTTATGGAGAGTATGCCGGGACGGAACCCCACGTCGACCTGCTTGAGCGGGAGTACGCCGGATACATGGGGTCCCGCTATGCCGTCGCCGTGAATTCAGGCGGATGCGCGCTGTTTCTGGCACTGAAGTCGGTCGGTGTCGGACCAGGCGATCCGGTGCTGGTGAATGCCTTCAACCTGGCGCCAGTGCCGGGCGCCATCGAGCATGCCGGCGCGCGGGCCGTGCTCGTCGAGGTGAATGACGATTTCCTGGTGGACCCCGATGACCTGGTGCACAAGGCCCGGCAAAGCGGGGCGAAAGTGCTGCTGCTTACGCATATGCGTGGACACATTGCCGACATGGAGGCGTTGAGCGGGATTTGTGCGCAGCTGGGACTGACGATGATCGAGGACTGTGCGCACACCATGGGTGCGCGGTGGAATGGCCGGCCGACCGGGCGTTTCGGCACAATCGGATGTTTCAGTACCCAGACGTTCAAGCACATCAACTCGGGGGAGGGCGGGATGCTGGTTACCGATGACGACGACTGTGCTGCCCGGGCAATCCTGTATTCGGGAAGCTACATGCTGTACGGCCAGCACGGCAGTTCCCCTCCCGAGGCGGTATTCGACCGATGGAAGATGCAAACTCCCAACTACAGCATGCGCATGTCGAACCTGGTCGCCTGCATCCTGCGCCCGCAGCTCAGGGAGATGCCCCGCAGGGAAAGGCTGTGGAACGAACGGTACCGCTGGCTCGAAGAGAGGCTGAACCGGATAGACGGTATCCGGGTTCCGGCCAGGGACCGGCGCGAACAGTTCGTGGCCAGCTCGATCCAGTTTCATGCGGAAGGAATGGATGCGCAACGCCTGCAGGCGTTTGCGGACAACTGCACCGCCCGGGGGGTTGCGGTCAAGTGGTTTGGCCGCAGTACGCCGATGGGTTACACGAGCCTGCACCGACACTGGGGATACCTGGAACCCCAGTCGCTGCCCGGAACGGACCAGTCGCTCTCGGACACCTGCGACATGCGTATTCCACTGTCGTTAACTGAAGAGCATTGCAATATAATCGCCGCAATCATTCAAGACGAATTGTCACAACCAGTATAGTATCAGGACCACAGTTCATGCATCTTTCTCGATTCAGCCGGGTCAAGCTGGCCCATCTTCCCACTCCCCTGGAACTGCTCCCGAATCTCAGCAGCAAGCTGGGCGGACCGAACATCTACATCAAGCGGGACGACTGTACCGGGCTTGGTACCGGCGGCAACAAGACGCGCAAGCTGGAATTCCTGATCGCCGATGCGATCAGGAAGGATGCGGATGTCATCATTACCCAGGGCGCGGTCCAGTCCAACCATGCGCGGCAGACCGCCGCCGCCGCCGCCAAGATGGGGATGGCCTGCGAGATACTGCTCGAAAACCGGACGGAATATACCGACCGCGACTACCTGGATTCCGGCAATGTTTTTCTCGATCGGCTGTTCGGGGCCCGGATCAGCCATTTTTCGAAGGATACCGACATGGATGCCGCAATGTCGAAAAGGGCGGATGAGCTGAGCCAGGCGGGGAGAAAGCCTTACATCATCCCCGGCGGCGGCTCCAATCCCATTGGCGCCCTGGGCTATGTCAATTGCGCCCTGGAGCTGCTGAATCAGGCCAATGAGCAGGGACTCAAGATCGATCACGTGGTTACCGCAACGGGTAGCGCGGGCACCCAGGCCGGGCTGGTGGTCGGTCTGGAGGCGACCAACAGCGGTATCCCCCTGCTCGGAATCGGCGTCCGCGCACCGAAGCTGAAGCAGGAGGAGAACGTGTACCGCCTGGCATGCGAAACCGCCGAACTGATGAAGATGCCCGGTGTGGTGAGCCGCGACAGGGTCATTGCGAATTCGGACTACGTGGGGGATGGTTACGGTCTGCCCACCCCGAGCATGATCGAGGCGGTTCTCATGATGGCGCGGGAGGAGGCCATCCTGATGGACCCCGTTTATTCCGGCAAGGGGCTCGCCGGTCTGGTTGACCATGTCCGCAACGGTTTTTTCGACAAGGGTCAGAATGTCGTGTTTCTGCATACCGGAGGAAGCGCCGGCCTGTTCGGCTACCTGGATGCATTCGATGCGGCATCCGCCACAGGTTCCTGAAGACGATGCCGTCTGGTCGCAACGCTGGCCAGGCCGGATGAATTACGGAATCAGCTTGCCCCTGATCTGAACAGGGTGACCGCGAGCCGTATCCGCGATGCCGGGATGGGCCATTACCCGTGCTGCCGCATGCGTCAGGCAACTGACCGGTGTCTTCATGGCGCCTTCCTGCCTGAACGGTAGCCGGTTTGTCACTGTCCTGCGGATGCAGGAGAGCCCTGGCCGAATCCAGGCCAGGCCCGGCAGATCGCCATGACGTTTGAACTTGTCACTGCCCTGGTCGTTTTTGCCTTCGTATTCTCCATCACGCCCGGACCGAACAATCTGATGCTCCTGGCATCCGGCACGAACCACGGGTTCCGGGCGACGATTCCTCATCTGTTCGGCGTCAATATCGGCTTCATGGTGCTGCTGCTTCTCGTGGGGCTCGGAGTCATGCAGATCATCGAGGCCTATCCGCCGGTTCATGCGGGCCTCAGGTTGCTGTGTGCTGCGTACCTGCTGTATCTCTCGTGGAAGATCGCCGCGGCATCGCCGCCGTCGGAGCAGGCGGAGCAGGCCGGACGCATCGCACGTCCGTTGACTTTCATCGAGGCGGCCCTGTTTCAATGGGTCAATCCGAAGGCATGGGCTTTCGCGCTTGCAGCTATCAGCATCCATACGCCCCCCATCGATCCCCTGCTCGGCATCGTATTCGTCGTTCTGGTGTCCGGGCTGGTCAACCTGCCGTGCATACTCGTATGGGTGGCGATGGGGACATGCCTGAGAAGACTTCTCGGCAACGCGCGCAGACTCCGGATGTTCAACCGGACCGCGGCCGCCCTGCTTGTCTGTTCCGTCTATCCGGTGCTTCTCGACGGCCGTTTCTGAACTCCCTTCCGTCACGCCTGACCGATTGCAATCCTGTATGCGGACAGGCGGTGAAATCTCCAGGCAAGCAGGGAGCCTGTTGCCGTCAGGCCCATGGCCAGCCCCCACCACAGCCCCGCACCCTGCAGGTCCAGGACAAAGGCCAGGAATGTTCCGCCGCCAAGCCCCAGGACCCAGTAGCCGAATGCGGCAATCCAGAGCGGCGCGACGCCGTCCTTCAGTCCACGCAATGCCCTGGCGGCGACCGCCTGCAGACCGTCGAAAACCTGAAATATCGCTCCGATGAGCAGGAACTGTGTCGCCAGCATGGAGACAGTGGTGAATCCGGGGTCCTGGCCGGATATGAATACGCCGATGATATGGGGAGCGTATCCCACCGGTATGATCACGAGAACAACCAGGGTCACCGCCCCGGTGATCATGCCCAGAAAACCCGATTTCCGGGCCAGCAGCAGGTTTCTCCGGCCGACACCGTGTGCTACCCTTACCATGGTCGCTTCCGCGATGCCCAGACCGATCACGAACGGTATGCCTACCCATGCCATGACGATTTCATGGGCCGCCAGGGTCTCGGCGCTGATAATGCCGGACAGGATTGATGCGCCGACGAACAGGCCAGCCTCCAGGACAACCAGGCCGGCTACCGGAATCCCCAGCGTCAGGATTTCCCGGCAAACTGCCGAATCGAATTTCCACCGTCCGGAAAACACCCCGTATCCGCGTAGCGCCGGGGTGATGTAGATATGGGTCAGCAGCAGGAAAAACATCAGCCATGAGACGATGTTGGTGGCAAGGCCGGCTCCGGCCACACCCATTGCCGGCACACCCAGCCGCCCGTGTACCAGCAATTCGGCAAGCAGGTAGTTGACTGCAACGCCTCCTGCAGTAATGAACATCACCACCTTGGGTCGTGAGATGGCCGATACGAAGTTGCGCAACACCGAGAAAAACAGCACAGCGAGAACAAAACCGCTCAACTGGCGCAGATAGGGTCTCGCGAGTTCGACGATAAGGGGATCCTGCCCGGTCCAGGCAAGGGCGCTGTCCAGATTCCAGACGATGACCATCGAGGGAACTCCGATCAGCAGGGAGACAAGGAACCCCTGCTGTACTGCCAGCCCCGCTCGCCGCTTGTGTCCGCTCCCTTCAGCCTGGGCGCACAGGACTCCGACAATCGATAACAGTCCCATCATGATGACCAGCACCTCGAAGGACAGCGCGCCGGCTATGCCAACTGCGGCAAGTTCATGATAGCCGAGCTTCCCGACAACTATCTTGGTCGTGATGAACATGAGGAATTCGGCAAGATACGCAGCTACCAGCGGCAGGGCAATGCGTGTCAGCCGCCGCATTTCGTGCTTTGTGGAAACAGGCATTACCTGGCTGGATTGCATGGTCGGTTATCGTGTTTTCGGAATTCTGCGCGAAATCCTGATCGTGCATCATGAACGCATGCGCCTGGAATGTTCCATTGCCAGCGGTTCGTGCAGATCACGGCCGGGTAGCGGGATATCCTGAAGACCTGCCAGGGGTGGAGAGACAGAAGCAATCATGCCGAAATCGCATCAGCAGACAGCGCGCCCGTCTTCACCGGACCCGGATCTGCCGGATGCTCCGTCCCGGGCACCGGAATTTTCGCTGCATGCCGTACTCCCTGCAAGCAGCATCGCCAGGTGGAGCTCCAGTTGCAAATCGGAAATCCTCCCGAAATACTGACGCCTCGGATGGCCTGGCCGATCGATGGGAGTGGTGGAGGGGATATCCCGCATCCGACAGGCGGCCATCGTCTCGGGGACAGCCTGTTCAGTCTGCCGGCCGCCGCCGGGAAAGGTAATCCCGTATGCGTACAGGAAGGCCTCGAGGGGCGAGGGGGTCATGGCGTCATGGTGTTCGAGAACCGTATGCATGCCCAGGACGACAAGGTCATGACTGGAAAGGGCGCCATGTACGGACCGGGCTTGCGTCAGGCCATGGTACACGCAATCCGGGCAGAGCGTCCGGAATGCTTCAGGCAGGACGCTCTTCCCCCCGATGTCGGCAAGTCGCGGTTCAAGGTCCGTGTTGAGCCATTGTGACATGAAAAGCGGTGGTCGGGGCGGGGTAATCAGTCTTTCGGCATCTCGGGACGTCATGTTGATGGCCTCTGGAACATGGTGTACATGCTCCATGTTTCATGTAATGTACAGGATACTGTATTTGAACACGGCCGTGCAGAACGGTATTCCGGCCCGGACAGGACGCTCGATCAGGAATCCCTGTCCATGGTACCTGTGCGTATTCCGGCGGATCCGAATTCCGACTGTCCGGGCCGGCTACGCATGAGCGCGCCCATGGACACATCCGACCATCGTTCGGGCACCCGTAACGTTTCTGACCGGGGGCCAGATGCAGACGGGATTTCGATCGGTGAAGATTCCGGGTTCGTACACGGCTTCTTGTGACAGGCTGACGAACTTGGAGTATCCTACGGCACGGCTTGCCCGATCCGAATGGGAATGGTCGGCCAACCGGACAGGACGACGATGGACAAGCCGGACAGATGGTCCGGCATCAGGATCGTAATCACAAGCTCGAATTCATGGCAAAACCCCTTCGTTCACGGTCCCGGCGGCACTGTCCCGGATTGTCCGCAGATACCACTTTCCACCGCTACCTCGGGGTCCATTCGCTTCTGATCGGGCTGTTCCCTTTCTACATCCCGGTGTACCTGTGGCAGCAACGGGCGAGCCTGGCCGATATCTCGTTGTTCATCGCCTTTTCCGGAGCGGGATTCCTGCTCGCCCTGTGGATCTGGGATCGTGTCAGGCTGATGATCGGCCTCAATGCGGTGATCGCCTGTTCGCTGGTGCTCGAGATCCTGTTGCTGTACACCGTCTGCTTCCTGGAACTTGAGTCCTTCATCGTGTATGCGGCCGGGGTTGCCTACGGAATCTACAACTGTTTCTACTGGACGACCCAGCGCGCCCTGTTCTACGACCTCATCGATACCGATACTTCCGGGAGAAGATACGGGAACCTGCAGATCCTGGTGGGTGTCCTGCTGCAGGTGGGTATCGTGGCAGGCGGGTTTCTGCTGGAGAGCGGATCCTTCGGATACCTGATGGGTGCTTCGGTCCTGATCGCCCTGGTCGGGTTCGCGGTCATCGCCCGGACGGATCCCGTTTATCCGTCCCGCCTGGCGGAACGCCACAGCCTGCCACTGGCGAAGGTGACCGGATTCCGGGATGCTGACGGTTCAAGGCTGATGTTCATGGCTGACGGTTTTTTCCTTTTCGCGGAGAGCTTTTTCTGGCTGATCACACTCTTTCTGCTGTCCCACGCAAGTTTTGCGACCCTGGGTATCGTGGTGCTTTCCCTGGCGGTCGTGTTCGGCCTGATATTCTATCTTCTCAAGAACGTCATTGATCGTGTTGGCAGGCGACGAATCTATTGCCTGGCGGTCACGCTGTATGCCGTATCCTGGGCAATGCGCGCGCTGATAGACACGGACATGTCGTTGCAGGGTCTGTATGTATGGCTGGTCCTTGTCACGTTCTGCACTTCCTTTTTCCGGCTTGCTCTGAACAAGCGGTTCTACGACATGGCGTTGCTGACCCTGTCCCATGACTACCTGGTCATCAAGAGCTACTATACCCAGGCAGCCATCGCCCTGCTGTTCGGTCTTGCAGCCGCCGGGTTTTCCCTGTCCGGATCATCCGGATCGGTCCCAGCCTGCATTTACTGGATTGCGGCCGGGGTCTCGCTGGTCTATTTCCTGTACGGGGCCCGCCGCTCCGAGTGGGGAGGTTCCGGCAGCTAGAGCAGACCCTGTACGGCCCGGTGGCCGATTTCGCTGTATTTCCCGGCCGGGAACGCAATCGGGTTGGTGGACGCCGAGGGATCCGCCACCGCCATGTGTCCGATTTCAGCCATCCGTTCTCCGTCTATGCCGATGTCCAGCAGGGTATGCGGGATGCCGATCTCCTCCCGCAGACCCATGATCCAGTCGAGGAACGGATCGAACTCTCCCGGCATCCCCAGGCAGCGAGACAGCCTGCCTATCGGCTCCTCGATCGCTTCCCTGTTGGCAACCAGCACATAGGGCATCAGGATGGCGTTCAGGGTGCCATGGTGCGCGTCGTGGACAGCACCGAGTGGATGGGCCAGGGCATGCATGGCGCCCAGTCCTCTCTGGAAGGCGGTGGCCCCCATGGATGAGGCGACCAGCATCTGCAGACGTGCTTCCACGGCGCTGCCCTCACGCACGGCAGTCGGCAGGAAATCCCTGATCAGCCGGATGCCTTCCACGGCGATTCCGGCCGCCATGGGATGGAATGCCGGGGAGCAATATGCCTCCAGGTTGTGGGACAGGGCATCCATGCCGGTTGCCGCGGTGAGGACGGGGGGTAGTCCCAGGGTCATTTCGGGGTCCAGGATGACGCAGTCAGGGCACATGTCCGGATGAAAGACGATTACCTTGCGCTGTTCCGCTTCGTTCAGGATGACCGCGGCGCGGCCGACTTCGGAACCGGTGCCCGCCGTGGTGGGGATTGCTATGAGAGGCGGGATCCTGCTTGCGTCTGCACGGGTCCAGTTATCGCCGATATCCTCCAGGTCCCAGATCGTGCACTGCTGATTGACGGCGGCCGCCACCGCCTTGCCGACATCCAGGGCGCTGCCGCCGCCCAGCGCAATGATTCCATCGTGGTTGCCTGCAAGATAGGCGGTTACGCCGTCTTCCACGTTTTCCCCGTTCGGATTGGACCGGACATCCGAGAACATCCTGATCGCAAGGCCGGCCCGTCTGCAGCGATCGACGATTTCGAGGGTCATGGGCAACCCCGACAGGCCAGGATCCGTGACCAGCAGGGGAGCGGTAATCCGGTACTGCTCGCAGACATCCGGCGTCTCGGCGACCCGGCCGCTTCCCACGCGCATGGCCGTGGGGTAGTTCCAGTTGACATGCATGATTCGTGTTTCCGGTTTCAGGCCTTCACCGTGACGGTCATGGGGCAGTGATCGGAACCCATCTGGGAGCCGAGATAGCCGACATCCTCCACCAGGTCAAGGCAGGACCGGTCCATCAGGAAGTAATCGATTCTCCACCCCACGTTTCTCTCACGGCTACGGCTGATCAGGTGCCACCACGAGTAGACGTCGGTTACATCGGGATTGCATGCGCGCCATACATCGGTCCAGCCGTCTTCATGCAGCCGGTCCATCCATGCGCGTTCCCTGGGATGGAATCCGATCTTGCCGTCGTTTTCCCTGGGTCTGGCGATATCGATTTCGGTGTGTGCGACGTTCATGTCCCCGCCCACGAGAACCGTGCTTCCCTGTTCCCTGAGTCGGTTCATGTACAGGTGGACCTTGTCGTAGAAAACCAGTTTCTCGTCCCATGCCCGGGGGCTCTTTCCCCCGTTCGGGAAGTAGATGGAGAGCAGGTCCCACCGTTTTCCGTGAAGCCGGAAGGCGTATTGACTCAGCCGTCCTTCGTCACCGTTCGGGGCATCGGGTATCTCCGTGCTGAAAACGCCCTCGACCTGTTCCAGGGTGTGTGCAATCCAGATTGCGGTACCTGCATAGCCTTTTTTCCGGGCGCTGCTGTAGTACTGGCGATAATCCGGATGACCGGTAAGGAACCGGCTGAACTGCTCGGTCGTGCCCTTGATTTCCTGGGCCATGAAGATGTCGGGTCTTTCGCGTTCGATCAGCTTCTGCAGTTCGCCCTTTCTTTCGGCCGCGCGTATTCCGTTGACGTTCCAGGTGATGATTTTCATAGTCTTTGATATTTCGAGGGAGCTTTCCGGTCGGTTGCCGCACCCTTTCGGCCCGGCCGGACCGAATCCCAGGTAAAGACAGTCAGGCCGGAAAGTATCAGTGAAAACATGATTCCGTGTCCAGTGGTAAAGGTCTCATCGAAAATGAAGACACCGGACAGGAAGCCCAGGGTCGGTGCAAGGTAGAACAGCGTACCCAGCATGACCAGCGGCATGATCCTGGCTGCACAGATATACCATGTCAGGGGCAGGATGGTGATGACTCCGGAAAGCACCAGCAACACCGGATCGGCTGTCTCCAGGGACAGGTTGCCCCATTGCGGGCTGATCAGGAGGGCGATCACCCCGAACGGCAGC
>JAJDVC010000171.1 GCA_022826305.1 Gammaproteobacteria bacterium | reverse complement strand
CTCGAACCGGCACAGCGTCGACGCGCTGGCCAGCGGCGTGTCGCGATCAACTGCCGTCTGCAACGCCGCATCGTGGCGCAGCTCGTCGTGATCATTCAGGTCCTCATGGCCCAGGCACAGGGCATGTAGCCGCTGACGCAGCAGATGCAGCTTGCTGTGCCGGCAACTCGCCTGCCGGCGCGGATCGTCGAGCAACCGGGCAATCCGGGTGGTCAGACCGAGTCGGCGTTCCTGTTCGCTCACCAGCATCACCCCACCGTTGCCGGTGATCGACCCGCCCTGGAAACCGGCTTCGACCCTGCGGCCTCTGCGTCCTGAAAACCGGAGCGGGCGGCGGGTACCATGTGTCATGGGTGGAAGTTCCGGTAATTCTTTTTCAAGTCACTGAATTATATCTCATGACGGAGATTTCACCCTGCTACTTCATGCGTTTTTCGGGATAGGTAGAACGCTGACATTCCTCGACCACTACAGTGCAAGGGGCTGATTGAAGATCGGAGAGAATGACAAGGGATCTGCGCAGTGTCATGACCCAGGGTTCTTTCCCGCACAGACCTTTCCAGGTTTCTTGCAGGCAGGTAAAACGGGGAGAGAGATCCGGGTTTCCCCATTTCAGGGATCGCAACCGCATGTCTGCGTTGGCAGGCAGGGTAGTGGAAAACCAGACGGCAGCGTCTCTGATGGCTGCCGGAATGCCACGGAGGCTGTTCGGTCTCAAGGCTTATGCGGCTTGACGGACATTGGCTGCAATTCCGCGGTGGTCTGATTTTCAGATTCCCCAACAGATGTTTCCTGTATCCTGTAAGGAAATGCATGGAGCACCTGCTCCCGGTTGCTGTTATGAGAGAATTCCTGTCGTTTTTCATGCTGTTGACGGCCTTTGTGCTGCTGTCCGGGCTGTTGCATGCACTGATCCGATTGCTGGAACTGCATGGGCTGATATCCTTCCTGATTTACTGCATTCCCATGCTGGGCATGCTTTCCTATACGGACAGGGAGCCTGGACAATCCTTTCTTCGCGTGTTTGTCCGTAATGCCCTGTGGGGCTATTCATTTATTCTTGCCGTGTCGGGGGCGGCGGCCATGATCGACCGGTTGCAGTGATTCACGGTCTTGCCGGGAAGCTGACCCGGACATGTCCGGCATGCCTGCCGCTTCGGGTGCCGGAAGCAGAAGCACCGGATGAAAGGTAACTGCAGTTCCTGTCTCATCGGATTCGGAATTATCCCTGCTGTTTCTGCAGGTTTTCCATGCCGAATCCATAACATTGTGTAACGGTACGTTACGGTCCCGTCGGACAGGACTGATGTCTCTCTGATAAAAAAAGTATTTCGACCTTTCCCGGTACTGGGATAGTGTCCGTCAGCCCGTGTTGCACTTCACACTGGCACGGGGGGGGGGATATCCACGGCATCCCGGATCGACTGGTGGCAACGGCCAGACGGTCCGAAGGCGGGATCAAGAGTAATCTGGCGGAAGCGGCACCTGTGCTGCTTCATTGACTCGCCGGTGCAAGATTGATATCATGTCGTTATAATTCTTGGAAAAATGACGATAGTATGGTAATAAATGCCTATCCACGGCTGATCCGGCCACCCGGGCGAAGTTTCTTTCTCCTCGGCGTCCGCGGGGTTGGCAAGAGCACTTGGGCGCGGCAGCAGTTTCCCGATGCGCTGTGCATCGACCTCCTGGACGAGGCACGCTACCAGGACTACCTCGCCGATCCGTCCCTTTTCGCTGCGGATCTCCAGCCCGTGCCGCCGGGCAACTGGGTGGTGGTCGACGAGATTCAGCGTCTTCCCAATCTCCTCAACGAAGTGCACCGCCATATTGAGGATCACCGGCTCAAGTTTGCCCTGCTCGGATCGAGCGCGCGAAAACTCAAGGCGGCGGGGGTCAATCTGCTCGCCGGTCGCGCGCTGCATAAGACCATGCATCCCCTGACCCCGGCTGAGCTCGGCGGCGACTTCGACCTCGATGTTGCCCTCGATACCGGGACCATCCCCCTGGTCCAGGTTGCGGGCGAACGGCGCCCCGTGCTCGAGAGCTATGTCCGGCTCTATCTTCGCGAGGAGGTTCGTGCCGAAGGATTGGTCCGGAATCTCCCGGGGTTCGCACGCTTCCTGCCGATTGCCGCGCTCCATCATGGCCAGGTCGTGAACATTTCCGGCATCGCACGCGACTGCGGTGTCGCGCGCACCACCGTTCAGGGTTACCTGGACATCCTGGAGGACACACTGCTCGCCTATCGCCTCCCCGCCTTCCAGCCGCGGCTGCGTGCGCGTGAGCGACGCCATCCGAAGCTCTACTGGGTCGATCCGGGCCTGGTCCGTGCAGTGAAGAAGCTGCACGGGCCAATTGCACCCGAGGAACGTGGCGCGCTCCTGGAAGGATGGGTCCTGCACCTCTTGCGGGCGCACGCCGAGGAAGGCGGGCTGTTCGACGAGCTGAACTATTGGGCGCCCCACCCGGCGAACCGCACGGAGGTCGACTTCCTGTTC
>JAJDVC010000154.1 GCA_022826305.1 Gammaproteobacteria bacterium | reverse complement strand
AGGTTGCTGAACTTGTCGAAGCGGATCGACAACAGGGCTTTGACCACCTCCATCTTATTGGGAATATCTAGCTTTTCGAGTTCAGCCTTCACCTCGTCGTCCTCCTTGTACACGCTCAACACCCAGGCGATTTCATCGAGAATTCGGGACTCGCCCTCCGACAAAGCTACCTGGCTCATTTCCTCCCATGCCGCATCTAGGCGATGATCTTGCAACGTCCTTCGGAACTCCTGCCAGCCACTCAATTCAATGAGCGTGGCGGTCTCCGGGTTGTTTTCCTCGCCCTCCTCGCCCAGTTCGTATCTCAGCCCTGCGAATCTGAAGTCATCGTCCAGCCCACCCCTCCTGATTAACGCCGAGCGCAATTGCCGGTATGTGAATCTTCCTCTCTGCCGATAAGGGAGCCATAAAGCAAGTTCGCGCTCGGCATCGGTCAGACCCCGGGTCTCACCGCGCTGATAGATGCGCAGGTTGTTCAATCTGGTCAACCAGACATGGCGTTCCGCACTGAAGCTTGCCTTCGGAGCACGGTATTCCTGCCTTTCAAAGGTGCACCGCCCGAGCATTTCCAATAGATCACTACCCGATAGCGGCGGTTTCTGTTCCCAGAACAGACCGGATTTATGGTCGTCGTTGCCAAGAATTTCCTTTTGCAGGGATGTGCCGGCATGGAGATTTCCCATCTCACGCTGGCGTTCGAACAACAGGGACAGCTCTTTTTCCAGAAGAACCCGGGACAAGGCCTTACTGTATTCGTGGTGCTTGTTTCTCTGTGCTTCCGGAAACTCTCTCAGCATCATTTCAGCAGCGGTCCTGTATCCCTTCTCCCGCATCAGTCGATCGGTTCCAGCCAACCCTTGCTTGACCTTTCCGCCTTCACCCTTCTTGTCCATACCCTCTTTCAGGCGGTCGGCGCGGCTGACCCAGTGGAATCCGCGATGCTTGCAAATGTGGAAAATCACGCTCGTCCACTCTGCATCCTCAAGCCGACGGTACAGACCCTCGACTCTCAGTACCCAGGGCGATTGACGATGGGTTTTATGCAACGGATGCTTCTGCAACCAGTCTGGAACCGTATTGGTGCCTTGATGTAACCCAGTCCCTTGTACTTGATCGCTTTCCCAATCGGCGGGTAATCCTTCTCGCCTGAACAGACGTTTTAGCCTTTTCAGGCGCGTGGCACGGCGATTCAGCCGACGGCGTGCAAGCCGAGCCGTGCGGCGAGCAAGATTCAGGGGTTCTCCCTTGTCATCAGTTTCGGCCTTGTCAAAGGCGCGAACGCCCAGATCGACAATATGATCGTCCGCCAACACAGCCCAGCCGACCGAAGCAATTCCGACATCAAGGCCAAGCGTGTAGTCATGCGTTAGATCTTTTTTTGAATTGTCAACCATCGGTGGTTTCCTTATAATCGGGTTAGTGTAGCTATCCGGGGTGAGAGCCGTTGCTACAATAAGATGGTCGAACTAAGGTTCGATATCATCGTACCCGCCCGGTGGGCAAGCCCACCGGGCTTTTTCATGTTGCATCACTGAAACGGGGTTGGTTCCATCATACAGCAGTTTCCACCCACTTGCTTCATACTATAGTTCAGCCGGAGAGTTTTGTGCTCATCAGGAAATCTATGACCCTTTCTTCGACATCATCGTACATCCCCGTTAACACGATAATTCTCACTTGAACTATGATCAGGGGTTTGTTCGGTTCATACTCACCTGATGTTTGATGTCGACCAGTTTGCAAGCTTCAATAACGACGGTTACCTGATCGTCAGGGGATTTCTTTCCTCCGAGCAGGTTGACCGGGTCAGAGCAAGATTCGATCCCCTGTTTCGCGGCGAATTCGAAACCGGCCTGCAACCAGATGAATGGAACTGGCGCTTCGGCCGGAGCGAGGCATCACTGACCCGGCAGATCTGCAACGGCTGGAAGGCTGACCGGACCATAGCCAGGTGCGTACTGTCCGAAAATGTCGGACGGGCCTGTGCAACGCTCATGGGATGGACCGGAGCGCGCATCAATCAGGACAACGTGATATGGAAACCGCCCGGCGCCAGGTCTCTGGGCTTCCATCAGGACGACGCCTATCAGCAATGGGTCGTTCCACCGTCTGTCGCAACCTGCTGGATAGCGCTTGACCGTACCCGAAAAACCTCCGGAACCATCGAATACGCCCCGGGGTCCAACTGGTGGCCGGTCGAGGATCGGAAATTTGATTTTCACGCCCCGCAGGACTATCATGAGGGATTGAAATATGCGGCTGAAAGGTTGGGAATCAAAACCTATCAGGTCATACAGATTGAAGCGCAACCAGGAGATGCGGTTTTCCATCACGGCAAAACCTGGCATGGTTCAGGACCGAACAATTCGGATTCCCCCCGCCGGTCGGTCGTCGCGCACTGCATGACCTCGGAAAGTCGCTTCCATCCGCGCAACACCGGAGCCATATACAGCCGCTACAAGCGTCATGAAGATACGGAAATGGATGAAAGCTTTTTCCCGATTATCTACCGGGAAGATGGTTACCGCTCTGCCTGCCTGGACCATGTTTGCGGACGTTGACCGCTTGTTCCGCCGAAAGCGGCGCACGGGCACCCTGGCCGGGATGCCGATGCCGAAACCGGTGATGGTGATCACGCGCATGCTCGTCCGGATATCTCACCTGCCGGTTGTCCTGGCGCTGTCGTTCGGCACCTGCACCCATGCAGCACTGCCCGTGTCGGTTTATGGCGAAAAGCTGCCCAGCCTCGCGCCTATGCTTGAAACCGTACAGCCCGCCGTGGTCAACATCTCGACGACCAGCGCCATACGGAATCAGGATCATCCGCTGATGCAGGATCCGTTCTTCCGGCGGTTTTTCAGGCAACCGCAGCAACGGCCGATAAACAGCCTGGGTTCGGGCGTAATTGTCGATGCGGAAAAAGGCTACATCATCACCAATCACCACGTGATCGACAGGGCGGATGAAATCACCGTGACAACCAAGGACGGGAAGGAACTGCAGGCTACTGTGGTCGGTTCGGACCCGGCCAGCGATGTGGCAGTCGTCAGAGTGGACGACCCGGGCCTGACCGATATCCGCATCGGAATATCGGAAGACCTGCGCGTCGGGGATTTCGTGGTTGCCATAGGCAGTCCGTTCGGACTGAGCCAGACCGTGACATCGGGTATTGTCAGCGCCCTGGGAAGAAGCGGGCTGGGAATCGAGGGTTACGAGGATTTCATCCAGACCGATGCATCGATCAACCCCGGCAACTCGGGCGGTGCCCTGGTCAATCTGAGCGGAGAGCTGATCGGGATCAATACGGCCATTCTTTCCCGGGGCGGCGGTAGCGTGGGCATCGGCCTGTCCATACCGATTGATATGGCCATGAGCCTGATGCAGCAGCTACTGGATCATGGAGAGGTGAAACGCGGGCTGCTTGGGGTCCGCATGCAGGATCTGACACCGTCCCTGGCGGATGCGTTCGGTATCAGCGGCAAAAAAGGGGCGGTCGTGTCGGATGTGATAGCCGGGTCGGCTGCCGAGGAAATCGGCATGGAGGAGGGAGATATCATTGTCGCGTTCAATGGCAATCTGGTTGAAAGCGGCGCAGACCTGCGAAACGCCGTGGGACTGCTCAGGCCGGGCACTCCCGCGGAGATCGAGTACTACCGGGACGGCGCCCTCACGAAACAGACTGTCATGATAAGGGATCTGGACTCCTTCTCGGCTTCCGGCCAGGATGTAATCAAGAAGCTCAAGGGTGCGCGATTCCAGAATGTGGTGGACAAGGATGCCGGAAACAGTGTGGTCGTTGCCCGGATCGAAAGAGGCAGCCCGGCGGCAAAATCCGGCCTGGAGGAGGGGGACCTTATCCTGAGCATCAACCGGAAAAAGGTAACCAGCATCCGCGATATGAAGTCCATCATCCAGCAATCCGAGGGCGTGTTGCTGATCAAGCTGGTCAGAAACAACCGCTCGATGTTCATCGTCGTGCAGTAGTCTGGGATCCGCGAGACAAGTAATCCACCGGTGTTTTTCATAGCTCCCTCCATCCTTTCCGCGGATTTTGCCCGGCTTGGCGAAGAAGCCGGAAACGTGCTGGCTTCCGGCGCCGACATGATCCATTTCGATGTCATGGACAATCATTACGTGCCGAATCTCACCTTCGGCCCGATCGTCTGCAGGGCATTGAGAAGCCATGGAATTACCGCCCCCATAGACGTCCACCTGATGGTCAAGCCGGTTGACCGGATCATCCCCGATTTCGCCGAAGCCGGCGCATCGTGCATATCCTTTCATCCGGAGGCGAGCGAGCACATCGACCGGAGTCTTCAGCTGATCCGGGACTGCGGCTGCCAATCCGGCCTGGCCTTCAATCCTGCAACGCCGCTTGACGCGGCCCGTCACGTGATCGACAAGATCGACATGGTGCTTGTCATGTCGGTCAACCCGGGATTCGGCGGCCAGCGCTTCATTCCATCGGCACTCGACAAGATCCGTCAGGCCCGGGAGATGATCGATCAAAGCGATCACGATATACATCTTGAGGTTGACGGAGGCATCACGGCAGAAAACATTTCGGAAGTGGCCAGCGCCGGCGCCGATACATTCGTGGCCGGCAGCGCGATTTTCGGCGCCGCCAACCCGGATGACAGAAACCGCTATGACAGCATCATCAGGAAAATGCGCGAAAGACTCGGGTAACCAGCCCGCGGATTACGATGCCCGACAGGGCTGATGCAAGGTCGGCCGAACACTCCACATCTACCTTTACTTTCCGGCCCATATCGGTACAATCTGCACTACATCAGGCATGCGCTGGATCATCCTGCAACCATCTGTCATGTTCGGCATATCTCCCCAAACCCGCCACCCTTTCTCCGTGGTCAGCGCTTGGCGCTGGCGAAGCTAGCACAACCCCCCGATCCGGGAGTGCTACTCCCGATTCCCGTCCATCTCTTTTGCGATGAGTTGCAATGCTGAACAAACAACAATTCGATTCGCTCGCCAAGCAGGGCCACAACCGGATTCCCTTGGTCAGGGAAATCCTGGCCGACCTGGAAACGCCGTTAAGCACCTACCTGAAACTCGCCAACGAACCGTGGAGCTACCTGCTTGAATCCGTGGAGGGCGGGGAAAAATGGGGCAGGTACTCGATTATAGGTCTGGCCTGCCAGAGCAGGCTTGAGGTCCGCGGTCACGAGATCCGGATTCACGACTCTTGCGATGTTGCGCATTACACGTGCGCGGATCCGCTCAAGGAAGTCCGTGCCTACCTTGGCCAGCACCGGGTTCCCGACCTGCCGGACCTGCCCCGTTTCATGGGCGGACTCGTGGGATTCTTCGGATACGGAACGATTTCATACATCGAACCGCACCTTGGCGCCACCAGGACCCCGGATCCGGTCGGTGCGCCGGACATACTGCTCCTTGTCTCCGAAGAACTGGTCGTCTTCGACAACCTGTCCGGTCGGATGTTCGTCGTCACGCACGCCGACCCGGCAGGTGACCGGGCCTGGGAAGCCGGAAGACAGCGTCTCGACATGCTTGTTGACCGACTGCAGGGACCGTTGCCGACGTTTCCCCGCGAAACCTACCCGGCGCTTTCTGCCGAGGGTGACTTTCATTCGTTCTTTCCCAGGGAAGAGTTCAAGAAGGCGGTGGAACGGTGCAAGCAGTACATCCATGCGGGCGATGCATTCCAGATCGTGATTTCACAACGGCTGTCCCTACCCTATTCCGGCCAGCCACTGGACATTTACCGGGCGTTGCGCACCCTGAACCCGTCTCCATACATGTATTACCTGAACTGCGGTGATTTCTGTATCGCCGGCTCCTCCCCGGAGATTCTGGTCCGGCTGGAAGGTGATATGGTGACCCTGCGTCCGATCGCCGGTACGCGTCCGCGTGGACAGACCGCTCGGGAAGACCAGTCCCTGGAAGCGGAGTTGCTTGCAGACCCCAAGGAACTGGCCGAGCACCTGATGCTCATCGACCTCGGCCGCAACGACGTGGGCCGGGTTTCCAGAACGGGATCTGTAACCGTGACCGACACCATGACGGTCGAGAAGTACTCGCATGTCATGCACATCGTATCGAACGTCAGCGGCCGGGTATCGGAGGGGCTTGATGCCATCGATGTGCTGTGCGCGGCGTTCCCGGCCGGCACCCTCTCCGGCGCCCCAAAGGTCCGCGCGCTGGAAATCATCGAGGAACTGGAGCCTGACAGGCGCGGCATTTACTCCGGAGCGATCGGATATATCGGCTGGAACGGGAACATGGACACCGCCATTGCCATCCGCACGGCCCTGATCCGGGAAGGCAGGGTGTACATCCAGGCCGGCGGTGGCATTGTTGCGGACTCTGTCCCGCAGAGCGAATGGGAAGAAAGCATGAACAAGGCCCGGGCCGTGTTTCGGGCCGTGAACATGGTAAACCGGGGACTCCATGTCCCTCTGGACGGGGAGGAGTAGGCATGCTGGCACTGATAGATAACTACGATTCCTTCACCTACAATCTGGTCCAGTATTTCGGTGAGCTCGGACAGGCGGTGCAGGTATACCGGAATGACCGGATCACGGTCGAATCCCTCTCGGCGCTGGAGCCGGACTACCTGGTCCTTTCTCCGGGACCCTGTACCCCGACCGAGGCGGGCATATCCATCGAATCCATCCGTTGCCTGTCGGGGAAGGTGCCGATTCTGGGGGTGTGCCTGGGACATCAGAGCATCGGCCAGGCATTCGGCGGAGTCATAACGCACGCACAGAAGATCATGCACGGGAAAACTTCCAGGATCCATCACGACGGCACGGGCATCTTCAACGCCCTGAAGAACCCTTTCACAGCGACCCGTTACCATTCCCTTGCCATAGAAAAAGCCACCCTGCCGGATTGCCTCAGGATCACGGCATGGACCGACGACGGGGAAATCATGGCCGTCAGGCACAGGAAGCTGGACGTACACGGCGTGCAGTTTCATCCGGAGTCGATCATGACCGAGTACGGTCATGATCTGTTGCGCAACTTTCTGAACCGGACCGGGCTACCCCACGATGTCTGACATGCTCGGCAGGATACTTGCAGCCAAGGAGGGGGAGGTGGCGGACCGTTCGCGTCATACGCCGCTTCCCGAACTGATCGAACGCTGCGGTTCGAGTCCCCCTGCCAGGGGTTTCGCAGCCGCCCTGGAACACCAGACTGCGGCAGGCAGGCCCGCTGTCATCGCCGAGGTAAAAAAGGCGTCTCCCAGCAAGGGTATCATCCGCGAGGCGTTCAGTCCCGCGGAAATAGCCGGCAGCTATGCCGCAGGAGGAGCCGCCTGCATATCGGTCCTGACCGACGAGCAATTCTTTCAGGGGCACGACGACCATCTGGCCGAGGCCAGGAAAGCCTGTCGGTTGCCGATCATCAGGAAAGACTTCGTCATCCGCCCCTACCAGGTTTACGAGGCCCGCGCGATCGGCGCGGATGCGATCCTGCTGATCGTGTCGGCGCTGGATGAAGACTCCCTGCACCGGCTGGCCGGACTGGCCCTGGAAACCGGGCTTGATGTTCTGGTCGAGGTCCATGACCGGGATGAACTTTCACGCGCTCTTGCCTTGCCCGACAGCTTGCTTCTGGGGATCAACAATCGTAATCTGCGTACATTCGAGACAACCCTGGATACGACCCTTTCCATGCTGGACCAGATACCGGATAACCGAATCGTTGTCACTGAAAGCGGGATCCGTACGCAGGCGGATATCGACATGATGCGCGGCCATGGCGTCAATGCGTTTCTAATCGGCGAAACATTGATGCGCGCTCGGGATCCGGGAAAGAAGCTCCGGGAATTGCTGGGACCGCCGCATTGAAAGTCTTCCTGGAACAAAACGCGGGAACCCATTTTACCGCCCTGACCGAAAGCGGGCACAGGATCGACATGGACGGTTCCGGGTCGGTCGGCGGCCAGAACCAGGGAGCACGCCCCATGGAAACCGTCCTGGCGGGACTCGGCGGATGCAGCGCCGTGGATGTCGTTTCCCTGCTGGACAAGATGCGCCAGGCCGTAACCGGCTGCCGTATCGAGATCGAGGCAATGCGTTCCGACGATATACCCGCGGTGTTCACGCGAATCCATCTCGTGTACATCCTCCAGGGCGAAGACCTGGATCCGGCAAAGATCGGGCGGGCGGTTTCCCTGTCGGTAAAAAAGTACTGCTCGGTAACCAGAATGCTGGAAAAAACCGCGAAAATCAGCTTCGAAACGCGCATCCATACCCCGCAAAAGGTAGATGAGGAGCGCCTTGAACTGATATGAGGGTCTCATGAACAGCGTCGTCACTTGGTTCCGTCACCAGATATCCAACCCGCAGGTCGTGTTCCTGGCGCTGGCGCTGATCATCATCATCCTGATCATTTCCGTCGCCGGAAACACCCTGGCCCCCGTCATCGCCGGCATTGTCATTGCGTATCTGCTGGAGGGCCTGATCGGCAGGCTTACGGCATTCGGCTTCCCCAGGCTACTCTGTGTCTGGCTGGTCTTTCTTGCGTTCATGCTGTTTATCACCGGCATCACCTTCGGTCTGCTGCCGATCCTCTACAACCAGTTGTCGGAAATCGTGCAGCAGATTCCGTCCATCATTGCCCGGGGGCAGACCGCCCTGATGGCGCTTCCCGAGCAGTACCCGGAACTGATTTCGGTTGAACAGGCCCGGGATATCATCGACCAGGTCCGCATTCAGCTCACGGATACCGGGCAGGCGCTTCTGAGCAGTTCCATTACCGGTGCTGCCAGCATCATCACGATCATGATCTATGTCATCCTGATGCCTATCCTGGTTTTCTTCTTCACCAAGGACAAGGACAAGATTCTTGCCTGGTTCATAGCTTTCGTGCCCAGGGATCATGAGCTTGCTTCAAGAATCTGGGGAGACGTGGATATCCAGATCGCAAACTACATCCGCGGGAAATTCTGGGAAATCCTGATTGTCTGGATCGTGACGCTGATAGCCTTTTCCTATCTTGAACTGCAATTTGCCCTGCTGCTTTCCTTCCTGGTCGGCATATCGGTTCTCATTCCCTACGTGGGAGCGGCTGTCGTCACGGTGCCGGTAGCCGTCATCGCCTGGTTTCAATGGGGCTGGTCAAGCGAGTTCATAACCCTGGTAGCCACCTATCTGGTCATACAGATCCTTGACGGAAACCTGCTCGTCCCGTTAATGTTTTCCGAGGTCGTGAACCTGCATCCGGTTGCCATTATTGTCGCTATCCTGGTCTTTGGCAGCCTGTGGGGAATCTGGGGGGTTTTCTTCGCCATCCCCCTTGCCACCCTGGTCCAGGCCATCATCGTCGCCTGGCCGGATGACCCTTCCCCGGAGGGAAGAACTTGAAACGGGTATACATCGCCGAAACGCTCGTCGACGGCAGGATGATCGTCGACCTGCTCCATGAAGAAGGCATTCCCGCATTGCTCTTCCAGCAAAACGGGCAAGGCGCGCTCGGGGAGTTGCCCGTAACCTGCCCGGAAGTGTGGATACGGCGAAACAGCGACTTCGAAAGCGCTGTTTGCCTGATCGAAAACTTTGATGCTATGATCGATCCGGAAGCGATCCTGTTCTGTGAGGGCTGTGGTGAAAACAACCCGGGAAACTTTGAGATTTGCTGGCAGTGCAACCAGCCGTTACAAGGAAACGATGACTCCCTTACTCCCGAAGCCGTTTCATTCCTGCATGCCTAGTCGCCAACTGACATGGTCCGGCAAGATGCCTTCCCCTGAACCGGCCGTTGCGTTCGCGCCCTGATGGTAACGATCTATCACAATCCTCGCTGCTCAAAGTCCAGAAGGACCCTGGAACTGTTGCGGGAACACGGCATAGAACCGCATATCGTCCACTATCTGGATGATCCTCCGGGCGTGGAGACGCTCCGGGAAATCACCCGGCTGCTCGGCTGCCCCACCAGGGATCTCGTACGCAGGAGCGAGCAGACCTTCAAGGCCCTCTGTCTGGATGCCGACGACGTAACCGAGGAGGACCTGCTCAAGGCAATATCGGAAAATCCGGTTCTGCTGGAAAGGCCTGTCGTGGTCAACGGGGACAGGGCGATGATCGGCAGGCCCCCGGAAAACATTCTTCAAATCATCCCGTAAGAGCGATGTCGATGGAAACAGTCAGTTTTGCCCGAATGGCCGACGGCACCGCCGAGGACTACCGGCTTCTTGCAACGCTTGAGGAGGAGCATGTCAGGCAGTTGCCCGAGCGCATCATGCAGGCGCTTCATGCACTTGAAAACACCCTCCCGGGGTACAAGGTCAGCCGCCTGGAACACTCGCTCCAGTCGGCAACCCACGCCTACGATGCGGGAGAACCTGAAGAAATGGTGGTCGCCGCACTGGTTCACGATATCGGGGACGATCTTGCACCTGTCTCACACAGTGAAATGGCTGCGTCGATCCTGCGTCCCTACGTTTCCGAACGGATCTACTGGATAGTCAAGCATCACGGGCTGTTTCAGACCCATTACTACAATCATCACTTCGGACGCGACCGCAATGTCCGGGAAAGGTTCAAGTCCCATGAGTGGTACGAAGACTGCGTGCACTTTTGCGAACACTATGACCAGAACTGCTTCGATCCCGATTTCGAGTCAAGGTCCCTGGAATTCTTCCGCCCGATGGTTGAAAGGATTTTTTCCCGGCCCAGAAACCGGTTTCTGTAAGCGGCCGGAAACCGGCGCACCTCCGGGAATACGGGGAACATCAGACATCCAGATTGGAAACAGCGAATGCGTTCCTTTCGATGAAGTTGCGACGCGGTTCAACCTGATCCCCCATCAGCGTCGTAAAGGTTTCATCCGCACCGAAACCGTCTTCCACGGTAACCTGCAGCAGTCTTCGTACTTCCGGGTCCATGGTGGTTTCCCAGAGCTGCTCGGGATTCATTTCCCCCAGGCCCTTGTAACGCTGCACCGCAAACCCCTTGCGCGCCCTTCTCATCATCCAGGCCACGGCTTCATCAAGCGCATCAACCCCTTCCTCGGTGTTGCCCCATGTTACCGTGATCGGGCCGTTCATGCACCCGAGTTTTCTCAGCCGCGCCGCATAACCCATCAGTATCCGGTATTCGCTACTCGCAAAAAACGAGGCTGGCAGGCTGATATCCGTTTTTATCCCGTACTGCTCGCGGATGATTCGTATGGCCGACCGGTCGGGAGCCGCGGCAACGCTGTACGAGGACATCCCCCGGGAATCCCGTCCCAGGGCATCTTGTATCTGCGTACAAAGCATCGACAGCCGGTCGGGGTCGGAAAAATCCGTTCCCGATATCCAGTCAATCGCGATGAGGCTGTCCAGAACGGCCTGGTCGTGCTTTCTGGACATCCTGTCCAGCACCGACTTCATGAAATGGTAGTCGTTTATCAGGTTTCTCAGTTCCTGTTCCCTGAACGTGCGCCCTTCCGTCAGGGCAACCGAGGCATTGTCCACGATGACGCCCACCAGGAAATCATGCATCTCGCTGTCATCCTTGAGATACGTGTCGTTTTTCTTGCGTGCAAACTTGTACAGGGGTGGTTGTGCGATGTAAATGTGACCACGTTCGATCAGTTCGGGCATCTGCCGGTAGAAGAAGGTGAGCAGCAGGGTCCGGATATGCGAACCATCCACGTCCGCATCGGTCATCACGATAATCCTGTGGTAGCGGAGCTTCGAAACATCGAAATCGTCTTTCCCGATACCGGTGCCGAGGGCGGTGATCAGCGTGGTGACCTCTTCCGAAGTCAGCATCTTGTCGAACCGGGCCTTTTCGACATTGAGAATCTTCCCCTTCAGCGGCAAAATGGCCTGGAACCTGCGGTCACGGGCCTGCTTGGCGCTACCCCCGGCAGAATCCCCCTCCACCAGATACAGTTCACACAGCTCCGGATTGCGTTCCTGGCAATCGGCCAGCTTGCCGGGTAATCCGCCGAGGTCCAGGGCGTTTTTCCGGCGCGTCATCTCCCGGGCCTTCCTGGCTGCTTCCCGGGCCCTTGCGGCATCGATGATCCGGTTACCTATGATCTTCGCTTCGGACGGGCTCTCCAGGAGAAAATTTCCCAGCGTTTCATTCACCACCGACTCGACAACGCCCTTCACTTCCGAAGAAACCAGCTTGTCCTTGGTCTGGGATGAAAACTTCGGATCCGCAACCTTTATCGAGAGGACTGCGGTCAGGCCTTCCCGGCAATCATCGCCGCTCAGGCTGACTTTCTCCTTCTTCGCCAGCCCGGAGGAATTGACGTATCCGTTCAGGGTCCGGGTCATGGCCCTCCTCAACCCCTCGAGATGCGTGCCGCCGTCCTTTTGTGGTATATTATTGGTATAGCAGTAGGTATTTTCCTGGTACGAATCATTCCACTGCATGGCCAGGTTGACCTGCACCCCGTCCTTTTCGGTATCGGTGGTGAATACCGTTGAATGCAGGGGAGTTTTCTTGCGGTTCAGGTGGCTGACAAAGGCCGAAATTCCTCCTTCGTATTCAAATACGTCGCTTGAATCATTCCGCTCGTCGCTCAGCGCGATCCGCACACCCGAATTCAGGAAGGACAGTTCCCGCAGGCGATGCGCCAGTATGTCGTAGTGATAGGTGACATTGGTGAATGTCTTCTTGCTGGCCATGAAGGTTATGCGGGTGCCGGATTCTCCGGTTTCGCCGACAATCCGGATATCCGACTTCGGATTTCCATGCTCGTATTCCTGATAATGGACCTTTCCCTCCCTTCTTATCTCGAGCTGCAGAAATTCGGACAACGCATTGACCACGGAAATACCTACTCCGTGCAGCCCGCCCGACACCTTGTAGGAACTCTGGTCGAACTTTCCGCCTGCATGCAGCACCGTCATGATAACCTCCGCCGCGCTCTTCCCTCCCTCGCTCTCCAGTTTCCCGGTCGGGATGCCTCTTCCGTCATCGCTGACGGTTATGGACTCATCGCCGTGAATGACGACGTTTATGGTCGTACAGTATCCCGCAAGCGCTTCATCGATCGAGTTGTCGACGGCTTCGAATACCATATGATGCAACCCCGTGCCATCGTCCGTATCCCCGATATACATGCCGGGTCTTTTGCGGACTGCATCCAGCCCCTTCAGCACCTTGATACTGCTTGAGTCATAATCGCCTTGCATTATTGAAACCCGGTCACGTTCCTGTATGAATTCTACCATGCCGCGGGGGCTGATCGTGGTATCGAAGGCTGCTGGAACAAGCGATGTTTCACGTGAAACATCGCTCAGACCACCCTGTTCAGGAGAACAGAAAAGATCGGGAGCCTTTTCCCGGGACCAGACCGGAAAGGGAAACATCAAATGAATGTTTCACGTGAAACATCAGGCAACCAGAAAATGGTTGCACCGGATTCGCATTGCCGTGCGATCAGATCTTGACAGGCATGATCAACCAGGAGGCCCGGGCGTTTCCCGGTTCCATCAGAACGCAAAACCCGTTATTGCCATGAAAGTAAATTTCCGCGCTTTCCGTGCGGATGGCATTCAGCGCATCGATGATATAGAAGACATTGTAGCCGGATATCACACGCTCTCCCTCGTACTCAATATCCATTTCCTCGACGGCTTCCTCCTGTTCCAGGGTTTTTACGCACAGATTCATCCTGCCCGGCGACAGGGTTACCTTTGCCGCCTTGTTCTTCTCATCGGAAAGTACCGAAACCCGCATCAGGCTGTCGGTCAGGGCTTTCCTGTTCAGGGTCACCTTGTTTGCGGTATCCGACTGCAGGGAATGGCTGAATTCCGGATACTTGGAATCGATCAGCTTGGTAGTCAGCACGGTTTGATCCCTGACCATCTGCAAATGGTGAATATTGCTGGAAACGGTTATTTCCGATTCTTCGTTCGGATCAATCAGCCTGCTGATTTCGAATACGGCCTTTCTGGGAACGATCAGCTTCGTCTCCTGGTCAGTCTCGGCATCCACGTCCATCTCCGCTCTGGAAAGACGGTGACCGTTGCTTGCAACTGCCCGTATGCAGTTCTTCTGTATTTCAAGCAGGATGCCGTTGAGACTGAACCGGACATCGTTCAAAGCCATGGAAAAGGCGGTCCGATCAAGCAGTGATCGCATCTCGTTCTGCTGCAGTTTCAGCCGCTCCTGCCAGTGATGGGTTTCGATTCTCGGGAAGTCCTCTGCATCCAGGGATCGGAGCCGATACCGGCTGGATCCTGACGAAACGGTCAGGGTGTTCGAATCAAGATCGAACACGATGGATGCAGTATCCGGCAATTTGCGGACAATATCCAGTATCTTGGCCGCAGATACGGTAAAGGATGCATCTTCACCCGAGACATTCCTGATCGTTATGGATATCTCGACTTCCAGATCCGTACCGACAATGTTCAGGGAACCGTTTTCCAGTCTGAAATAGAGATTGGACAGGATGGGCAATGTCTGTTTTTTCTCCACCACGCTGGTAGCCAGCATCACCGGAGGCAGGATCGTTTCCTTATCAATAACAAAATTCATAACTGGATATATATCTGTCTATTGTTTCTATAGGGGCTGTGGATATGTGAACAAGGAAAAATAACCTTTGTACATCAATGATATATGAATCCCTGCCGTGTGTGCAAGTACCTGTGGAACTATTGTAAAGCCATTTGATACATTGTGGGTGAATAAATGCTCTTGCCCGCAATGCCGAGATGTGCCGGAGTTAATCACAGTTTATACACATCTTGTTGACACGATTCTGTACAGGTCACGGTATCTCGTTGCCGATGCGATGCGGGCATTCGCCTATCCGCGGAACAGTCTTTCCAGGTTTCGGTAATCCTCCTCGCGTTTTGCGTCCTTGCCGATCAGTTCGGCCACGCGCTTTGCGGAGTGTATGACCGTGGTATGGTCCCTGCCACCGAACTTGTCGCCGATCTGCGGCAAGCTGAGGGTGGTCAACTCCTTGGCAAAGCTCATGGCCAGTTGTCTCGGCCAGGTAATCTCGCTCTTCCGATTCTTTGAAAGCAGGTCCGATATCCGGATATTGAAATACTGGGCTACGGTCTGCTGGATGTTTTCGATGCTCAGCCTTCTTTGCCGATCAATGAGATCGTCTCTCAGGGCTTCTCTGACCAGGTCGACGTCAATCGTTCTTCCCGTGAAGCCGGAATAGGCGATCAGCTTGTTGAGGTAGCCCTGCATGTCCCGGATGTCGGACTGGTTGACGTTGGCGATGAAGAAGGATACGTCATTGGACAGGGTGTGTCCCTTTTCCAGCGCCTTTCTCTCCAGTATGGCCACGCGTGTTTCCAGCTCCGGGGGGTCTATGCTGACGGTCAGCCCGCTGTCGAACCGCGACTTCAGCCTTTCGTGCACATCGTTGATGGCTCTGGGTATGCGATCGCTGGTAATGATGATCTGGCGCTGACCGTCCAGCAGCGCGTTGAAGGTGTGAAAGAACTCCTCCTGTGTCTGCGTCTTTCCTGCAAAAAACTGGATATCGTCAATCAGCAGGGCGTCGAGAGAACGATAGAATTTCTGGAAATCGTTCATGGAATTGCTTTTCAGCGCCGTTACCATGTGGTTGACGAACCGTTCGGCCGTGATGAACATTACCGTGGCATCCGCAAAGTGCTTGCGTATCTCGTTTCCGGTGGCCTGCATGAGATGGGTCTTGCCCAGCCCCACTCCACCGTAAATGAAGAGGGGATTGTATGCATTGCCCGGGTTTTGGCTTATCTGGAATGCTGCGGCCCGGGCAATCTGGTTGGATTTGCCTTCGACATGGTTTTCGAAGGTGTAGTAGTCCAGCAAGCCGGTGTTGAAGGTCAGGGAAACCGGGGATACCTTTCCCCGTTTACCTTTTTTTTTCAATGGCTTGTCTCCTCCGATATCATAGCTCCCTATGGCAATACTGACCTCGGAAATATTCTCGTTCACCCTCATGACGGTATCTTCGATGGTTTCCAGCAGGTTGCTGCGCACGTGGCTGAGGACGTAACGGTTCGGAGCAAGCAACGTCAGGACATTTGAACGGACATGGCAGTGCAGGGGTCTGATCCACTTGTTCATGTCCATTTCCGTCACGGAGCGACTGAGTTGCGCGAGACATGCATCCCAAAGCGCAGTGTGGCCTGAGGTTCTGTCAGGCATGTTTCGGAGGGAAAGGCATTTCAGGGTTTCACGGAAAACCGGATCAGGGATCATGTTATAGTGAAGTGGCGGGTGCGAGGCAATATCACCGCACACGGCACCGTAGCGGCAAGTCTAGCATGAACATGGCAGGAATTTCTCCGGGTTCGGCCCGTGGCTGCAGCATTCCGTCCGCAACAGCTGGCAGACAAGAGAAACATATCATGAATGATCGAAGTGCTGTTCCGGTTCGCGGGAACGCCGGGACCACCATCACGATTCCGGCTTGAGCCGGATCCTTCAGGCGATGCACTATCCGCATGTCTTTGCTCCGCTGGATCTGGGATTCACCCTGTTGAAGAACCGTGTTGTCATGGGTTCCATGCACACCGGGCTGGAAGACAGGCCTGACCGATATGGCCGTCTTGCGGCGTTTTTGGCGGAACGGGTGTGCGGCGATGGACCGGGTCTCGTCGTCACGGGCGGCATCAGCCCGAACGAGGAAGGGCGCCTGGATGAACACTCGGCAAAGCTGAGCACCAGAGCGGAGTCCGGCGAACACCTGAGTATAACGCGCGCCGTCCATGAAAACGGCGGGAAGATCTGCATGCAGATCCTGCATGCCGGACGCTATGGAAATCATGATCGTATCGTTTCCGCTTCTGCGGTTCGCTCGCGGATCAGCAGACATGAGCCGCACGAACTGTCCGCGGCGGAAATCAGGCGGCAGATAGACGACTTTTCACGCTGTGCCGTGCTGGCTCGGGAAGCCGGCTACGATGGGGTCGAGATAATGGGTTCCGAGGGGTACTTCATCAACCAGTTCCTGTGTGAGAGAACCAACAGGAGAAGTGATGCGTGGGGCGGGAACCCTGAAAGGAGAATGAGGCTGGCCGTGGAGGTGGCACGGAACATTCGCAGGGATTCGGGAGAGGACTTCATTGTCATCTTCAGGATTTCCGTTGCGGATCTGGTGGAACAGGGGTCGGACTGGAACGAGATCCGTACATTGGCCCGTGCCCTGCAGGGGGCTGGGGTCACGCTGTTCAACTGTGGTATCGGGTGGCATGAGTCGCGCATACCGACCATCTCCGGATCGGTGCCTCCGGGGGTCTTCAGCGGTGCTGCAATGAAGCTCAGGAACGTCGTATCGGTACCGGTTATCGCCACCAACAGGATCAATACGCCGGAACAGGCGGAAGAACTGCTTGGTCAGGGGGTATGCGACCTGGTGTCCTTGGCCAGACCGTTTCTGTCCGACGCGCGGTTTGTCGAGAAGGCCAGGGCAGGCAGGAGTCGGGAGATCAATGTCTGCATTGCCTGCAACCAGACCTGTCTGGACAGGATTTTTGCAGGCAGGGTCGCTTCATGCATGGTCAATCCCCGGGCCGTGAACGAAACCCGGATAAACCATGAAAAAACGAACGCGGTCAAGCGCATAGCCGTCATAGGGGCTGGCCCGGCCGGGCTGTCGGCAGCCACGGTGGCCGCAATGCGCGGACACCGCGTGACCATTTTCGAGGCAGCGCCGGAAGTTGGCGGACAGTTCACCCTTGCAAGGGAGGTGCCTGGCAAGGAAGAGTATCAGAGGACCATTGACTATTTCCGCATGCTGGCCGGGAAACACGGGGTCAGGGTGATGCTGAATACCCGGATTTCTGTGGGAGGCACGGACTGGAAGGGGTTTGCCCGGGATTTTGATGAGGTGGTGCTGAGTACGGGCGTCAGGCCCCGACGGCTCCGGGTTGCGGGAGCGGACAGGCAGCTGGTTTGCGGGTATCATGACCTGCTCGGCGGAAATTTCCGGGCAGGGACCAGGGTCATCGTTGTCGGTGCGGGGGGCGTGGGCTTTGATGTGGCTGCCTATCTGTGCGAAGATGCAGGTGAAAACGCAGGAAACTGGTTTTCATTCTGGGGAGTGGACCCGAAATTCAATACCCGCGGAGCGCTGGTCTGCCCGGATCCCCGGCGGACCGGAAGGTCCATCATGATGCTCCAGAGAGGCCAGGGATCGCCAGGCAGAACATTGGGAAAAACGACCGGATGGGCCCACAGGCTGTCCCTGAAGAAACACGGGGTGGAGATCATGACCGGCGTTCATTGCCTGCAGGTCGAAGCGAATGGGGTCTGGGTTGATCACCAGGGTACAAGGCAGTTCATCGAGTCCGATTCGGTTATTGTCTGTATCGGGCAGGAATCCGAAAATGCGCTGTACGGATCGCTCAGAAAGGTTTTTTCCGGAAAGCGGGTCCATCTGGCAGGCGGAGCAAGGAATGCGGCCGGGCTTGATGCGCAGGTTGCGATTGCTCAGGGACATGAAATTGCTTCGGGAATCTGATCGAAAAGGCCGCCCGCGCGGTGCACGGAATGCATGCGTTCGACATGAACCGGATGATTAGGTATCATCGATCAGTTGCTAGAAAACATACAGCGTATCAGGCAGGGCAAAGCAAGGCTTTTCGTCGATCCATCGAAAATCCTGCTGCCTGAATACCAAAACATTGGGGGGTGGATATGATCCGACCAAGCATCGTGAAGGGCATGGATACGGAGGGAAGTGCGTTTCTCCGGCATCGGTTTTCCTTTGGTATCTGGATATTCGCCGCCTCGGTCATGGGTGTATTGTACACTTCGCAGGCTTATGCCTTGGTCGAGAAGGAAATCCAGTACCTGCTCAACAGTTTTTCGTTCCTGATCTGGGGCGTTCTGGTCATGTGGATGTGTGCGGGCTTTACCATGCTGGAGGCCGGATCGGTCCGCAGCAAGAACGCCTCGGTCATCTGTCTGAAAAATATCGGTTTGTATTCGATAGCAGGCCTTGCCTACTATGTTGTCGGGTATAATCTCATGTACGTGGATGTCGGCGGCCTTGCCGGCACATTCAGTCTGTTCTACGGACCGACGGAAGCGGAAATCGCGCTGGCGGGAGGGGATGAGACGGCCATGTCGGCCGTTCTTGACTCGGATTACACCACCATGTCGGACTGGTTTTTCCAGATGGTCTTCGTTGCCACCACGGCTTCCATCGTTTCAGGGACACTGGCGGAACGCGTCAAGCTCTGGTCGTTTTTTCTGTTCATCCTTATCCTGACAGCCATTATCTACCCGATTGTCGGTTCCTGGACATGGGGAGGAGGATGGCTTGCGGAAATGGGTTTCCAGGACTTCGCCGGATCCACCGTCGTGCATTCCACCGGGGGCTGGGCGGCCCTGGCCGGTGCGATAGTGGTGGGCGCAAGGGTCGGGAAGTTTCGCCAGGACGGGACCACCAAGCCCACACCGCCCTCGAACGTGCCTGCGGTCACCCTCGGAGTGTTCATACTCTGGCTGGGCTGGTTCGGGTTCAACGGAGGTTCCCAGCTGGCGTTGAGCGGCGCATCCGATGCGATCGCGATCAGCCACATACTGGTCAATACGAACCTTGCAGCCGCCGCCGGTGTTATGTCGGCCCTGGTTCTGTCCAAGCCGTTGCTGGGCAGGATAGACCTGATAGCAACGCTGAATGGCGCCATAGCCGGTCTGGTTGCCATAACTGCAGGACCGGATATGGTCGAGCACTACTGGGCGATCTTCATAGGCGCCATGGGCGGAGGAATCTGTACGGCGGGAATCCGGCTTCTCGAGAAGCTGAAGGTTGACGATGTTGTCGGCGCCGTGCCGGCGCATCTTTTCTCCGGGGCGTGGGGAACCCTTGCCGTGTGCATTGCCAACGGCGGCAGTTTTTTTGTACAGCTTGTCGGTATTGTTGCGATCGGCATATTTACCTTCGCAACTTCCCTGGTTGTCTGGCGGGTGCTGGACAGCACGGTCGGTTCTCGGGTTTCCGCCTCCGTGGAGGCACTGGGCCAGGATGTTGCGGAACTCGGGATCGAGTCGTATCCCGAGTTCGTGCTTGTTCCGGATCAGGACGACATCGACGAATTGACCAGGTAGTTTCGAAGAGGGTGTTCGGAATCCTGTCTTGATCGGCTGACTACGGTGTGCCGGATAGTTGCCTCGGGCCTGTCACGAAGGTGAAAACATGATGAGACTGGGATTCGCTCCCCGGATTGCTGTAATTTCTGCCCTTATCCTGGGTTGCGGCATAGTGGCTACCGGCATCCTGAGCCTCCATAAATATGAAAGCACGCTGTCCGACTTCCTGGCATCCCGTTTTGAGTTCGTCGTGAACGACATTCGCCAGAACATTGAAGCTCAGCTGGACCTCGGGCTGTCGCTTGAGGACATGCAGGATGAAGTGCAAAGGCTGAACGCGATCATGTCCGCCGACGAGCAGATCCTGTCTATCGAGGTTTTCGACACGAAGGGATTTGTACTGTTCAGCACCGATCCCAGTTTCGTGGGGGATCTGGTGACGGAAAACTGGGTTGATGCCGGCAGGGTCGGCAGCGATCGGGCGGTTTGGAGGATTCTGGAGACGGACGCTGGCGTCGTGGGGGCCTTGTTGCGCAATAATCTGGGACAGCATGTCGGCTCACTCGCGCTTCGTTACTCACGCGAATTTCTTGATGGCAGCGTCTCCAACCAGTTTTCCCGGCTGTCCCTCATAATCCTGATGGTTCTGCTCGGCATAATCACCATCAGCATATACGGGACGATTTTTCTGCTCAGAAGCCAGCATCGCGCGCAGGAAGGGTTGAGAAACGCAATCGACGATGTCGTGAACAGCTGTCGTGATGGAGAAGCCTTGGCATGGGCGAAAACGGAGTATCCTGATCTGGCCGCATTCGCCGACAGCGTGTTTGTATCACACGATGAAATCGATTCCGCCCTGCAGGAAATCAGGAAACTCGACAAGGAAGGAGAAAAATGAGCGTGGCTCAGGAAACACCGGCTATAACCGAGGATGCCGTTGTAGCCCGATTCGGTTCCCGAAAGATTCTGGGCAGGCTCGTTCTTTTCGCCGTCATGCTGCTGCTTGTCGGACAGGCCACGCTGGCCTGGTTTGCCTTGAGAGGCTTCGAGACGGAACTCAAGCCGCAGCTTAACCAGAAAGCGATTGCCGTGGGCGAGTCGCTGGTTGACCAGATCGGTTTTGCAGTTGATCAGATCGACATACCGGCCAGGAAGCTTGTCGGGGTGGAGGAGTTCTTCAGCGATGTCCTGGCGCTTAACCAGGACATCGAGTATCTGGCGCTTGTCTCGCTGGATCATGAGGTCCTGTATGTTCAGGGTCTGCCGGATTCCCTGATGGGTTCCCTGCAGTCAAGCTTGCCGGATGTCGTTACGGCCGGCCACGAGACGGAATTTGAAGGCTACATAGACCTGGCGTTTCCTGTAGTGTCTGAAAATGATGCCGGAACACTGCACGTGGGAGTCAGCGTGAAGTATGTGCGTGACAGGCTGTCTGAAATCCTGCTTGAAGTCCTGACGATAATCATAGTGACCTGGCTGGTTACGCTTGAGTTCATCATGTTTTTCGTCGGCATGCGTGTTTCCGGCCCGCTGCGGTGCTTCGAGTCTGCGCTGGAGGAAGGAGCGCACGGAAATTTCACCGGCCGTTTCATGGTCCGGGTACGGGATGAGTTCGGTATTCTGTTTTCACGCTTCAACCATCTCATGTCCAACCTGTCGCAGCGCTACGAGGACTTTTCCCTGGAGGCCCAGGAAATCAAGAACGCGCAGATTGATGAAAAGCTTGCCCAGAAGATCCAGGCCATCCATGACCGTATAGACAAGAAATTCAGGTCGGACCATGCGCTCGAGTTGCGCGTCAGAACCGCGGCCCAGATTCGTGTTCCCCTGTTTCTTATCTTTTTTGCCGAGGAATTGTCCCGCTCTTTTCTGCCGCTGCTGGCAGCGCAGTACGCACCGCAGGATCTGGGGATGTCGACGGAACTGCTGATCGGTCTGCCGATCACGCTGTTCATGGGAGCCGCAATGCTGTGTGCTTTGATAGGAGGAGGGCTTGCCGGCCGGATCGGCGCGCGCCGCGTGTTCCTGATCGGCGCCCCGCCAGCCGTGCTCGGTTTTCTGGGGGTCTTCCTTACGCAAACCTATTATGACTTTGTCCTGTGGAGGGTTTTGTCGGGCATCGGGTTCGGGTTCATGTTCATTGCCGGACAAGCCTGGGTTGCAGAGCACGTAACGGTGCAGAACCGTGCAACCGGCTTGTCGAGCTTTGTCGGGGCGGTGCTTGTCGGCATGCTGTGCGGCCCACCGCTTGGGGCGGTCATCGCGGCGCAGATAGGCTTTGAAGCGACATTTCTCATAAGTGCCGTGATTGCAGCTGTCTCGGGGCTGATCGTCTTTTACATGCTTGACGATTATGTGGAAAGAAAGGAGAGGCCCACTCCCGTTATCCTGGGGATCCGGGAATGGCTGATCCTTCTGACGGATGCCCGGTTCGTGATCGTGTCCTTCATGATTTCCATTCCGTCCAGGCTGATGCGTGGCGGGATCCTGTTTTTCCTTGTCCCGCTGTACCTGAACGAGCTTGGAAACCGCCAGTCTGTCATCGGCTGGATAATCATGCTTTATGGGCTGGCAACAGTTGCCGCAACCCCCCTTGCGGCCCGTATCGCCGACCGCTTCGGAAATGCCGAACAGCTGGTGCCCCTGGGCGCGGGCATAACGGGAGCTGGCTGCTTCCTCGTCCTGCTTGACCCGCTTTTCAAGGATGCGACGGTCAGCACGGCGGTCATCGTCCTGTTGATGGGGGTAGGTCATGGGATCATGTTTTCCCCGGCGTTGTCGATGATCAAGGTGGTTGGCGAGAAGCACGGGGATACTGTCGGCCAGTCGCTGGTAATCAGCGCATTCCGATGGGTGGAAGGGGCCGGCCTGATTTTCGGACCGATTCTTGCCGGAGCCCTGCTGGTTGTCGTGGGTTACGCAAAAACCATCCTGTTCATCGGTTGCATCATCGTGGCCTGTACGGCCATCTACCTGGCTGTCCTGTATGGCGGCAGACGCGAAGCCGGGAGGTTCAGGGAAGGGGGTGTGTTACGATGATCCTGGCGCAATTTGCCCGGCTTTGGCTTGTTTTGCTGCTGCTGATCGTGTCCTCTGGCCTGCCCTTTGCTGCCGTGGCTCAGGAAGGGAACCGACCTTTTGAAATATTTGCCGTAATGTGGCGAGGGGAAACGGATGTTGAAGATGGTTTTCGGGATTATCTCGACAGTCGGAGAATCCCCTACAACCTGACTGTCCGGAGCCTTGATCTTGATCGGGGCAATGCCCCGGGAATCGTCGAGGAGATCAGGCGCGTGCAGCCGGACTTGGTGTACACGTGGGGTACGGGTACGACCAGCAGCATTGTCGGAAAGCTGGAAACCGAAACCCCGGAAGCGCATGTACGGGACATACCCGGTATCTTCGTGATGGTTGCGTACCCGGTCGATGCGGGAATCATCGACTCTCTCGAAAGCACGGGCAGGCAGTTTACGGGTGTGACTTTCCTGCCGTCCACTTCGGTTCAGCTCAAGACCATAAAGTCTTACGGGGACTTCAGGAACATTGCGGTCATCTATGACTCGACTGCCAGCAATTCCAGGATCAATGTAGAGGGCCTGCGGCAGGAAGCCGGCGGATTCGACATGAACCTGATCGAGTTGCCGATACCGTTGCTGGAGAATGGCAAGCCGGACCCCGAACAGTTGCCGGCCCTGATTCGGTCCGCCAAGGACCAGGGGGCGGACATCCTGTACATCGGGCCGGATTCGTTCCTGTTCCGGCATGGAAAGGTTTACACCTCCGAGGCAATCAGGGCCGGCCTTCCGACCTTCGCCTCGACGCAGGGGCCGCTCAAGAGCTTCCGGGCGATGTTCGGCCTGATTACCGATTACTACACCCTTGGCAAGCTCGCCGCGCTGCAGGTGGAGAGAATCCTGGTCGACGAGCAGGATCCGGAAGATTTGCCCGTTGCCCGGCTTGCGCGCTACAAGTTGTGGATCAATATTGATGTTGTCCGTGAAATCGGCATTTATCCTCCCATGAAGATGATCTCGATCGCCGATTTCAAGACAAGTCCGGGCAGCTAGGGTATTCGGATATGCTTCTGCGTTCGCGAATCAGTCTGTTTGTATCGCTGTCGTTCGTTATTGTCTGCGTAAGTTTTGTAGCGGCTGCACTTGAGCGGGAAAAGCTGATCACGTCGCAGTTTTCCGAAGAGCTCGTCTCGGACCAGCGCGTGCTATGGGACAACACGGTCAAGGAACTGATTGATCGAATGGAGGCGCATGCGTCCATGATCAGCGAAAACCAGCAGCTTGCCCTGTCGGTGGAGAACGACAACCATACCGCCATACAGCGCATCGGCACGCTGGTTGCTTCGGTACTTCAGGACCGCGGTATCGCCGACAGGCTGGACCTGTTGAACACGGAAGGAGAGCTGCTTTTTTCATCGTTGCCGGGTGTTTTCCAGACCCCGATCATTGCGGCGTCGGGGGTCGGGGAGATCGTGCTGGGAGAGGAAGTAGTGAGCGGCATCGGAAACGATCAGCAGCACAACATATCGGTTGTGGTGGTCATACCGTTGCAAGTGCGTTCACGGGTGGTCGGCCTGGCGGTCTATGCCACGGACATAGAGAACGCGATCCAGGAAATGGAACGCATTACCGAGTCCTCCGTAATTCTGGTCAACCGGCGCGGCAGGTTGATTGTGGGGAATGTCGACGATCTCTGGAGCCGATTGAAAGGATCGGTCGATATCCGGAAAATCAATACGTTTCAAACCATAGAAACCGAAGACAGGGCATACTCAATCATTCTTCTGGACCAGGCGGCAGACCTGGGGAACCTCGTGACAAGGCTGCTGGCATTCAAGGATATTTCCGCCTACACCCAGCAGCAGAAGAGAATCGGATTCTATACGGTCAGTGTGCTGGGCGGATTTCTGGTCCTGATTCTGATTACCCTGAACCTGTACCTTGCCCGTTCATTCGTGCCGCTGACGAACGGTGTCCGGGTCCTGAATGCGCTTTCCCGCGGCGATCTGCACATCACGATGGACAGTACGAGCAGGCGGGACGAGGTGGGGCGGATTTCAACTGCAGTGGGTGTTTTCCGCGCACATCTTGTTGCCATCGACCGATTTCGCAGTTCCCGGAAACGCCAGCGCATCAGGCAGGAGCGGTTTATAAGGCGCGAGATGACCCGGCTTGCCCAAACGCTGGACGAGGAAGAGCGCATCGCGGTTCTTGACGAGTTGTCCGAACTGGAGGATCTGGTCAAGGAGGCCCCGGATGATATGGGCAACAGCCGGGGAAAGACGGACAATCCCATGGATGTGCTGGAACAGGGAAGCAGCAGCCTTGCCATAACTGCGGCGGCCTTTCAGAAAATGTCGGACCGCGTACAGAAGCAGAATCACAATCTGAGAGAGGCGCTGAAAGCCAAGAACGCGTTTATCGCAATCCAGAAGGAACTGGATATTGCGACCCGGGTTCAGCTCTCGTTGCTACCGGACAACATGCCTTCGACCGAGCGGTTTTCCATAGCCGGGGCAATGACTGCGGCAAAGGAGGTCGGGGGGGATTTTTATGACTTTTTCCGGCTGGATGATGAAAAGGTGGCGATCGTGATAGCAGACGTTTCCGGAAAAGGCGTGCCGGCCGCCCTGTTCACGGTGATGGCCCATACGCTGATGCGCAGCACCGCCCGGCAAACGGAATCCCCGGGAGAATTTCTTTCCATGGTGAATGCGTTCCTGGAGCAGAATAACGATGAACAGTTGTTCATCACGGTGTTTTACGGCGTGCTGGACGAAGTTACCGGGCGGTTCCAGTACGCCAATGGCGGACATAATCCACCGGTTCTTGCCGATGGGGATGGAGCGAAAATGCTTCCCCTGACCGAGGGCGTCGCGCTGGCCATGTTCGATGGTCTTGAGTATGCGGATGCTTATGTGGACCTCACCAGGGGATCAAGACTGGTATTCACGACTGACGGTGTAACGGAAGCCATCAACTCGGACTATGAGGAATTCGGCGACAGGCGGCTGTTGCAGACCGTGTCGGAACTGCCCGAACAGGACCCGAGCGACGATGTTCGGGACATAGTGGCTGCCGTCGAGAATTTTGTTGGAGATGAGCCGCAATTCGATGATATAACCTGTGTGGTGCTGAAGTATTCCAACCTGATTCCCGGGCAGGGGAGAGGTTCCGGCAACATGACGATGTAGATAAACATAACGATATGGTGGTGGAAAATGTATGATTCGACACTGGAAATGATTCTGAAAAACGAACGCTCTGAAATCGATCGGGCGGCAAAGGTGATCAATGCGCATGGTGCCGCCTCCGGATGGCCAGAGGAATGGATGTATCGTATCAATGTATCGGTCGATGAGTTGATCACCAACACGGTAAATTACAGCTATACGGATTCGGGACATCACCTTATCCGGCTGAAGCTTATCGCTACCCCCGACAAGCTGACCGTCACCATTGAAGACGACGGGGTACCCTTCAATCCTTTCGAGGAGGCGCCACCGCCGGATGATGTCGATACGCCGCTGGAGGATCGCCGGATCGGGGGACTGGGGGTGTTCTTCGTCAAGACATTCATGGACGAGGTGGCTTACGAGCGGACGGACGACGGATTGAACATCATTACGCTGGTCCAGCTCAGGGAAAGCCAGAATCAGGGAGACACGGAAAAATCGGCACCCTGAAGGACGATGTTCTCCGCCATCAGGGTTGATGCAGCATTACGGGACTGGTTCTTCAGGCAACGGGATTCCCCAGGACTTGAGGACCTGACATGGAAGGATTACCAGGACCTGGTATGTGCCGTTGCGGATGGCCTGGGCGGGCATCCGGAAATCGAATGGTTTGATTACATCCACCCGGTACGTCTGCAGGATCCGGGGATCGGGCTGGGGAAGCCCTATTCCACGCGCCTTGCATACTGCGACCCCGGGGGAGCGGGGGAGCCGGTTGTTGCAATCGGCGGAATCACCAACGTCATGCAGCGGTTCGATTTCCTCAGGCTGGACACTTTCCCGGCATTGAGGATTATCGGGCTGGATCTTGCCGGCCGGGGCAGGAGCGGCTGGCTGGCCGAGTTGACCGACTATACCCTGGAAACCTATGTCGAACAGTTTGTCCAGTTTCTTGATTGCCTGGGAATGGAGGCCTGTACAGTGCTGGGATCTTCGCTGGGCGGATCGGTCGCCATAGTCTCGGCAGCCCGCTACCCGGACCGGATAAGGCGCATCGTGCTGAATGACAGCGGACCGTTTATTCCCGCGACACGACGTGCACGGCGCGCACGTGCCGTGGCACGGCATTACGTGTTCAGTTCTCCGGCCGAGATGTTCAGGAGAACCGGCGCGGCATCCAGGCATAGCGGTCCTGCAGCGGATGGGGTTCTGCTGCACAATGTACACAGCAAGACCCGGTGGTCGGAGGACGAGCAGGGACGGGTATACCGTCATGATATCCGGGCCCTGCTGGCATACCGGGCGGATTCCGAACAGAGCCTTGACCTTTGGCATTCGTGGGACAAGGTCCAGTGTCCGGTTCTGCTGCTGCATGGAATGGAGAGCGACGCGAGTACCGACGACATGATTGAAAGGATGCGCAGGTATCCGGGGTTGTCGGTCATCCATATTCCCGATACGGGGCATACGCCTTCCCTGAGCGATGGCTATCTTGCCGAAGAAATCGCGAGGTGGATATCCGATGACCGCTCTTTTGATCAGGATCGCTCCTGTGCGGGAGTGAGCTGGACGAACAGGATCCTGTTTGATAATGCCTGAAGCCTGTTCCACAAGGGGCTTCCTGTTCATCCGGCACGGGGAAACCCTGTCCAACAGGAATCGGATACGGTCCGGTGGGGAATGCAACCCGCCGCTGACGCAGCTGGGTGTGCAGCAGATAAGGCGGACGGAGGCCGTGCTGGCAACTCTTGACCGGAGTCCCGGGCTGATTCTTGCCTCCCCGCACAAGCGGACACACGACACGGCACGGATTCTCAACGAGTCGCTGAACGTCGAGATACTGGTGGATGACGGTCTGAAGGAGCGTCGGCTGGGTCAATGGAACGGACAATCCTATGATGCCACCCGCGAACTGATGAAAGCGGGGAGGACCCCGCCTGGCGGGGAGTCGGATGATGCGTTTCGTGGGCGCGTGCTGGATACCTTCAGGGAAAGGGCATGGATCTATTCACGCTGGCCGGCGATCATATCAAGCAGCGGGGTGGCGAGGGTTATCCTGGAGCATGCAGGAAAAACCCGGGAGTACGCATCGGGCCTGGGGAATGGGTCCATCCTCGCTGTAACGCTGGACAATTCCGACTGTTTCCGTATTTCGCGCGTCGAGATGATTCACGACTCCCAGGAGGGTAGCCGCACGGATGAAGCGTGAAGTCCGCATGGGAAAGCTGGTCCGTGCGCTCGAATCCCGGGTTGCAGAGGCTGTTGCCGGATAAGAATCCCTGCCGGCAAGAAGGGGGCTGGAGTGGAAATGCCCCCTTGTGATGTCCTGACGGTCAACTGGCGGCGGCTATCGCATCCTCGCGCGAATCGTGAATCGAGATGATCTTGTTGAAACCACTGATGACAAAGATCTCATTGATCGGGCCGGACAATCCGCATATCGAGAACTTTGCACTGCGCTTTGTAAGCGTTTTTGCAATAAGCAGAATCACCCTGAGTCCGGCGCTGCTGATATAGGAAAGATCGCTGAGGTCAATAATCAAGGCGCTGTCAGCGTCTTCGATCACCTTTTGCATTGAGCTTTCGAAATCTTGAGCATTTCCGCCGTCGATCCGACCACCTACATTTGCAATCAACGTTCCGTCAACTTGCTCGGTATTAATTTCCATTATTTCAGCCTCTGAATTTAACTATGATTATTCTGGTCTGCAAACCGCCCGGAACAACTTTGCAAATGCAGGAACAGGCAGTCCACCAAAGAAACAATGAATGCACAAGTCCCGACAAAACCTGTCCGAACAGCAAATTGTCATGACCAGTGGTCAATTTTCCAACAAACACGATACAATTGTCCAGTGTTCGAAACAGCATACCCACACAGTTTTCCCCTATCGTGAGGAGCCAGTGCCTTGAAGAACGTGACAAGAGGCTGGCCGAAAAATGCCGTTGCCCGATCAGCCGGCTGCCAGCAGGGCTGAATGGCTTCACGGCTTGATTCACCGGGCATCCCACCGCCGTGTTCCGGCTTGTCGATAGCAGGCTGACAGCCCCCGTCCTGTACGGGCTGATGATGGCCGGTTCCCTGGCCATCGGCTACTGGGCGCACCTGATTGATCCCGTTATCAACCAGGACGGGGTCATATACGTCATGGCAGGTCAGGCTTTCCTGAACGGGGACTTCGAGGCTGGCTTCGGCGGCTACAAATGGCCGTTCTTTTCGATGTCCATCGCCCTTTTCGGCTGGCTGACCGGCTTGCCGGCCGAAGCATCGGCGCTGACGTTCAATGCGCTGATGCGGGGCCTGGGGGGCATCGCCTTTCTCGTAATTTCGCGGCGGTTTGGCGCCAACCGGATCCAGCTTGTGCTTGCCGGGATTGTTTATCTGTTCTGTCCTGCGCTCAACGAGCTTCAGTCAAAGATCATCAGGGATTTCGCCTTCCTTGCCTGCTTCTTGTGGATGATCGTGTTCTTTGTCGAGACGCTCGGCAGGCCCATGCCCCGGAACCTGGTACTGTTTGTCGCTGCAGGCCTGCTGGCCACGGCCTACCGCATGGAAGGGTTGCTGTATTTTATCGGCCTGATCCTGTATTACCTGATCTTGCGCGGGGAGCGGGTTGTTTCATGCAGGACGCAGTGCGTGGTAGCCCTCGTGGCGTTGCCCGCCGTTCTGTATGCAGGGGGGCTGTGGATAACGAATGGCGATATCGCCAGAATATGGGAGGTTCTCGCGATCCGGTTTGACAAGGCCGTTCTCGGATTTGAGGAAGGCATTGTACAGATGGAGGCCGGCTGGCTGAAGTCTGCCGCAATCGTGCTGAAAGTCCCCATTGTACTGCTTGAGCCCCTGGTCAGGCTGCTGTACAGCCTGGTCGAGGTCGTCTCCGTGGGGTATGTGATCGTGCTGGCGCTTTGGCCGTTTGTTCGTCCGGTTCTGCGCGGTGACGCCTCCGATGTGCCGATGTACGGTGTCTGGAAGTGGATTGTTGTCCTGAACCTGTCGGTTCTTGTCGTTTACTCCTTTCTCATACGGATATTCAATGACCGGTATCCGATCAGCCTGGCCGTATTACTGATCCTGCTCATACCGTTTGTCCTGACCCGGACATGCGAACTTGCCGGAAAGGCCGGGAGAATCAGGGGAGGGGCAGTACTGGGCATTCTGGGCGTCTTGCTGACAATCAATTCCGTCGAGGGGCTGGATCGGTTTACGACCAAGTATTATCTGCGTGACGCCGGAAACTGGATAGCCGAAGCGTCCGGACGCGCCCCTCCCGTCAGGCTGTATACCAACGACCGGATTCTTGACTATTACGCCGGCAACCGCACGGCAAGGAAACAGGGACACTACAGCGCCAGGTCGGTGTCAAGATACCTTCAGGATGACCGGTTGAAGACGCTGGACTTCCTGGCGCTGAAAACGGGAAAGACCCTCTCCCCCGAACGGGTTCGTGAATTCCAGGACCGCACCGGTTGGGTACCCAGGCGGGTTTTTGAAAACGGTGCGGGAAAGCGGGTGCTGGTCTTTGATCTCAGAACATCCCGGTGAGGGGGATCATGGCGGCCAGCCGGGTGGGTGCATGCTGGTCCCGAAGCACGACGGACAATGCCTGGGCGACGGTTTCCATCTGGGTATGGGTGATGACCAGGGGCGGCAACAGCCTGATGACAGTCGTTCCGCTCGAGAGGGCGATGACTTGTCGGCCAGGCAGGTTATCCAGAACCGGCCGGGCCTTGATTTTCAGTTCGATGCCGATCTGGCGGATTTCGCGAATCCGTCCTGATCGGGTCTTTCTCGGCAGTCCCGAGAGGTAGGTGCCCTGTTCCCGGGCGCGCCGGGTCAAGTCATTGTGCTCGATGTGTTCAATGGCGCACAACGCGGTGGCGCAGGCGAGCGGGTTGCCGCCGAATGTCGAACCGTGCTTGTTCGTTGTCGGCACGGTCCTGTCGCTGCACAGCACCGCGCTCATGGGAACCCCCGGCAATCGCCTTGGTCAGGTCGGGATGTCGGGAGCGATATCCATCAGTTCTCATGCGAACATCCTTCCCGTTCTGGCGAATCCGGTCTGCACTTCGTCCACGATCATCAGGATTCTCCGCTCGTCGCATAGCTTGTGCACAGCATGGATATAGGCCTTGTACCACCGGGCGGATCCATCTTCACCTTGGACGATTTCCAGGACGATTCCCGCAACCTTCTCATCTACCGTCATCTTCAGCCTTTCCAGGTTGTTTAAGGGCACGAACCGGTTGCCCGGAAACAGTTGGGCTCGAATGCATCGCGGCGGCTGTACATAGTGCTCAGGGCACCCATGGTCTAGCCGTGGAAACCGCGCATGGCACTTATGAAAACGGATTTTCCGGTGATCAGCCGGGCGAACTTGAGCGCGGCCTCCATGGTCTTGGCGCCGGAGTTGCATAGGAAGAGCCAGTCAAGCCCCTACGGTGAAATCGCTGCAAGTTTCTCCGTCAGTCCACACGCCCTAGCCAGGGCCAGAGCAAGGACGCTTTCATCGTCAGATCTGACTTCCTGATTCGAGGAAATAGAAACGTCACTTGCAGTCAACGTGGTCGTTTTGTCGCGGATATCCAGCAATATTCGGTCCAGAATGTAATCGCTGTGTGTTTCAACCATGGCCTGGCGACCTGACGTGGCGATTTCACAGAAGAGACTTCCAAGAGCCGCCTGTGCATTGGGATGAAGATGTACTTCAGGTTGTTGAAACAGGAACATGGACGGTCCGCCCTTGCGAAATAGTTCATAGATGACCGGGAGAACCTGGCTGATGCCGTATCCGACATCAATCAGATTACGCTTGTTTCCATTCGCTTGCCTGATTTCCAGTTTAAAAGGCGCTCCCTCCAGTTCCTCAAACCGTTTGATGTCAATCTCATGGAACAATCCTGAATCATTTCCGAATCTGTCCAGTTTGCCCTTGATCTGACTCCATTGGTCATGGTCACCATATAACCCCGCAAGATGGGCAGGGACATGCGTTCCTGTTGGATCCGGCAAGTGGGCTATCGGGTCGTATATTCGAAGGGGTTTGGAACGTATGGGAGCACTGGCAAAGATATCCTCCGGATGAAAACATATCGGCCAATTTACCAGTTTCTTGAGACTATCGAGGTCTTCATTGGTGATAGGTATATTGTCATCATCGAGATTTTCAATTCTCTCATGAAATTCATCAATGCCGGTCGTGCCACTCATCAGCCAATATAATGCATTGGACCAGTAGTAAAATGACGGGCCTTTTGGTTCCAGATGTGGTGCCTTTTCTGTGGTCTGGAATCTCCATGCACCTCTGCTGGTTCCCATCTCCATCGTAAAACATTCCTGTATGGGCCATGGCAGCTCTATCCACTCATTATTGCTCTTCAGGGAGACAATGGAAGGGCATGGCTCAGCACCTTGAGACTCAAATGTAACGTCGAAATCAATCAAGTGTTCACCTAGATGTCCTGTAAACCCGATTTCAAAAGAAGATGGTTTCACCTCTTCCTGGTTCGGCGTATGCACAATCTCGGAAAACGAGCCGAGATCATAAGGTTCCTCACGAAAATTGGGCTGGAGTATCCTGAATGCCGTTTGCCAGATTGCTCTTGCTGCGGCAAGAAATGAGGTTTTTCCCGTGCTGTTTTCCCCAAGCAGAAGCGTGAGCGGAGCCAGGGAAACCGATTGTTTCGCATGGAAACAACGGAAATCATGCAGCCGGATTTCCTTGATCAGATGTTGTTTGGCTTTCATTCAGTCAGCAGTGTCCATACCAGCAAGGGTTAACGGTAGCATCATGAATCGGAATGCCATGACCCGAATCATTATGCGCACTTGCAGTCATCAGTTTGCAGCCATGGTATCACGGGGTTTGCAGCAGGAAGGCAACCAATTTCACGGACTTGATTATCAGTTTTGGAAATGGCAAGTCAAAGGTAAGCGGTGTAGTCGCACCGCTTGCTCGCCTTCCATGTTTTAACCGCTCAAGATAGGGTGATGGTCTGTGCAGACACCGAAGTGGTGGCACAGTAGGAAAAACCGGGGGTCACTATGGGACACCCGCCGTGGACAGGGGCGGCTGCCGTGATGTCACGGTTCAAATAATCCAGCAAAAACAAGAGATTGCAGGTGGTGCCAGACTGAGCAACTTTTCCCGGCACGACAGGGTGTTGATTTGCCGCAGTGGAGGCGGTTTGGTGGTGGGCGAGCGCACGCTTGCAGATGAGGGCATCCATGATGCGTCAGGTGTGAGAGAAAACACCGCCGGTCTCGACCCCATCCGTGCGTAGCCGACGACCTTCAAGGCGTGCCTCGCGAACACCGGCACGGCGACCCGGGGTGCTGGCGAGGACTACCGGTTCGTGAATTCCGGCAACGACACGCCGCTCACCCCTGACCGGGGAATGCCACGACCATACGCTCGCTGCGAATACGGCGAGCGGCGAGGTGCTTCTCATGATCCTGGGCGACACGGCGTTCGAGCCCGACGAGACGGTGGCGGTGGAACTGCGGGCAGTTGTTCCCGACGAACAGGACATGTGCGGGAAAGGCATTGCCCGATTTCTGGACGATCGGCGTCCCGCCCGCCACCGCAACAGCGCGGACGGTCTACGGACAGACGGCGGCAATGATGCGGGCGAACGGGTGACGGATGGTCGGAACCCGGGTGCTTCATGGGTTTTTCCGGCAACGCAGCAAGGCGGCGGACCGCATGGTGGTGCGGGTATATAGAATAGATTCGTTCGGGCGGAGGTTTCGCATATCACCTTGATGTCGTCGGTTTTCTTCTACGAATGGCTGAAATTAGTTGGTACAATTGCCATCGAATTTGGAATGATCTTCGGTCTAGGCACGAGTGTTGCTCCGTAACGGCTCCCCCATTCATGCAACCATCAGAAACAGAGCCGTCTCCTCGGTCTCCGACCGGGTTTCCCGTGGTGCACGCTCGAATCGCTCCCTGTTGCCGGCGGCCCTGATCGTGCTGACCTACATCCTGGTGTGCCTGTGGATACGTACCAGGCCGTGGAAGTATTTCCAGTTGAATTCCAGGTGGTTCAACGAGGTCGAGGGCGTGTTTTCGAAGCAGGATCTCAGTGCCCTGTTTCCGGAAAAGTGGGTGCTGAGACAGTGGCAGGAAAGAGGCGCTGAACCGCCCGACACGTATCCGGTGTACGTCAAGCCCGTGTGGGGAGAAAACGCCCAGGGAATCCATTGTGTAAGGAATCAGGCTGAATATGCGGCGGTCCGCGAGATCGTTGCTGCATCGAAAAGGCCGTATCTCGTACAGGAAGCAGCTGCCGGGCGGTGTGAGTTCGAGCTTTTTTCCATTTCAGACCCGCATGACCCGGAGAAGGCGGCGGTGCTGAGCATAACCGAGGTCAGGAACGCCGTCGAAGAGCATCCGGTCAACAGCATCTACAACCCGGCCACCACCTACCATGACATCACGGAAATGCTGTCGGCAGGTGACCGGGCCGCCATATGGAAATTGCTTGGCGAGGTGGGGCGGTTTCCCATATCGCGTCTGTGCGTGAGGGCCGGGTCCGTCCGGGACCTGGTTGCAGGGCGGTTCCACATCGTGGAGCTGAACCTGTACACGCCGATGCCGATTCACCTGCTTGATTCGAGACATTCGGGGCTGGACCGCTGGAGAATCATAAGGAGGTGCGCAGTTGCGCTTGCCGCAGTCACCCGAGGCCGGGACCGGCAGGCAAGGGAAAAGCCGGTTTTCCTGCGGACTGCGTTTTACGGCAACAGGCAACCGCTGCTCAGGCGCATTATCGGTGCCTGGCAGCCATGAAGAGGCTCAAGCGGCTGGTTTACGCATGGGTCAGCAGGAAATATCTCGCAGGGTGCAGCAACTATAACTCCCTGACAGTAAGGCGGGGATGCAGGACAAAGCTGCAGGGCCGGGAGGTCTTTGCGAAAAACCGCATTCCCCATGCGCCGGGCAGGGTGTTCTTCTGGCCGGGGGAGGCGCGAAAATTCGCCCGGGAATACGGATTCCCGCTGGTTATCAAGCCCAATGTCAGCGGTTTTTCACGGGGAAGCCATTTTCCGATCGGCTCCATGCGGGAACTGTACAGGGCAATATTCTGGGCAAAGTTCTGGTGGCCGACAACCGTTGTCGAGCAATACCTGTCCGGCGCGAACTACCGGGTACTGTCCTGTCGGGACAGCATTGTTTCGGTAATCAGGCGGTATCCCCCGACCGTGGAGGGAAACGGAATTGACAGCATCGAGGCGCTGATCGATGCCGAAAACCGGATCAGGGCAGAAATGCAGTTGCATCCCGTCATGTACCCGATACAGAAATCGAACAAGGTTCTCAGGCATCTTTCCGGGCAGGGCATGACCTTCGCCTCGATTCCGGAAAAGGGGCAGCGGGTGGAACTGTTTCACCGGGTGGCGTTGGCGACGGGCGGCGTGGTGGAAACCATCGACATGTCCCTCGTTCATGAACGGAACCGCAGGCTCTTCATGGACATCGTCAGCCTCTTCGATGCCAATCTGCTCGGTATTGATGCCATATTCGAGAAGGGAATCGGTATCCCGTACACCGAGCAGGAGTGCATCCTGCTGGAAGTCAATTCGAGACCCTACATCAAGATGCACCACTATCCCCGCTGGGGGGAGAGGGAGGACTTCAGTGCGACCCTGTCGAAGCTCGACGAGCTGGTGATCGAGGACCGGGACACCTATTGATCAGGGCTCGCGCCCGGTTCCTGTGCTCGGTCACCTGAATCGGTTCACATGTGCCGGCGCCTTTCAGGTTCGCAGGCGCTCGTGGGCACATATCACGGCAGCGACCATGGCACCCGCGGCCAGTCCCGCCGTGTGGGCCGAATTGGCAACCAGGATTCCGAAGAAGCGCTCGAGAACGCCTGACCAGCAGATCACGAACCAGCCCAGCATCAGCTTGACGACGGCGGGGTTGAGGGAGACGGCGAAACGTCTGCTGAATCGACCCCGGATCCACAGGTAGCCGAAATAGCCGTATATCACTCCGGACAGGCCACCAAACAGGGGTCCGGCGTCCAGGAACTGCACGAGGTTCGATGCCGCACCTATCATGGCGGTCAGAAAGGCCAGCATCCAGGGCCCGTTACGCCACTCGATCAGACGCCCGAATTCCCATGTCCACAACAGGTTGAACACGAGATGGAAAATACTGAAATGCAGGAAAATCGGCGTGAACAGCCGCCACCACTGGTGACCGTGCAGGATTTCCGGCAGCACCGGCCGGTGGTAGGCGGAAATCAGCAGCACCGACAGCACATCGGTGCGCAGGCCGATGTTCATCAGCAGGTAGATGATCAGGGACAGGGCGACCAGGGCAATGGTGACCGGGGGCGATCTGGGGATCACGGCCCGTCCATTTCCATGCGATCGCTTTCCCCAAGCGTAATGTTGCGGTTGTCCAGGGTTCTGAAATGCCGGCCCTTGATGGCCTTCTGACGGGCCTGATAGATCGTGCTGGCACCGTCTTCGGAGATTACGCGTATGGTGATGATCCGGTTATCCGACTGGTACTTGAAGAAGAAGACTGCGGAGGAAACGGCGACCAGCATGAAGATGATGACGACCGCTACCGCTCGCACCGGAAGCGAGCCCTGCGATCCGGAGTCCTGGGCTGGCGTCGGTTGCCGCGATGCGGCCTTGGTCCGGTATACGAGCATTACCGTCACGATGACCGCGATGGTCAGCAGGATCTTGCTCAGCATGGAAGCTGGCCGACAGGTCTGTCGGGCGGAAGCTGCAGGAAGTAGCCCTTTTCCCGGAGCTGGCTGAGTGCGGTTTCCATATCGACCCGGGCAAGCCGTTTCCTGGCGAGCATGTCGAAGTCCACTACCAGGGACAGGTTCCCGAGTAGCGACAGGAGAGCTTCGGGAACCCGGTCGAAGTGGTCATGGCCAGCGAGATACAGATAGGTATCCGCCTTCTTGTCGCCCTTGTAGACCCAGACATGCATGGTCGGGATTGTACTCCACTCCCCGGCACCGGAGCGTCAGGTGGATTCGTGTCCTGTTGTCCGTTGCGGGCCGGCTACCGGCCGCCACCCCACAGCCAGGACCAGCTGATTTTCTTTTCCGTATGTCCCCGGCGGTCCAGGGAGATGTGCCTGCGTTGCTTTTTCCCCGAGTAAAGCTGGCGCGGACGCCCGATTTTCTGCTCGTCGTCGACCAGCATTTCCTTCCAGTGCGAAATCCAGCCCACGGTCCTTCCGATCGCGAACATGACGGTGAACATCGATGTCGGAAATCCCATGGCCTTCATGATGATTCCCGAATAGAAATCCACATTCGGATACAGTTTCTTCTCGATGAAGTAGTCATCGTTCAGGGCGATTTCCTCAAGGCGCATCGCAAGTTCCAGTTGCGGATCCTGTATGCCGAGCGTGGACAGCACCTCATGGCAGCTCTTGCGCATGACCGTGGCTCGCGGATCGTAGTTCTTGTAGACGCGGTGTCCGAACCCCATCAGCCTGAAGGGGTCTTTCTTGTCCTGGGCCTTGGCAATGTATTTCCGGATCCGGTCGACCGATCCGATCTCTTCCAGCATCTTCAGTACCGCTTCGTTGGCGCCGCCATGGGCCGGCCCCCACAGCGAGGCGATTCCCGACGCAATGCAGGCATAGGGATTCGCGCCGGAGGATCCTGCCAGCCGCACGGTCGATGTGGAGGCGTTCTGCTCATGGTCTGCATGCAGGATCAGCAGTCGGTCTACTGCCCTGGACAGGGCTGGCAGTATTTCATAGTCCTCGGCCGGGTTGGAGAACATCATCTGCAACAGGTTTTCCGCATAGCTCAGGTTGTTGCGCGGTGTCGGGAACGGCAGGCCCAGCGAATACTTGTATGCACAGGCCCCGATGGTCGGCATCTTTGCGATCAGCCGGTGGGCGGCAAGTCGGCGCTGTTCGATATCCGTGATGTCGGTGCTGTCATGGTAGAAGGCCGACAGGGCGCCGACCACACCGACCATGATCGCCATGGGGTGCGCGCTACGCATGAACCCCGAATAGAAGCGGGCCAGCTGTTCGTGAATCAGGGTGTGGTGCTTGATATCGGTGTTGAAGGAGTTTTTCTCCTCAGGCGTGGGAAGCTCTCCGTACAGCAACAGGTAGCACACCTCCATGAAGTCGCTCTTTTCAGCCAGGTCGGCTATGGAGTAACCCCTGTGCAGCAGGATGCCCTTTTCTCCATCGATAAAGGTAATGTCGGACTTGCACGAAGCCGTGGAAGTGAATCCCGGGTCGTAGGTCAGCAGACCGGTTGTGCCGTACAGTGACTTGATGTCGACCAGCCGGTTACCCATGGTTCCCGTGCGTGCGGGGAGTTTCCAGGACTCTCCGGTTCCGTTGTCTGTCAGGGTAAAGCTGTCGTCGGCTTCGTTCTCTGGATTCATGCTATAGTCTCGGCATCGAACAGGATTATTGGTTTATCCAATAATTGAGCGGGATATATAGGTATTCATATGCATAAGATAATCGAAAACCCGGGGAATGACAAACCCGCTTCAGGACCCGTTCGCGGAAGCGCGTGATTCCGGCCGGTCCCGACCTGCTTCATGTCTGTCAGGGAAATCACGCTGGAAGGGCTGACCGGTCCGCTCCGCGGGCTGGAGACGGGGTCGCGGGCCGGGAGGCCCCTGGTTTGCCTGCACGGATGGCTGGATAACGCAGCGTCCTTTCTTCCCCTGTCGGAATGCCTGCCGCAGTACCGGTGGATCTGCCTGGACCTGCCCGGACATGGGCATTCTGCTGCCCGTCCCGATGGCTGTTCCTACCATTTTACCGATTATGCCGGGGATCTGTATCATGCGCTTGAAACGCTGGAGCTGGACCGGTGCACGCTGGTCGGACACTCGCTGGGAGCGGGAATCGCGGCCGTTTTTGCCGCGGCGTTCCCGGGCAGGGTTGACCGGATGGTCCTGATAGATGGCCTGGGACCAGTCTCGGGAAGTGATGACCGGAGCGTTTCCAGGCTGCGCGGCGCCATGGCGGATCTGGTCAGGCGCGAAAGCAGTCGGCCAAGATACTATTCATCCTGGGACGAAGTGGTGAAGAAACGGCTTGCGGCTGGCAGCATCCACAGGGAAAGCGTCGAGATTCTCTTGAGTCGGGGCGCCATGAAGAAGGGGGACGGAGTGCTGGTTCTGAGCGACAGTCGGCTCAAGCATGCTTCCCCGGTCCACATGAGTGAAGGAAGGGTGAGGGCGCTCCTGGCCGGGATCGTGGCGCCGGTTCTGCTGATCGTCGCGAGCCGGGGCGTTCTGGTCGGCAGGGAGAACACCGCTGGACGGATCAGCATGATTGCCGACCTGTCCAGGGTCGACGTGACGGGTGGACATCATGTGCACCTCGATGATCCGGACCAGATTGCGACCGTGATTGATCGGCATCTCCGAACGGCATCTCCGCGATGATCCGTCGGGGCGGTTGCCAGTGCGGGAGC
>JAJDVC010000218.1 GCA_022826305.1 Gammaproteobacteria bacterium | reverse complement strand
CCGTATTATACCGGACCAGATCCTTTCAGTTGCCGAAACGGACAGCGCTGGCCATTTTCAGGCGGACTGCGGCCCGGTACCGGTTTGGCAGTCCTTCCGAACCATGCGCCCTGACTCCTTGCCTCGTATTGTCCGAACAGGTTGAGCAGCTCGTTGAATTTGTCCGTGAACGGCTCCATTTGCATCACTCGCTCGCAGCACTCGATCACTGCCGGGGCGGCGGACAGTTCCCGCTTGCCTGCGGTCGGACCGATCCAATACGCCAGGGTCAGGTCCACCAGGCTGAATCGGTTCCCCAGGCAAAAGGGACCGCCCTGCTGCAGGCGCAAATCCACGGTATCCAGGAGATGCATGATCCATTGGAATGAATGCCGGCGCATGTCTTCCTCGTCTTCCGGTCTCATGATGTACCGGTGCGGGTAGCAGAAACGCCTGAATGCGGGTTCCAGTTCACCTGATATGAAACACAGGCCGCCTGGAGAATTTCCGCGGTCCCGATCATGGACGGCCGGTGCAAGCGCTTCGATCCGGTGCCGTTCCGACAGGTACAGGTTGATTGCGGGGGTTTCATGAAGTACCTGGCCATCTGGAGTGATCAGGGAGGGAACCAGACCGGCCGGTTTGATGGTCTTGTAACGGGGTTCCCGATGTTCCTGGCTGGACAGGTCTATTTCCCTCAGTTCATGGTACAGGCCCGTCCTGATCAGCACCATTTCGCAAATGATGGCACGGGTGATGGGCCCGCCGTACAAGACATATCGTGACATGTGTTCAGGTTTTTTCGGGAATTCAGGTCAAGTCTGTGAGTTACGGGACTCGTCCCGTGGCGGATGTTCCGGCGATCAATCAGTATCGTAATCCAGTTCGTTGCACGATGCCATGATGCGGATGCGCTTCATCCCGGGTCCGGAGCATGCAGACAGGTTCATGCGGGGCTCTTCCGGAGTGAAGGAGTTCAGAAAAAGGAGAAACACCGGACCTCCAGCCTTTCCCGCAGAGGGTTGGCCGGGAGGTGTCGGGATCTTCGGATGCAGTGTGCAGGGTGAATCGTGCCCGTCCGTCGCCCCGGATGTCGAAGGGTCCGACCCCGGAAAGCCGGGATCATGCGGTTCCCGGAGACGGTGGCGGGGTAGCCGGGCAGGATACGGAATCCCTGCACAGGCAGCTCCTCGTCGTCGAACAGCAGCGGGGGTAGTCTCCTGCACATGTGCCATTCGACAGGCACGCGAGCATGTACGGCAACACATGGGTTCGCACCCGATCCGCGGTCCGGTGGAACACCGGACGCACCTTCAGGTCTACCGTCTTCATGCTGCGGAAGGCCTGTTCCACCCTGCCCAGGCGCTTGCAGAAACGGACTGTGGTCAGGCCGTCCACCTGCTTTTCGGTCAGTCTGGTGCGGATGACGTGCCGTCCGCCGAGTGTCGCGCCTTCTTCGGTGACCGCGGTTTTCCCGCGATACTGCAGGCATCCCTCCTTGTCGATGCCCCACTCGAAGCGCATCGTCATCCGTACCGACCCAGGGCGTCATCGACCCGCGCCCGGGGCCGTTGCGGATACTTCAGCCACCGCTGGTTCCGGCTCACTTCCGTGACCTTCGCCAACAGCCTTTCGGTGGTCTGCAGAAACTCCTCTATCAAATCGTTCGAGTACTTCACTGAGGGCAGTCATCGGCACGATCTCACAATCGTTGCGGAACTGACAAGCCGCACCGCCATATACGACGACCTTGGCCGAGATGTCGGGAATCAGGCTGGCAACACGATCAAGCGGCTGAAAGTAGTCTGAAGCAATCGTGGCTCCGGATTTTATCTCGATGGCTCCCATACCGTTTCCGGTCTCATACAGGAGATCACACTCCAGACCTCGGGCATCCCGGAAGAAATGAAGGCCGGACTGGCGGCGACCCTGATTGAACCGATGCTTGAGGACCTCCGAGATCACCGCATTCTCGAAAAGGGCTCCGCGCAAGGGGTGGGTCGAGATCTGTCCGGGATTCTCGATGCCGATCAGATAGCTGGCCAACCCGACATCGTGGAAATAGAGCTTGGGTGATCTGGTCAGACGTTTCCGGATATTGGCATGAAACGGCTGCAACTGGAAAACGATATAGCTCGTCTCCAGTAACGAAAGCCATTCCCGTGCTGTGGTATGGGATACGCCGACGTCCGAACCGAGCGTGGAGAGGTTGACCAGTTGTCCGACCCGTCCGGCGCACAAGCGGACGAAGCGTCGAAAACTGGACAGGTTGCGTATTCCCCCCAATCGTCGTACATCACGCTCGACATAGGTTTCGAAGTAGTCGCCGAACGCCTGATGCGGATCAAGCCCCTGGTCCAGGATACGGGGATAGAATCCCGAGTGGAGAATCTCATCCACTTCATCACCTGCTCCGGTTTGATGGCGTTCAGCCAGAGAGAAAGGCAGCAGGCGGAGCAGTGCAGTCCGGCCGGCCAGAGACTGGTCGATGGCATCGGAGAGCCTGAACTGCTCGCTACCCGCAAGCACGAAAAGCCCGTTGCCACCCCTCTCGTCGGCCAGTACCTGAAGGTAGGACAGAAGCGCGGGGACACGCTGGACCTCATCGATGATGGCTCCCGTGCCGAGTTGCCTGAGAAAGCCTCGTGGATCCGATTCGGCAAAATCCCGTACGTCGGGCGCTTCGAGATTGGCATATTCGAGATCTGGAAAAGCGACACGACAAAGCGTCGTCTTGCCGGATTGTCGTGGTCCGGTTACAGTCACAAAGGGATACTGCTGGAACAGTTTGATTAATCGGTCTGTGATCCGGCGCCTGATCATGGTGGTGATTGTAGCAATCTTTGGTGCATATTGAAAGTTGTACATTCGGATTGTCATGCGTGAACCAGGATATGATGCCTGCAAGCCGCCAAGGAGAAGAACCCTTCAGTCGACCCTGGAAAATCCGTCTTCAGGTGGTCACAAGAACCGGTGGCCGAATGTCACCATGCCCGCATGCCGGTGTTCTGCATCGCCGGGCCATCCCGGACATTGCCTGATGGCATGGAGGCCACAACCAGGTTCGGAAATCCAGGGACGAAAACCATCGGCCGCCGAAGAATCAGCCGCAGGGTTGTGAGTGGCATGAGGCGACGACAAGGTTTCCAGCGTCCGATTTCCGCCATGACCGGATTTCGGGCGCACCTCCCCGGGAAGCTGATCCGTCCCAGGGCGCGGTCAATCCCGCATGCGGATGCGGTAGAAGATCGTGTAGAGCACCGGTACGAACAGCAGGGTCAGCAGCGTGGCGAACAGCAGGCCGGACATGATGCTGATGGCCATGGGCCCGAACATCGGGTCATGGCTCAGCCACAGCGGACTCATGCCGCCGATGGTGGTGGCTGTGGTCAGGAGAATGGGGCGTAGCCGCTGCCGGCAGGCGGTCGGCACGGCCTCCGCAGGAGAAAGTCCGTTCCGCGTGATCTCGATGTCGATCCGGTCCAGCAGGACGATGGCATTGTTGATCAGGATGCCGGACAGCGCAATGATCCCCAGGATGGCGAAGAAGCCGAAGACGGAACCCGATGCCAGCAGTCCGAAGGAGACGCCCACCAGGCCGAGCGGGATGGTCAGCAGAATCATGACGGGCTTTCTCAGGCTGTTGAACTGGGCCACCAGGAGGAGCAGGATGATCATCCCCGCAATGGGCAGTTTTTTCGCGATGGCGACATTGGCCTGTCCGGAAGTCTCTGCCTCACCGCCGATCTCGTAGCCGTATCCGGGGGGCCATGATCCGGCATGCTCGCCAAGCCAGGGGAGAAGCCGCTCATTGACCTCCCCGGCAGTGACGCCCGGAAGCAGCTGGGCCTGGATCGCAAGGGTACGGTTCCGGTCGCGGCGCTTGATGATGGCCGGTTGCCAGGCGACCTCCAGATCCGCCACCTGCTCCAGCGGAACGGACCCGCCCCCGGGCGCATGTATGGGCATGGTCCGCAACCGGTCGATGTCCGTGCGCTCGGCGGATCCCGAACGCATCACGATGGGTATCAGGTCTTCGTTCTCCCGAAGCTGGCTCAGTTCGACACCGGACAGCCCGGCCCGCAGGGACAGGGCGATGTCGTCGTTGGTGACTCCTGCACGACGGGCTCTTTCCCGGTCCACATCGACCTTCATCTTCCTGACGCGCAATCCCCAGTCATCTCTCACGGAAAGCACTCCCGGGTGCTCCTGCAGCCAGCTCCGGACTGGTGCCCCCAGTTCCTGGAGCTGGTCAATCCCGACCCCACTTATCCGTATCTCCACCGGGTAAGGAATCGGAACGCCGTTCTCGATCCTGCGAAGCCGGACATCCAGATCCGGGTGCCGCTCCCGTGCGTAGGCCTGGAACCGGTCAATCGTCCGGGGTATGGTATGGTGATCGGTGGTGTTGATCAGCAGGTTAACGATCCCCGGATCGCCGGACCCGGGATGCAGACCCAGAGTATATCTGGGGGCTCCTTCACCGATCCATGCGGTCCAGTCCAGAATCGTCTTTTCCCCCGCCTCCTCCGTCCGCTCTCCCACAGACACGTCACCGTCATCCACCAGCAGTTCCTCGACGATGAAGCGGTCGATTTCCGACATCACCCCTGCGGTATGTGCGATCGCCGTGCCCCGGGGCAACTGCAGGGTGCCGTTTATGATCGGGTCGGTCTTCGGGGGGATGAACACACGGGGCACCAGCTGGAGCGCCCAGATCGCGCTGGAGAAGATGACAGCGGTCAGGGCCAGGAACGCCACGCGGTTCTTCAGGGAGAGGTCGAGCAGACGATCATACGTACGGTACAGTGCGGAACTGTAGTCCGGAGGGCCGGAAGACCTGCGGGTGTGCAGATACAGGATTGTCAGTAACGGAATCAGGGACAGGGAGAGCAACCAGGAACAGAGCAGAGAGATCGAGACCACTCTGAAGATGTCCGCGGTGTATTCGCCTACCGCCGACTCCGCAAGGAAGATCGGCAGGAATGCCGCCGCAGTGGTCAGGGAGGAGGTCAGCAGGGGAATCGCCATTTCCTGACCCGCGGCCACTGCGGCATCCGTGGCGCTTTCTCCCCGTTCCCGCCTCACGAGGACGGCTTCCGCGATCACGATGGCATTGTCCACCAGCAGACCCAGGGAGATGATGAGTGCCGCCAGGGATATCTGGTTGATCGTGATGCCGAAAACTCCCATCACGGAAAAGGTGGCGAAGATGGCGGTGGGCACCAGCGTGCCGACGATCAGCCCGGTGCGAATTCCGAGAAACAGCAACATCATCGCCACCACGATGACGATGGCCTGAAGCAGGTTGTTGCGGAAGTTCCCGACTCCGGCATCCACCACGGCGGCCTCCCGGTAGACCGGTGTCAGCCGGATGCCGAGAGGATAGGAAGCCTCGATTCGGGGAATCGCATCGTCCAGGGTCCGGCCGAGCGACAGGATGTTGCCGCCCGTCCGTAACGACACCGAGATGATTATGGCCTCCCGGCCGTTGAAGCGCGCCATCCCCGACGGGGGGTCTGCATGACCACGACGGATGTCGACGATGTCCTCAAGGTAGACGATCCGGTCGCTGCCGGGGATCTGGATGACTGTCCGCCGCAGGTCTTCCAGGGATTCGAGATTCCCGGAAGGCTCCAACGCGATCCGTTCCCGACCGGTCACCACCTGTCCACCGCCCCGGATGATGTTGATCCCGGCAAGGATTCCCGACAACTGGTGGGGCGACAACCCGATTTCCCGGAGTCTCGACAGATTGTATTCGACAAAGACCCGTTCCTCCCGAATCCCCTGGAGGGACACCTTTGCCACATCGTCGAGATGCAGCAGACGATCACGAATCTCTTCGGCGATGTTCGCAAGCTCGTCGTGACCGAATCCCTCGCCAGTCAGGGCGTATACGCTGCCGAAGACATCGCCGTACTCATCGTTCACAACCGGATGCACGCCGTCGGGCAGGTCGTCGACCGCCTCCACCTTGCGGCGCAGTCTGTCGAAGATGGGTCGCATATCGGTGTGGATTTCCCTGAAATTGGCAGTGATGAAGGAAAATCCCGCCCGGGAATCGCTGAGGACATGATCGAGCTCCGGCATTTCCTGGATGGCCTGTTCGATCCGGTTCGTGACCAGCTGTTCAACCCGAAGGGGGCTGGCCCCGGGAAATCGCGCGGTGATCACCGCTGCCCGGATGGTATATCCCGGATCCTGCTGTTTCGGAAGGCCGACATAGGCCACGGCGCCGTAGATTATTGCCAGCCCCACCAGCGTGAGAACGGCGGCACGGTTTCGAATGGCCGACTCGGTGATGCTCGGCATTGCCGGCCGCTCAGGGAATGCGCACCTTCATGCCATCCCGGACGACGGAAACGCCGGCAGTGACGACACGGTCGCCAGGGGATATGCCCGAGGTCACTTCCAGCCCCCGGGAGGTCAATGCGCCCACTTCCACCGGCCTGCGCCGGATCAGCCCCAGACCGGCAGCGCCACCGTCAACCACCGTGTAGACAAATCGCCCCCTCTCGTCCTCGGCCACGGATGTCGTCGGCAGCACAGCCACCGCCCCCTCCTCCCGACGGAACGAGAAATTCACCCGGGCGGCAAGGCCGGGGCGCGCACCATCCGCGTTGTCCAGACGCAATACGACCGGGAAGGCTGCGCCGGTGTCGGCGACTCCCACCTCGGATACCGTCCCGGAGTAGGCACGCTCCGGAAGGGAGTCGAAGACGATCTCTCCGACAAGCCCCGGGACCATGTCCGCAACAGCAGACTCGGGAACCGTGATGGCGACCTCCAGAAGGTTTCCGCAGTTGACCTCCACCACCGGTTGCCCCGGACTGACGTTCTCCCCGACATCCGCCCGGACCTCCGCCACGGAACAATCCCGCCGTGACTTCAGGGTGGCATGGGAAAGGTTGAGTTCGGCCAGGTCCACGGCCCGGGAAGCTGCCTGGGACAGGGCGTCAGCGGACTCCGCAGCAGATCGGGCGGCATCCAGTTCCTTCCGGGAAGTGCTCCGGTTGGCGTACAGCTTCCTGATCCGTTCGTAGTTCGCGTCGGCATTCCTCCGCTCCGCCTGCGCCCGTAGCCGGTCCGCCTCCGCCTGCTGCAACTGGAGTCGGAAGCCCGACGGATCCAGCACGGCGATGACCTCCCCTTCAAGCGTCCTGTCCCCTACCATCACATCCAGTCGCTGGATGGTTCCGGCGACCCGGAAGCTCAGGCGGGCCTGCTCGGCAGCACGAGACACGCCGTCGAAGGAGCGGATGCGGCTGTCTGGTTCCGGCATCACGGTGACATGGCGCACGGTACGAAGAGGAGGTTTCGACTGTTCCTGCCGTTCCGGCTCACACCCGGCCAGCATCAAAACGGCCATGCAACCGAAGCCGAGTAGCCGACAGACGGATACGGTGGATGGACGACCCGTGCGCGCCCACCAGTCGCTTTCCGCTCGATGGATCGGGCGCAGGTCCGCCCAGCGAACAGGATGCATTTCCGATTTCATGATCCGTCGGCAACCTTCCGCCGGATACGCTCCGCCATGGCGTCCATGGAGGCGGCGTCGAGAAAGAAGTCGAATGCCCCTGTCGCCCGCTGGAGGGTCATCAGGTCGATCAGGAAATCGTACACGGCGTCGGCAGCGCCACGATCCGCATCCAGAAAGGCGTCACGGGCGTCCAGATAGTCGATGATGGATGTCGTGCCCCTTTCGTAGCGGTCCTGGATCAGGGCGAGGTTCCTTTCCGCCGCATCCGCCGCAGTGGCGGCGAGATCGATGGCCGCATAGCTGGCCTGCACTGCATGCAGGCCGGATCGGATGGCCTCTTCGATCCGTGCCCGTTCCGCCAGTTCCTGCAATTCCAGGGCATGCAGGGTATGCACCCCCCTGGCGATATCGGATTTGCGCCGCCCACCCAGATGAAGCGGCAGGGTGAGGTCGAGGGTGATCTGCCAGTCGGTCTGTCCTTCCAGGGAACTCATGGACCTGCCATGCTCTCCAAGCACATGGCTGGCCTGACTGGACAACCGCACCTCGGGACTCCACCTGGCCTTCCTGTCGGATCGGAGTTGTCGTTCGACCGCTGCGGTCTCGACCGCAATCCGGTGCAGTTCCGGCGCATTGACCAGTCCGTCGGCAACAAGGACCTTGCCCATCGCATCCACTGCGCGCTGGTTGTCGATCAGTGACAGCAGGCCGTCCCGGCTCACCAGCAAGGAAGGATCCGACAAGCTGGCGGGTTCGGTCGAGAAGCGCTCGGTGATCGGGCGGTGCAACAGCCGGTTCAGGGCGTTCATGGCCTGCTCCCTGACCGCTCCGGCGGCCAGCAGGGCCCGCCGCGCCGAAGCCACCTCGCTTTCCCACCGGAAGACGTCCGATGCCCGAGAAGAGCCGAACCGCATCCGGTCCCGGGCAAGGTCGAGGTTGGTGCGGGAAAGCACCAGGGCGCGGCGACGGATATCCACTGCCGTGCTGGCTTTCAGGACCCGGAGAAACCCGATGCTGGCGGCCTCCACCACATCCAGTTCACGGGATCGCTGCGCCGCGACCCGGGATCGCTGCCGATGATGTTCCACTTCGACGGAGGCCGAAGCCGACTCCGAATAGAGGATCCGGGTGGCCTGCAGCCGCATGGTTGTGGTTCGCTCCGCAGACCGGCCGGACCGGACTGCTGTCGAACCGTCATCAAGCAGCATCGCCCCGGTCTGGGCATGAATCTGGGTCCCGAGGCGGGAACTGGCCGCAACCTCCCGCTGGGCATCCGCCGCCAGGGCGGCAACACCCGCGCGGATGTTCGGGTTGGCGGCCAGCGCCTCTTTCGCCACCGCGGACAGACTCCACCGGCGGCCGGCCGGTACCGGATCCCCGCCAATCAGGTTCGCAACGCCCAGGACATCGAAACGAGGGGAGATGCCGAGCCTTCCGGCAGTCTCCATGTTGATCGTCAGTTGTCGGTTGCGTCGAAATGACTCCTCCTGATCACCAGCACGTTCTCCAAGAAGCACCGCCTGGACATTGAGCGCATTGCGGCGGGCAAGGCGTATCCAGTCGGAATCGGGAACCGAGGCCGCAAGTACGCCGTGGTGGACCACCGGAGCGGTTCCGACCAGGCTGTAGCTCGGCAGACCGAGAGCGGTCAGTTCTCCGGCGATCCGCCGGATGCCGGCCGAATCCGTCTGTGGAAGCGGCCCGATCATGACTGCATCGGTATCTCCGGGTATCCGCGAGACCACATCCTCCTCCGGGTCTGTCTGGAGAACGAACACCAGATCAATGCCGAGTTCCGATGCCAGCTCGACACCCCTGATCGCCAGCCCGGGAATGGCATCGTGAACGGACTTCTCCAGCAACAGTGCCAGCTTCCGGAAACGGACGATTTCCAGAAAAGCCTCCACCTCTTCGGCGAAACGGACCTCTTCCACCAGATAGCTGAGATTGGAGGTGCCGCCGGAACCACCCGATCGGACCAGAGGAGACAGGTCGGAATCCAGAACCATCGGTGCAAACGTCGGCTTCGGATGGTCGTCCATTCGAGCCGCAACGGTGCTGGACACGAAACCCAGCGCCAGCACGAGGTCGACCTCCCGATCGTCATACAGGGTGTCGAAGGCGTCTTCCACGCCGTCCACGGACCAGTTTCCCGCAAGAATTCTGGATTCTTCGAGGCGAACGTCGAATTCCCCGTCGGTCAGTGCGGAAACCTCCCCCATGAACAGTTCGACGACCTCCCGAAGGGTCGGTCCGTCACCATCCACCACGATGCCGACATCGATTCTTTCGTCCGCATGTCCGACATGACACCAGGCCCCCGCCATCAGGCAGATCATGCCGGATATCAGGAATGTCCGGCATGGCGGATTCCCGCCATGTCCAATGTGTTCTCGCATGAACCGGAGTATCCCGTCTCTCATTGCCTGCCGTGCCGGAATGATCGGATGGTCGTTCCCTTCCGGAATTTCCAATCTCGCAAATTTCCGATATTACCCCTGACGAACCGGCATTTCCACCTTCTTGCCCAGTCCCCGGAAGGGCGGGTGAAGCAGTACGAGGAGCGGATCGGACGAACCCGGCAACCGGGGATCTTGAGGACCGGTCCCGGGTTCTGGCCCGCCGGAGTGAACTGGTGGTGGAAATGGAGGCGCAGGAATACCCGTTCGAACATGGTCTGGGCAGACTGCCGGATATGCTGTCCCGGAAACGCGGAACGATGTATCCGGAAGGATAACGGAAAGGTGAGGGTGGAGATTGCGTCGATCTGGAGGCGGATTGCGGAGGTCGGGGCAGACACTGCAGACCGATGTCGCCCGGATGGGGGAGGTGGAAGCGGAAGCCGGGGTCACGGAAACCTTCGCGGGCCAGATCAGCCCCGGGCCTTTCCCGGGTCCCGATTCGATCAGCCCCGGAACCGATAACGGTCCGCACCCTGAAAACCGGAAAGGTTATTGGAAACGGTCACGCCCACGGATTGAAGGATGAAGAGGGGATGACCCTGTCGCCCCCGAACCTGTACCGGATCGGCGCACTCCAGTTTCAGAGCCGACGTCGACCAGGATGTTCGCGGTGACCAGCTTGCCAGTCGCGTACTGGTCACGGACCATGGTTTTCGATGAGATGCACAGGGCCGGGAAACTCAATCGAAGCGGTTTGCCGAATTGCGGGCGCGGTCGCATTCCGGGTCGCACGACTTCCCGATGCTCATGCAATGTTCGGGCTATGGAACCGAGGGATGAGACGTGAGCTGCTGTCCGGTAGCGCCTGTTCGTGACGGTCGTTGTTCCGGGTGGTAGCTATTCGGCTGGACGTGTCCTGACGGCGATGGGATGCCCGGCATGTTGACGAACAGCGAGGGTGGGGACAGGTGTGTCCGAAATCCGCGAAATCGCCCCCTGGAACCCGATCATGAAGAAAACCCGGATGCCGGAAGCCTCGTCGTGGCCATGACACCTTGCGAACCGTTTCGACTTCGCTCGTGAAATATCCGGGTCAGATCCCCGGTTCCCGGGAGTCTCCGAAGAATCCCGCCATCCGGAACGATTGCGCCATTCCGGTCGGGAGATCAGGCAGGGAGCATTTCAACCGCTGCCGGATTTCGTTCCCGGGTACTGATCGCGATCCCCACGAGATGGACCGGAACACCCCGATCCCGGTACTTGCCGGCGTAGTCGCGCTCCCGCATCTTCTCGATAATCCCATGTACTGCCGAATCCCGGTCATCGGCCTCTTCGGCCATTCCGAACCCGAACACGAACCCCCGACCATCATGAAACACCGCCATATCCATGTCGGTGGGACCGTATCCGGTATGATCCTCCACCCGGATGTCCAGCCCGACGGTCTGAAAACAGGAGTACAGCATTCCGGCGTACCACATGTCGTAACGGACAGGCTTCTTCGTATCCTGCCATCGGCAGGGAATTCCGGCAAAGAATGATCCGAGGCGATTGGCAAACCCTGCGGCGTCGTTCTCGGCAAGTAGTCGGACGAGATCCTTCCCGCAATCCGACACCGTCTCGTCCTCCTGGCCGAGAAACGAGAGCAGACTGCGGTTGAGGCCGTACCGCACCTCGAAGTTGGGACAATCGATGGTGTAGCGGGGCATGAACCGGTCCTGATCTTTCTCCACGATGGTCAGATGACCGGCCTGGAACAACTGCGCCTCGAGGTATGGGTCTTCGGGGTCGAATTTCGAAATCAGCGACTGATCCACAACGCGGTTCTCCAGCGCCATCGGACAGATGTTCCGGTCCATCATCCTGCGGAACAGGTGGGTGGAGGATTGCGCCTCGAACCAGTAGGGTTCGAACTCGCGCTTCCGGAACAGTTGCAACAGGGCGAACGGATTGTAGACCCTCTCATCGCCCAGCCAGTGGTAGCCGTTGTACCATCTGCGGATTTCGTCCCGGTCCAGCCCCGGCAGTTCCGGAGCGAACACCGTGTCCAGATCGCGATCCGTGTAGCCGCAGATCGTGGCGTAGGCGGGGTCGAGGCTGACATTCAGAAGATGGTTGAGCCCGGAAAACATGCTTGCCCGGGGAAGCATGTTTACCCCGGTAAGCAGAACGAAGCGGGCGTTTCGACCACTGCCCTTTATGATCCCATAGAACCCCATCAGGTAGTCCCGGATCGCCTTCGCCATTTCGGGCTTGTCGATGACATCCAGAAGCGGCTTGTCGTAGTCGTCCACCAGCACCACGGACCGGTCCAGTGTGCTCAGCAGATACATGAATCGCGATGAGGCCTTGTCGAACGATTTCGGTGGATCGATGCCGAGATCACGTTCCACGACTTGCAGCTGATCGACGAGATCGGCTTCTATGTCAGCCGGTTCGTCGTACTTCCCGTCGAAACCCAGTCGTACCACCTGATACTGGGTGGACCAGTCCCAGTGCTGGTGGATGTCGAGACCCCGGAACAGGGGTTCGTTGCCCTCGAACAGTTCCCGCAGGGTATCGACCAGCAGGCTCTTGCCGAACCCGTACGGACGGGAGAGGAAGTAATAGAATCCCCTGTCGGTCAGTTCCCGGATCTGGGGGGTGTTGTCGACATGGTAGTAGCCTTCCTCCCGGATGGTCCGGAAGGACTGGATGCCGATAGGAAGCTTGAGACGGTTCATCAATCATGTCTGGACAGAAAGCATGACGGCATCATAACACGAATACCGGCCATCAGGAGACCGCATCCGCTGCGGCAACAATGCCCGCCGCCCGATGATCCCGGCCCGGGTACTACCTGCAAGTTCATCCATGAATATTGGCGGAAGTGGTTCTGACTGCCCGGAAGTTACCCGATTCGCCGCCTGATGGAATCCGTAATCCGGATAGTGGCGGGACATCCGGCAATGGACAACCCGGATGGATGCCCCAGACTGGTCTGTCCTCTTTCTCCTGTCAGACCAGTAATCTGCCGAGCTTCCCGGCTCCGAAGCGGACGACATCCTCTACCGGCAGACCTGTTTCCGATTCAAGCCGGTCGATTTCCGACCGGGCATCGGAGTCCTGCAGTCCGGAAGTGTTGAGTGCGATACCGATGGTTTTCGCCGGGGTCAGGGAACCGGCTGCCGATGCAACATCTTCATTCAACCGAATGAAATCCCCGAGTGCGGGCAGTGACACATGATCAGGCTTGCGCAGATGCGTCATCCCTGCACGATGGCACATGATCAGGTGAGTGGCGCAGGAACCGCGCATCAGGGAGAGGGTGGCGGAACTGCCCGGATGCAGGAGGGATCCCTGTCCCTCGATAAACACGATGTCGGCGTGGGCGGCGTTCATGACCATGGCTTCCACCGCCCCGCATGCGTGATCCAGCTTGAATGCATCAAGCGGGATGCCTTTCCCGGTAACGGTCATGCCGATCTGTCCGGTTGCCAGGAATTCACTGCTGATCCCTTCGGCGTTTTGCCGAATCCACCTGTGGATCTCGAGTCCGGCCGTCATCTTGCCGATGGCCATGTCGGTGCCGATCATCAATACACGCCGGTTGGTCAGGGCGGCTGCCCTTGCCTGGGCGATTTCGGGCGTGAAGGACGGCTGGCGCACATCCCATATCCACTGGCCGTCACGGAGCATGTGCCCGAAACGGTTGTTCAGAGGATCGTGCAGTCCGTTCACCAGATTCAGGCCGGATTCCAGTGCAAGCCGAAGCGGCGTATGCCAGGCTTCCGGTACCTGGCCTCCGGACGGAGCGGTGCCGAGTATCAGGACCTGTGCGCCGAGGTTCGCGGCCTCCTTGATACCGGCTACCACGGGATAGTCGAACGGCAGATCGCAGACTGTGCTCACGGTCTTGCCGGCATGAACCGAATCCACGATACACAGAATCTCGTTCGGGCTGAAGCGCATCACCCCGAAACCCATCTTTCCGTAGTCGGAATCCAGGTTTGCCTCCATGTATATGGCCAGTTTCAGATCGGGTGTCAGCACGGTGTTCCGGGGGGTTCGCAAAGGCTTGCACCGTGGCCCGGCAGGTCGTTCGGTGTCACGATTCCGTCAATCAGGCGGGCACCCGTGCATGGGTCAGGATCAAGGTTCAGGTGCGCATCGAGGTCGACATGGTCAATCAGTGCGGAAATCGCTGCGCTGGCGGATATGGACATGGAGGACTCCCCCATGCACCCGATCATCGTCTTCAGTCCGAATGCCCGGGCTGTGGCAATGATCCGTAATGCTTCGGTGATGCCACCGCATTTCATGAGCTTGAGATTTACGCCGTCCACCATGTGCGCCCATTTTGGAACATCATGGGAAAAACGGCATGACTCGTCAATGAAAACCGGTAGCGCGCGGTTCCTGAACAGGATTGCCAGTTCATCTTCCTGTCCTTCCGGCAACGGCTGTTCCACGTATTCTGCGCCGCGTTCTGCCAGCCACTTCATCATGTACAGTGCCTCTTTGGTGTTCCAGCCGCCGTTGGCATCGACCCGCAAGGCCACCTGATGGCGTCTGGCACTTTCGACCACCTGCATGAACATGGCTTGGTCGGCCTCGATGCCTGCCGGGGCTCCCAGCTTGATCTTGAGCACCCGGATGCCGGTCTCATGCAGTAGCTGCGGAACGCGCTCGCGGACAGTCTCGGGAGGTGCGATGCCGATGGTGATCGAGGTGGGCACGACCGGCTTGCCAAGACCGAGCAGTCGGTAGAGTGGCAGGCCTGCCGTCTTTGCGAGCCAGTCCCACAGGGCCGTATCCAGTCCCGCCATGGCGCACGCCGGAACCCCCTGTCCCATGGCCTGTGCCCACATGTCGTGAATCGGCCGTTCCGTTTGCCCTTCCCGGGATATGAAGGATTCCAGTGCCGACTGTGCAATTTCCGCTGTCCCGGCGCCTTCCGACCCGCCGGGAGACAGCTCTCCCCATCCGGTCACATCATCCCGGGTAACCGAGACGAACAGGTTGTTTCCCCCATGACTTGTTCGCCTGCTGATGGTAAGGGGAAAGCGTTTTTTCAGGTAGACGGATCGGAATTCAACAATCATGTCGTGTCTCCTGTGCCTGGACAGCGGTTATCGTAACCAGCCGGATGATGTCCTGCACGGAGCATCCCCTGGAAAGATCGTTGACTGGTCTGGCAAGCCCCTGCAGGATGGGACCGGTCGCCGTGACGCCGCCGATACGCTCGGCGATCTTGTAGCCGATATTGGCGGATTGCAGTTCCGGAAACACGAGTATGTTCGCCGGCGAGCGGGTCTTGATGCCGGGCGCCTTGCTTGCCAGGATATCCTGAACCAGGGCAGCGTCGAACTGCACTTCAGCCATTGTCTTCAGATCCGGCCTTGAACGGGCGATGATGGCGCCGGCATCCTGTACCTTCGACACTTTCGGATGACTGGCGCTGCCTGCCGTCGAAAAGGAAAGCAGTGCGACAACCGGATCCATGCCAAGCAGATTGACGGCACTTTGTGCCGTGGTTATCGCGATCTCCGCCAATTCCTCGGCACCGGGCTCGATAACCATGGCGCAATCCGCATACAGCACCGTGCCCTGGATTGCCTGATGGGGCAATTCGTGCTCCATGATGAAGAAGCTTGAGACCAGTCTGCAGTGTGGAGCCATTCCGATTACCTGCAGGGCTGCACGCAGGACATCGCCTGTCGTGTTTGCTGCGCCGGCCACATATCCGTCCGCACTGCCGTGGCGGACCATCATCGTGCCGAACATCAGCGGGTTTCGCACGGCCTGTCGGGCACTCTCCAGGGTCATGCCCTTGTGATGCCTGAGTTCCAGCAACGCCTGGGCATAGGATTCATGCCGGTCATCGTTGTCGGGGTCGACGATATTCAGCAGCCCCGGGCTGATACCGAGATTGCGGGCAATGCCGGAACACGCCTGCGGTTCGCCGAGCAACAGGATATCGGCGATCCCCTGTTCCACGATCGCTGCAGCAGCTTCCACGATCCGGAAGTCGTGGCCTTCCGGCAGGACGATGGTCCTGCGCGCAGCCTGTGCTGCGGGCGTTATGTGATCAAAGACCGACATCAACTCCGCTCGCCGTGCCTGAAACCGTGCTTTGCCGGGAGTGTTCCCGGGACTCTTTCCGGAACAGCTTCAGGGACAAGGCGGTTAGACGTAGTCCCTGTACTTGGGGAGGTGTCGAACCGGCTTTGAAAGCGCGTCCCGCCGAAATGGATCGCCGAGTTCCCGGGTACACATGATTTCAACCACCGTCGATTTTCCGTCGTTCATCTGCATGTCGACGGCCCGTGCGAGCGCCGGTCCCACATCTTCAAGGCGATCCACCACGATTCCTTCGGTCCCCATGGCCTTGCCGATACCGGCGAAGCTCTTGTTGTCCAGTTCTCCCGCAACGAACCGGCGGTCATAGAAATCCACCTGATTCTTCTTTTCCGCTCCCCACTGCCGGTTGTGGAACACCACGCCGGTAACCGGGATGTTGTGACGCACCGAGGTCATGATCTCCGCACAGCTCATTGCCCAGGCGCCGTCACCCGAGTAGGCCACGGCCGGCCGGTCCGGTGCGGCGCATTTCGCGCCGATCATCGTTGGCAGGGAATATCCGCAGTTTCCCCAGCTCATTGGAGCAAGAAAGCTTCTTGAGCGTTCAAACCGCAGGTAGCTGTTTGCGATTGCATTGATGTTCCCGATGTCGGTGGAAACCATCACGTCTTTCGGCATGGCTTTTTCCAGTTCCCGCAGTACCTGGCGCGGATGCAGCCAGCTACCCGGTTCCTCGCCCTGTTCCTTGATCATGTCCAGGCTGTAGTCATCCTTCTCATGAATCCATCCCTCAAGTTCCTGTTCCCAGGCTGACTTTTCGCTGGCGATGGTTTCAGCCCGTTCCTGCTTGCTGGCGTCGCACGCCAGTGCCCGGTTATCGAGCCTGCTCAAAAGCGCCCGGGCTGCAGACCCTGCATCGCCACAGATTCCCACATCGATCTGCTTGACCAGTCCCAGCATCTTGTGATCGGCGTCGATCTGTATGATTTTCGCATCCTTCGGCCAGTAATCGATACCGTACTGGGGCAGCGTGCCGAACGGACCGAGACGTGTTCCAAGCGCGATCACGACATCAGCCTTGCTGATCAGCGACATCGCCGCTTTCGAGCCCTGATAGCCGAGCGGTCCGCACCAAAGCGGATGGCTGGCCGGGAAAGAGTCATTATGCAGATAGCTGTTGACGACTGCCGCTCCCAGCCTTTCAGCCAGTGCCCGGCAATCCTCGACGGCATCGGCCATGACTACGCCGCCGCCGGAGACGATGACCGGGAACCGCGCAGTCTGCAGGGCCTCGGCCGCGCGATTCAGGGAGTCCTCGCCTCCGGGTCCGCGGTCCAGGCGCATGGGTTGTGGAATCTCCACATCAATATCCCCATAGAAATAGTCCCGGGGGATGTTCAACTGCGTGGGACCCATTTCCGACATGGCGCGGTCAAAGCATCGGGCTGTGTATTCCGCCATGCGTCTGGGGTTGTTGACGTGCCCCTGGTACTTGACGAACTCCTGGAACATGGGAAGCTGATTGGCCTCCTGAAACCCTCCGAGCCCCTGTCCCATGGTTCCGGTTTCCGGCGTGATCATGACGACCGGCGAATGCGCCCAGTAGGCGGCGGCTATGGCCGTCACGCAGTTGCTGATTCCGGGGCCGTTCTGCCCGATCACCACGCCATGGCGCCCGCTGACCCGGGAATAGCCGTCCGCCATGTGCGCCGCACCCTGCTCATGCACGACAGGAATCAACTGGATCCCGGCCGGAGCGAAGATGTCCATCGCATCCATGAAGGCCGAGCCCATTATGCCGAATATTTCCGTTACACCGTTGGCCGCAAGCGTTTCGACAAATGCTTCAGAAGGGGTCATTCTAGCCATGTGCTACCTCTCAGGTGTTGGTTGGGATTGGTTGAGTCTCTCTGGCATGCTGGTGTCAGGAGTCAAGCATCCTGACCGGATCCGCGTATTCGTAACCGAGATCGTCAGCCACTTCCCTGCAGGTGATCCGCCCCGCATGAACATTCAGCCCGTTTCGCAGGTGTGCATCGTCAAGCAGTGCCTGCCTCGGACCCTTGTCAGCCAGATCAATGGCAAAGGGCAGGGTGACATTGTTCAGCGCGAAGGTCGAGGTTCTCGGGACGCCGCCAGGCATGTTTGCGACGCAGTAGTGTACAACATCGTCCACGACATAGGTAGGCGATTCGTGGGTGGTCGGGCGTGATGTTTCGCAACATCCGCCCTGATCAATGGCGACGTCCACGATAACCGAGCCGGGCTTCATGTTCTTCACCATTTCAGCGGTAATCAGCTTCGGGGCCTCGGCTCCCGGTATGAGTACGCCGCCGATCACTAGGTCGGCTTCCAGCACATGCTTCTCGAGGGCGTCTGCGGTCGAGAAAACTGAATTGGTTGATCGGCCGAAGTGTTGCCAGTGCCTCTCGATTGCAATGGAGCTGTTATCGATCACCCAGATGTCCGCGCCCATGCCGACGGCGATGTGCGTTGCGTGAGTACCCACGACGCCCGCGCCGAGCACGACGACTTTTGCAGGATCGACTCCCGGCACCCCGCCGAGCAGCATGCCAAGTCCGCCATGCGGGTGCTCCAGGCAGTAGGCGCCTGCCTGAATCGACATTCTGCCCGCCACCTTGGACATGGGGGCAAGCAACGGCAGTCCTCCCAGCGGCGAGGTGACGGTTTCATAGGCGATGCAGGTTGCTCCGCTTTTCATCAGGTCCCGGGTCTGCTCCGGATCCGGCGCAAGGTGCAGGTAGGTGTACAGAACCTGCCCTTCACGCAGCAGGGCCCGCTCGGTCGCCTGCGGTTCCTTGACCTTTACGATCATCTCCGCCCGGGCAAAGATTTCCTCGGCCGTGTCCACGACGCTGGCTCCGGCATCGCTGTATTGCGCATTTGCGGCCCCGATTCCCCGGCCTGCATCGGACTCGACAATCACCTCATGACCGTGCTTGGACAGTTCGCGAACGCTGGTCGGGGTCAGCCCTACCCGATATTCATGATTCTTGATTTCTTTCGGCACACCTATGAGCATTTGGACAACCTCCGGTTGATGCAGCGCAGGTAAAAAAGCCCTGATCTTTCAGTAGAGGGAAAATATTGATTATGCCATGAAGCGGGTAGTACCAGAAAAGACAGCAGGAGTAATCCAGATGTTCCGATCACAGGAAAACCGTCAGGATATTCGTGAAAACCGGCATCTGGAATGACGAGGATTGGCGGATTCCTTGACCGGCATGACGGTGACAGTGCCTCGTTGCCATCTTTGTCCCGGCCCGGATTATTGCAATGGCCCGGATTTCGGGTAGCACAAATCGCCCTGCATCAATGGATTGTTCACGGGCATGGGAAGTAAAACACCTGCCGCAATCCGGCCTCCCCGGCATCCGGATTTCCCGCTATCCTGAACCCGTCTGCAAACCTTGAGAAACGACTTCGTCCTGATGTGGCCGAGATCCTCGACAATCCGCAGGAAGCCGAAGACTCAGGGTGGGCGGGTGCTGCGTCGATACCGGCACCGGAAAGATCGAGCGCCTGTTCGCATGGTTGCAGAACTGCCACCGTACCATCACCCGCCATGAGCATCATTTCGAAAACTTCCCGGTTTTCCCGCAACTCGCTCCATCATGATCCCGACCACGAAATACTTGTGGTGAGATGGCTTCCAGAAGGGAGTGCGCATACCTTGTCTCCCTGTAGCTGGAGGCTGAGGATGAGGCTGCGCTGGACCGGATTCCCGGGGAAAGAATCAATTACGGCAATCAAGGCTCGGGCAGGTGCGCTCAGGAAGATGATCCGGCAATCGGCCGGTCTGGTTGAAGAAGTGTCCCAGCATGAAGCCATCTTCGAGGAATTGCGTACCGAGGTCGATCACTACAAGACGATAGTTGCCAGGAACCTGCGCGGTCTCTCCGAAGCCATCAGCAAGGAGTCACCGGATATCTTACAGGATGACCGGGCGGTCTCGAGTGTCAAACCGCAGACAGGGAGATTCAAGCGATAATGAACCTGAAAGAACTGCGCTTGATGAGTAGGACACAATAGCGTGCAACACATGCACATTGATTTTCATCTCAGGGAAAGCACCTGTCTGCTTGCCATTGTCGACAGGGCTGATCCGGAAACATTGTCCAACCTGACCGATCAGCCTGATTCCGTCCGCATGTCCGAACGCTTTCCTGCTGTCGCCAATATCGTCATGCTGGCAGGTTGGCAGGAAGACATGACTCTCAAGATTGTCGAGGTGGCGGGAATCGAACCTGCAAGATATCCCCTTGATCTATCAGATATTTTGTATTTGTAGAAATAGCAAAGTATTACTTTACGTACTACTAAAAATAGAAGATGTAGTTACCCGTTGATTCTCCTTCAAACCAGCGTCTTGGTGCGCAGGCACCTAAAGCACAAGACCACATTCTATAACTAAACATGTGCCTGCGGAGGCTTGATCAGTGATTCCGCCGGGATGCCGAGTTCGTGGTGCAGTTTCCGAATCATTTCAAGTGTCAGTGAACGTTTGTGGTTAAGGACCTCATACACGCGATTGCTCTTGCCAATCATCGGTTCAAGGTCCTTTACCGTCAGGCCCTTTCTTTCCATTTCAAATTTGATGGCCTCCACGGGGTCTGGCAAATCCATTGGGTATCGTTTGGTTTCATAGGCCTCAACTAGTGTGACCAGCACATCCAGCTTTTCTCCTTCCGGTGAATCAGGGGCAGCCGACATCAGGGCTTCAATTTCCTTGAGTGCCGCACGATAATCGATGTCTGTTTTGATAGGTCTGATGTTCATGCTTTCACCTCCAGCGTCAAACGGTTTGAGCATCGATTTTGTCGTATTGAGCATGTGTGCCGATGAAGCGAATATAAATCACTTGATATGCATAATTGATCCATACGACCAACCGGTATTTGTTACCGGCGATATTGAATACAACCCTGCCATCTTTGAGGATACTGGCGTTCCTGTAGTCTCGTTTCACGTCTGCAGGAATCTTCCAATCGGCTGCCAGTACATGCCGGTACCAGGCCAATGCAGAATCTGCCGCATCTGAATATTCGGGGTTCTCTTCCCAAAAGGCCTTGAGCGTTGATACAGCAATGACCCTCATGTACAGATAGTAGTCCCAAAATGGGACTATTGCAAGGGGCTGCAGTCGGACAGGCAGTCAACAGCTAAACAGAAGTTTTTAAAGAGCTATAACCGAAAGTGGTGTATGGCCGAAGAGACTCAGGCGGTCCGGGATTGATTGACAGTATCGTGATTCTGCTCCATGCCGTTTTCAGATGGGACCCCGCGAATGACCCTGGCGAGGTAATCGAACCCCCGCAGTCGCTGCCATCTGTTTTCGGCACACTGTGCGAGTTTGAACATCATGCCGAGTGTGCCATCGCGGCTCAGGCAACCCTTGGAGCGCCGGGTCCGGTGACGGATGGTCGCGAAGGTCGACTCGATGGGACTGGTGGTACGGATACTCGCCCAATGCCGGGCCGGGAATGAATGGAACGCCATCAGTTCCTGCCGGTCCCTTGCCAGGCTCCGGGTCGCGCTTTCGGGTACTTGCCCCGGCAGCTCCGGACAAGGTCGTCGAAAGCCTGGCAGGCC